>JAFGKA010000529.1 GCA_016928855.1 Phycisphaerae bacterium
AAACGCGGCGTGAGAAACGGCAAGAACACCAACCGTTCGAGTTCGGCCGCGGAGTCCATCTCGGACCACTGCAGCGGACCGGCGGCGACGAGCACCTGCTCCCATTCCCGCTCGCGGGCGTACCGATCCACGCGGAGAATGGTCGTCGCCAGCGCATCGCGGAAGACCCACAATGAGCCCGCCGCGAATACCGCCACGGCGCCGGTGCCGGCGAGCATTCGACGCCAGAAAAGCGGCACTGGTGCGGCCTTCGGTTGGCGACTTTCGTTGCGCCGGCGGGTGCCACTGGTCCCGACGTGATGTCGGGACCCGCCAGTGCTCGCGAATCCAGCGGATGCCGCCGGCGCCTTGCTCACCGATGCCGAAGCAGACGCTGGAGCCTTGGCACGCCGACGCATCCAGACTGACCCGATCGCCAACAACACAACGGCGAGCGGATAGAAGGCGTAGATGGCGATCGAAAGAACCTGCGGATTCAGATCATACTCGAAGAGCAGGTTGCGAAGCCAGGCGTCGTAGACACCGCAGTGCCACCAACAGACACCAATGAAATAGGGTATCGCCCCAGCCAGCAGAACGCCGAGCCCGACAAGAAGGAACCGCCGACGCAGCGCGGCGTGCAAGACAGCCAGCGCCACGAAGAACAAATAGGGCCCCGCCACCACGGGATAGAGCAACAGCGACAACAGCACCATCGCCACCGGAGCGGCCCACCTGGACGTAGTGACGACGAGGCCGAACACGACCGCCGCCAGCAGGGCCAGAACCAGCGCCAGAATCGGAGCGATCGGCAACGCCCGACCATTCAGCATCGTCAGCAGCAGCGCGGCCGGCACGAATCCCGAGAACAGGCACGACCGGTATGTAACATATTTAAGCCACCGATTCGAAAGGAAAACCACAGATCCCAGAAGAATCGCCAGGATCAGGGCCCCGAGCCAGGGACGGTGATAGGTCTGCGTGAGGCCGGCCCCGGCGTACTCGATCAATCCGCCGGCACCGGACGCCCAGCTCGTGGCGAGGTAGTCCCAGCCGGTCATGAACACCGGCGTCTGATGGTGATAAAGCTGGGCCGGTTCGATCCCCTTCCAGATGAACAGCCATGCTGCGACACACAACAGCACATACGGCCAGGCGCACAGGCGGCCGCGTCTGATCGCGTCGTCGGGGGTGGTTGTCATGTTCGCCTCGCGACTTCCTGCCGACACGCGATCACTCTATGGCGGAGTTGGCGGACTGACAAGCGTTCACCTTGTCAGATCACGCCGATCGCGTCACAACCGTCGCTCAACGAGGCCCGGGGCACGCGAACCACCGCTGCACGCAACTGAACCAGCACGCGGCGCTCCATCGGTCGTTCCAAGAAGACGAAGGGCGCCGACTAATGGCTTCTGAACCCGTTTTCTCGGCCAGGCAGCGCGTGAAGACGAGTTCACTGCGGCGTTACGATGATCTCGCGGACCTTGATGGCCTTGCGGACCTGGCCCACTTCGGTGGGATGCTCGAAGTCGGAATAGGCCAGCAGGAACCGATCCGGTCCCGTCACCAACAGCGCGGTGTAGCCGCACGAGACGCTGTCGTTGTCACTCGTGTAGGCGAGCATCTCGAACGCGTCGGTCCACACGTTTCCCTCGCCATCCGTGCAGAATCGAAGCTGCACACCGGGCCGCCCCGCGCTGAGCACGAGCACGCCGTTCGCCAGCCGCAGCAGTCGCGGCAGCACACCGTTGCGCGTGATCGCTGCGGGGCGCGACCAGGTCTTGCCATGATCGTGCGAACGGCTGGCGTACATCGGCCCGACGCCGACCCCGTCGGTCGTGCGCAACACACACAGGCAGAGGCCCCCCGGCAGAATGTCGAACGCCGGCTCGGTGAAGCCGCCGCGCTGCTCGCCCGTCGGATCGGCAGCAAGGTCCGGCTCGTACAGGATGCGGCCCTGGACCTGCCACGAGCGGCCGGCGTCGCTCGAGCGATAGAAGAACACGTGGCAATTCGGATCCGTGGTTCCATCATCGCGCAGGCAATAGCCCGGGTAGATGCCCGCCAGCAGCGACCCGTCAGACGCGACGCACATATCACCCCACCAGACGACCGGGAAGACGCCGTGGATGCTGTAGCGCAGGGCCTGCGGATCGTCTAGCCGGGCCTGTTCGGCGAGCCAGTCCGTGCCGCCCTTCGGCAGCCGCTTCATATAGACCGTGCGAAGGTCCGCCGGCAGGTCAGCGAGCCGATACAGCGGCTGCTGCACATTGCCGTAGTTGTCGACCCTCGCTCCCACCGGTTCCGGTAGCGCCAGTTCACTCACCTTGCGGGATGGCGGCGTCACAACCGCAATGCGATCGCCATTGGGCAATCGCAACCCCGAAACGCCCGGCACACCGGTGTACGGCACCCATGTTCTGCCATCATCCGTGGAAACGGCCATTGCCGGCGCGCTCCCGTAGGCAAGCGCGGAATCCTCCGCCATGTGCCAACTGACGCACAGGCGCCCGTCGTCCCACCGCGTCAGCGTCGGAAACTGATGACGACCCCACTTCTCCGGCTTCGACGCGACCGCCACCACCACGGGCTCGGCCAGTTCAACCCGGAGCGCGGGCCTGCCTGCCCGCCGGTAGTCGATACGCGCGCGGTGATCGCACAGGATCCCCGCGGCAGATGGCGTGTTCGGATGTGCTGGCGCGGAATCATCGCCTGCCTGTACCAGCGCGGCCGGGGCAAGCACCGCGAATACGCAAACGACGCTGCGGGGAATGCGACGCATGACAATGGACCTCCTCAGGATCATGACTGTACGGGTCCCCATCGAGGATGCAAGCGAACGGCGGGCCGACTCCACACGCAAGGGCGGTGCCGGTTGTCCCAGGTGGATGACCGGCATTCGCCCTTCCTGTTCCACAGAGCGATGGGATCTTACCAATGCTACATCCCTCATCGCAGGCCGTTCGTGAAACAAGCGGTACGCTTTGTTACGTTGTCCAATAAATGAGCCCCGCTACGGTTCGACGGCAGGCGTGTCGGCCTTTCCCTTCCACAGGGCGACGTACTTCCGGCTCAACTCGAGATACAGCGTCGGCGCCTCGCCCCACCGATCGACGTACTGCCCCTCCGCCGTGCGGACGACCTCCGGACGCGCCGGCGTAAGATGCGATCCTTCGGCCAGTTCGTTCCACGATTCCAGAACCAGAAGCTGCTTTTGAAAGCTCGCGGGATTGTTGAGCACCGCCTGCCATTGCCGCTCATACGAGCCAATAGCGTCGTCCTCGTTAGGGAAGCGGTAGGCGCGAGGGTACCGCGGCGAACCGTCGGGGTTCATCAGGTTGCCACCAGGACGCGCGTGGCCTCCGTGGCGAAAGAAATAGCCGCAGCCAATCGCGATCGAATCTTCGCGCAGGCAAGGACCCGCCAGCGAAGCATGCCACGTGATTTCCTGGTCGACGATGCCGGCGCGCCGGGAAATCGCCACGACATTGCCATCCGCCTGCACACCGTCCCAGCCGCCGGCCTCGGGGCCGTGCAGATACTGGTTGACGCTGAGATAGAGACGGACGCCCGCCAGGCCCTCAAACCGCGCGCGGAGCGTCGAAAAAGTGCTCGCGTCCCATCGGCTGATCCACTCGCCGTCCGAGACGCCGGGCGCGCGCGGCAGAAACAGGTTGACGATCAAACGGCTTCGGCCCTGTGGATCGCGGATGGCCGCCAGCGCGCGGCACGGCATGACGGCTGGGTAGTTGTTCTCGCCGAGGAACTGACGGTAGAACGCCCAGAGCGCATCGAGCAACTTGTCCGACGTTCCACCGTCGCCGCGCAGATCCGCTTGACGGAATGCCGGCGTCGCCAGGAAGACCGCCAGCTTCACAGGCTTCTCGCCCCGACGATCAAGATATCGCCAGGCCTCGAACAGAGCGGCCAGCTCACGATCCGGCGCGCCGATGCGACTGCGTCGGGAGCGGCCCTTCGTCCGGTCGGTGGGGGTGTCTTTTGTGATGAAGTCGCCCGGCCACCACAGGTCGACCAACACATAATCCAGTCCGACCCATTTCATCGCTCGCAGCTCGGCCACGTGATAGAGAAAATCGTCCGAGTCCGGCCACTTCGACGTATCGGGAAGTCGTTTTCGCGGCCACGTCGCAGGATCATCCAGCCCGAAGATCGCGGCGCCCGGCTCCTGACCTGTCGGGTACTGCGGTTCCCACGCCCAGCGCACGGGATCCTTGTCAGAGTTGCGGTTCACCTTACCGGCGGGGCGTTTGTGCGTACGACCGTCGATGTACCAGTTGAAATAATAGGTGGTGACAAGTCGCTGAGCGCCGTCGAAGGGTTCGATCCGATCCGCCGCGCTTGCGGAACTTGCGATTTGCAGTGTAACTGCAATGGCCGAGAGTGTTGTCACGGTTTTTCCGGACATGGCGGGGAACCGTCTCACTGAAACCACGGCTTAGCCGTTTCGCCATCAACCACAACGACGATACACGTTGTCCGCGAATGCCTAGTTCTTCGCGGACATGCGGCGCCGCGGTTGGAGCGGCGCCACGTCCATTCCCGCGTGGCGAACGGGTATCACACGGTGCGTACCGCGTGTTCTTTTTCGCTTTCCCCCCTCTTCTCATCGTCATCGCGAAGCGTCAAGCCGTAGAGTTGTTGGACGATCGGGCCAAGTTGCCTGGCCGGCGCCCGCGATTGAGGGGCATCCGGCCGCTCCGACGCGCCCGCGACGCGGGCCTTGGGGCGTGCTGCCCGCAGCATATCGGCGAGCTTGGCGAACTCGGTGGCCGACAGTGGCTTGGCGTCCGGGTCGACGACCTGCTGGACCAACCGACTCCAGACGAGAAGCCTGTTGGCCCGGCCGAGTCGGGCGGTGAACTTGCGGGGAAGGGCCTGCAGGAGTTCGGCCACGGTCAACGCCGCCATGAGCGGACGGGCAAAAGCCTCCAATGCGGCGGCGTAGCGCCGCAGGTCGGCCATACGGAGGCCGAACCGCTGTTTGAGGCCCATGCCTTCGTACGCCTTCTCCAGTGTCGGGTATTCGTCTGGCCGAAGCAGGATCGCGACATCCAGTGTGGCACGCACCTCGATCGGCAACGCGCGATAGACGGCTGTGCCTTCGACCTGTTCAAAGCCGCCGAGTTCTGCAACTGCCATCGGGATCGTCAGTTGCGCGTTTTCACCCTCCGCGGCGCGGCGTTTGGCGCCTTGTTTCGGACGACTGTTCCAGGTTGCCTCGGCCGTCTCGCGCATGAATATCCTCCTGGCGTGAAGAACGATCTGCTGTTTTCTCTGAAATCACACGCGCCGCTCCGTGGCGGCGGGGGCGAGCGGATCACCCCAATTCGGAGCTTTCGGGCCCTCAAGATCAACGTAATTACCGTCTCGGCAAGGGCTTCGCGGGGGACTTGTCTGTGACGGGTTTTTACCGGCGAGGTGTTCGGTGATGCTTTCCACGAAATATCTTACGTGCGTTCGGGAAACTGATTGACAGGTGGCTGAATGCGTGCTAATTTCTTGTCGGAGCAACAACCATACCTCACGGATGGGGTTACGGAGGCCGGAAAGAGGCCGACGGCGAGCCTGGCGTCCGTCGCAAGGAAGAGATACCGCCGAAAAGCTTGAGAGCTGGGACAGCGCTCGGGGCGGGCGGAAGCGAGTAGGCGCCGTCGTTTGGTTTCCGGCAGGTTGCGCCGTTCTCGTCATCCGCACGTCCGGTGTTTTGTCACTCGGTGTTGAGCAAAGATCGATGGGTGCAACGTTTACTGAACCGGTGGCGCGGGATGGTCGATGGATATGTGTTCATCGCATAGTGGCGCGCGGTTTCTGCCCATCGTGTACGATAGGCGTCTCGGTCCGGATGGTTCACGTGGCTGTCGGCGACGGCGAGCGACCGTGGAATTCACCGCTTCCGTTGCGATCTACCCTGGAGTGACGAGACCATGAAGGTCCTCATGCTCGGCTGGGAGTTTCCCCCGTTTATCAGTGGCGGGCTGGGGACGGCGTGCTACGGCCTGACCAAGGCGATGAACGATCTCGGGACCGAGGTGCTCTTCGTCCTGCCGAAACCGGTGGCGAGCCAATTCAGTTCCCATGTCCAGTTGATGACGCCGGCGGAGGGGTCGGCGTTCAACACTGAGTATCAGCTCAGCGAATTTCAGCGAGTCAAGTTCCGGACGATTGACACAGGGCTGTCGCCCTATCAAACACCCGGCGAATACGCACAGCGCATGACCGAGCTTCAACGGAAGGTCACGGAGGCGACGGTCGGCGGGGCGCACGCATCGATACCACTGAATGTTCTTGCCGGAGGTCAGTCCGGCGAACACTACGCCGGTGACATGTTCGGCGAGATCGACCGCTACGCGCGCCTCGCCGGGCGCATTTCGACGGAAGTGAGCGTGGACGTGATCCATGCCCACGACTGGATGACTTACCCCGCCGGTATCGCCGCCGCATCGCTGACTGGAAAGCCGCTTGTCGTTCACGTGCATTCCACCGAGTTTGACCGCAGTGGTGAGCATGTGAACCAGCGCATCTATGACATTGAACGCGCGGGCATGCACCGGGCCACCAAGGTGATCACGGTCAGTCACTTCACCAAGAAGCTCGTCGAGAGTCGGTATGGCGTGCCGTCGGACAAGATCGAGGTGGTCTACAACGCCATTGAGGCCAACGGCAAGCGCAACGGCGCCAAACTGCCTGATATCGGGCGGAACGAGAAGATTGTCCTGTTCCTCGGCCGCATCACCATGCAGAAGGGGCCCGAGTACTTCCTCGCCGCCGCCAAGAAGGTGCTGCAGGTCTACGACGAAGTCCGGTTCATCATGGCGGGGTCCGGCGACATGACGCGGCGGACGATCGAACTCGCCGCGGAAATGGGCATCGGCCACAAGGTGCTGTTCACCGGCTTCCTGCGCGGCGAGGATGTCGATCGCGCGTTTCGCATGGCAGATCTGTATGTCATGCCCAGCGTCTCCGAGCCCTTCGGCATCGCGCCGCTCGAGGCGCTCTCCAACGATGTCCCCGTGCTGATCAGCAAACAGTCCGGCGTGTCGGAGATTCTGTCGCACGTGCTGAAGGTCGACTTCTGGGATATCGACGAGATGGCGAACAAGATCATCGCCGTGCTGCGTCACCCGCCGCTACACTCGACGCTGCGCGAACACGGCAGCTTTGAAGTCCGCAAGCTCAGTTGGAGCGATTCGGCCCGGCGCTGCCTGGATATCTATCAGCGCGTTGCGGCTCAGACCGCTGCCGTCTAACGCCAGGGCTGACTGGCCCCGTTGACGTTCACCCCTGTATCCGCCCATCATAGGGTCATGCCAAAGATCCTGGTCGTTGAAGATGAACCTGACATGCTGCGCGGCCTGCGCGACAACCTCGCGTTCGAGGGCTACGAGGTCGTCGAGACGTCCGATGGTAACGAGGTGCAGCGCCTGGTCGGTTCGGAACAGCCCGACCTGATCCTGCTCGATGTCATGCTGCCCGGGATGGACGGCTTCGAGGTCTGCCGCCAACTGCGCGAAGCTGGTTACACGACGCCGATCCTGATGCTGACGGCCCGGTCGCAAGAGATTGACGTCGTGCGCGGGCTGGAACTCGGCGCCGATGATTACATCACCAAGCCGTTCGGGGTGCGGGAGTTGCTCGCGCGGATCAAGGCGGCGCTGCGACGGGGCGGGGGCGTCGAAGGCATGACCGAGCACCTCCGGATCGGCGAGGCCGAGGTGGACCTGCTCCGCGGCCAAGTTCGCCGGGCGGGCCGGACATACCCGCTGGGCCACTACGAATCCGAGATTCTGCGACTGTTGACCGAGCGGGCTGGCCAGCCGGTCACTCGGGCGACGTTGTTGGACAAGATCTGGGGCACCGACGCCTTCCCGACCGACCGGACCGTGGACAACCACATCGTGAGCCTCCGCCGGAAGATCGAATCCGACCCACGTCAGCCGGTTCACATTCTGACCGTCCATGGGGTCGGGTACAAGTTTATCCCGTAATTCCTTTCGCCAAAACCATTTAAGCCGTCTCTGCCTCCGCGCGCGACGAAAATCTGACACTTTCCGACAATTTCGGGCCCGTGGATGACAACTTCTCTCCAAGGAAACTGTATCTAGTGGAAACGTGAGCAAGGAGAGCGACCTATGTCATCTGCATTCCGAGCCACAGGCCAGCGGCTGGACGCGCTGCAGGAGGATCTGCGGCGCCTGCGGGGTGAACTCGCGCAGGCGTGGGCTTCGCCCGACGCGTCGAATCGCGTCGCGGGGATCGAGACCCGCATCAGCAAGGTGTGGGACGAGATCGATCACCTCGCGGTATCGCTGGGTGAGCCGGGCATGCGCGCCGAGCCGCTACCAACCGTGCGCAACTGAGCAAGTCGAAAGGAGTCAACGGTGTCTGCACGCAAGAACCCCTGGGTGCTCGTGGCCGGTGTGGCCGCGCTTGTGATCTGTCCGGCGCTTCTGCTGGCCGCGGACGATTCGCCAGACGTGCTGATGCGCGAGGCGGCGTATCAGGAGAACACGCTCGGCAATCTGGACGCGGCGATCGGATTGTATGAACGCGTTGTCGCCGACGAGGCGGCACCCAAGCCGCTTCGGGCGCAGGCGCGGCTGCGGCTCGGCATGTGCCTGGCCAAGCGCGGCGAGCCGGACAAGGCCAGCGCCGAATTCCAGACCGTCGTCGAGAAGCACGCCGAGCAGCCGCAGCTCGTCGCCGAAGCCAAGCGCCAGCTCGAGCTGTTCGCCACGGCGAATCCGGCGTCGATCATGCCGCCGGAGACGATTGTTTATGCCGAGCTGATTCGCCCCGGCGCCCAACTGGAACACATCCTCGCAATGTTCGCCGAGGCGGGTATGCCGGATCCGCTGTCGGCAATCATGGGGCGCGCCGCCGCTACGCAGGCAACGACTGGCGTGAAGGGGGTGCTCACGGCGCCAGCCGCCATGTTGCTGAACCCCGACATGGTGCGTGAGTTCAAAAAGATCGAGGGGATTGCCGTCGGTTTGCAGGAGATCGACCTGAGCGATACCGGAAACGGTATTCCGAAGTTCGTTGCCGTCCTGTACCCGGGCCAGAGCGACGCGTTGCGCGGCATTCTGGGATTGGCGTTTGCGACTGCGGAAGGGGGCGCGTCGACGCCGTATGGCATGGCGATGGTTCGTGCGATTACGGTCGGCCGCCACAAAGGCCAGCTCCGGTCAATCTGGCTTGCCACAAGTGACCGTGCGTTCCTGGCCAGTTCGGACGAGACGACGCTCAAGGAAGCGCTCGATCGCCTTGCGGGCAAAGCGACGTCGTCGCTGGCTGATAGCGAGGAGTTCCAGCGGCAGGCCGCGGCGCGCCGGCGCGACAGCGCCGTCCTGGTTTACGCCGACATGACGCGCGTGATGGATCTGATGCGTAACGCAATGAAGCACAACGGTGATCCCGGGCAACTGGCCGTGATGGAAACGGTCGGGCTCGACGCACTGGAACAGGTGGTCAGCCGGCTGCGTCTGGCCGATCACAGCCTGCTCGCCGAGGTGTCCGCCGCGTTGAAGGCGGGGTCGGCCTGCGCCATGTATGACGTGTTGCGGACGGCAAAGGTGGATCGCAGTCTGCTGGCGTATGTGCCCGCCGACGTGCTCGGTTTCGCGACCGTCAGCCTGGACGACGGAGCGAAGCAGTTTGACGCGCTGCTCGCGCTGGTTGAGCAGGTCAGGAAGGCGCGGAACATAGAGGCGGACGCCCGCGATATCCGGAAGCGCTTGGCCGAGTTCAAGGAAAAGACTGGACTTGACCTGCGCGACGACATTCTGGCGAACGTGCAGTCCGTGGCCGTGGCAGCGTTTCAGCCGGCAGTTCCCGATATCACCCAGGGCGAGGATGTTCACTTCGGCGAGGTGCAGACGAAGGCATCCATTCCGCTCGTCATCGTGAAAGTCAAGGATCCCGCGAAGTTCGAAATCGCCATCCGCCGATTCGCGGACGCGGCAGCCCGC
>JAFGKA010000069.1 GCA_016928855.1 Phycisphaerae bacterium
CGAGCCGATCCGGATCGCCAAGTCGGCCGTCCGCCGGGCCCTGCGCCGCATGGAGGCCCGCGACACGTTCCAGATCATCCGCTTTTCGAATAACGCTTCCGCGATGGGGCCGGCTCCGATCCCCGCGACACCGCGAAACGTCGAACGCGGCTTGAAGTATCTGGATTCGCTCGAGGGCAGCGGCGGCACGATGATGATCGAAGGGATCAAGGCTGCGCTGGATTTCGCGCACGATCCGCAGCGCGTGCGGGTCGTCTCGTTTCTGACCGACGGCTTCATCGGCAACGACGCCGAGATCCTCGGCGAGGTCCACAAGCGCCTCGGCGCCTCACGGATCTTCAGTTTCGGGATCGGCTCCTCAACGAATCGCTATCTGTTGACGCGGATGGCCCAAATCGGTCGTGGGGCGGTCGCGTTTGTCGGCATCGATGAAAGCGCGGCCCAGGCCGTGGACGGCTTCTACGAGTGCGTCAGCCATGCGGCGATGACCGACATCGACATCGACTTCGGCGGCCTCGACGTCACGGACGTCTATCCGCGTCGCATCCCCGACCTGTTCGTCGGTCGCCCGGTGGTGCTGACAGGGCGGTTCAAAGGCGCCGGCAACGCAACGATTCGTGTGGCCGGCACGGCTGGCGATGGCAGACAGGACATCACGCTCCACGCCAACACCGACGACGCCGCGGCCACACACAAAGGCCTGCCGAGCGTCTGGGCGCGAATGCGCATCGCCGACCTCGCGGACCAGGCGACGTACGATACCAACACCGACCTGCCCGGTGAAATCAAAGAGGTCGCACTCGAATACGGCCTGATGTCGGCCTTCACGGCGTTCGTGGCGGTCGATTCCCAATCGAAAACGGCCGGTGATCACGGCACCACGGTTTCCGTCGCCGTGCCCGTGCCCGAAGGAGTACGGTACGAGACGACCGTGAGCGACTGAGCGACGGCGGCGTGTTCAGCATGCATGGTTGTGCAAGGAGGCTCAGATGCGACAGATCGGGTTGGCCTGTTGCGTGATGATTGTGGCAGGTGGGTGTGCAACGGTTTCTACAAAGTCCGATTACATGGCCGAACGCGCGTACCAGTCGCGGGAAGCGATGACCGCGTCGCTCTTCCCGGGCGACTCGGCGGTCCTGAGCAACGAAGCGATCGACACCATTCTCAGTTCAAGGATCATGCTCGCGCCAAAGGCCCGTCTGGCCGTGCTGTGCCTGAACGATGCCGACCCATGGCGGCAGTGGTGGCGCCAGGGCTCCCCCGAGGCCGACGCCGCGATTGTCGGACCGTTCCTGGAGAAGGTGCAGACCGCCGAGCGGATCGTCGATGCATCCGTGTTACCGGCACTACTGGTCCCGGAACGACGGACGATCCCCCACCTCCGCGAGGCGGCGGCCCGCTATCAAGCCGACCTGTTATTGCTCTATCGTTCGTCAAGCATCCTGTACGGGAAGGAGAAGCTGCTCGCCGCCGATCAGGCGAAGGCCACATGCCGACTCGAAGTGGTCCTGCTCGATGTTCGCACCGGCATCGTGCCGTTCACGTCCGCGGCGGTCGAAACGTGCACGGCCAAGCAGGTACGTGACGACCTGACATTTGATGAAACTATGCGCAAGGCCGAAATGGAAGCCCTGGGCGAGGCGCTGAATGCCGTGGCGGACGATCTGGTCGAATTCCTGCGCGCAATACCGACGCAAGCCCCCGCGCCGCTCGGCGCCGGTTGACCTATGTGTCACTGCTCTCAAGCGGTGCGAATTGTGCAAGATGATCGTCGGACGCATCGTTCCCGATGTCGTCGATCACGGCCCACACACTGTAGCGGCCGGCGTCCCCGCCGGCCGGGCTTTCGCACACGGCGCCCTCGTCGATTGCCAAGACGGTCGGCGAGACGCTGACCGCTATATTCCGCGCGGCTATATGCTGCTGCTCTGAAGGGGCACAGGTATGTAACCAGCAGCGTGAGCCCCTGGGATGAATGACCTAAAATTGGCGTAGCCCCGCAGGGGCGATAGACACCAACCGTGACCGCCAGTGCGGCTTTCAGCAGTTCGGCTGCGTTTTTCCACGGCCGCGTACAGTGGTTGCTCGATCACCGGCGGATCCCGACGTACGTCGGGACCGGATCAGCGAAGGTCACCCCGCCAACAGCATCAGTGTTGCTTCAGGGCCAGTTTCGCCGCTTTGGCCTGGGGCGTATCCGTCCGCGCCAGCGCCTCGTAGATGCGCTTTGCCGCGGCGGCGTTGCCCTGCTCGGCAAGATTCGCCGCCAGACGCAGCCGTGCCTTCATCGCCCGCTTCGTGACCTTGACACGCCGCCCGTCGCAGGCCTTCGCGATGATGGCGTCATTGGCCGGATCGCCCAGGGCCGCCAGCGCTTCGATCGCGGCGATCCGGACATCGGTGTCGGCATCTTTGGCCGCGGCCCGGATGGCCGCCGCGGCGTCGGCGCCGCCGAGATCCGCGAGGGTGTTGATGACGCCGATGCGGAACTCCGGCCCGCACGCCTCGAGCGTGCCGATCAGGGCCGTCGTCGCGGCTGTTCCGCCGATCGCCTGCAGGGCGTACCGCGCCATCTCGCGCAGGTTCAGCTCGCCCAGGACGCCGGCGATCGCGGGCACCTCGGCCTGCGTCCCGACGTCGGCCAGGAACCGCAGCAGCATGTTGCGCGTTCGCTCATCGTGCTTCGGGTGGGGCTCCATCTTCTTGTCCGGTTCTTTGGCCGGCGGCTCCGGCGTCACGGTGGCCTGGAACGCCTCGGCGAGCGCCGCGGCGAGCTGCGCCCGTTCAGTGGCCTTTGCCGGGTTCATCACGGCATAACATGCGGTCCGCAACGCGCGATCGGCCACGTAGGCCGCGGCCCGATCCGTGTCGTTGAGCTTGCTGATATGGGAGAGGATCTCGTTCATCGAGCTATTCCTTGTTGAGATTCAGGTCCGTTGTCGACTCACACGCACTCATCAACGCTGGCCTATAGATGCCACGGGGCCCGCATCGGCCGGCTCACCATCCGATTCGCCTCGTCATCATTGACGAACAGCTCGGCCTTCGGGTCCCACTGCAGTTCGCGCCCGAGCTTGATCGCGATGTTTCCAAGATGGCACACGGTGGCGGACCGGTGGCCGACCTCGACATCGCAGAGGCAGCGCTCGCGCGTGTTCATGCAGTCGAGCCAGTTCGCGTAATGATTCACCCAGTTATTCGGATCGTCACCCGTGTTGTAGAGCCGGACATCATCGGGCCCCAGCTCGATTTCGAGGATCGCCGGGTCCGACGCCTCAATTCGGCTGCGGTTCACGAAAAGCCAGCCGTCCTCGCCGTGGAACTTGGCGCCGTTCTCGCCTTCCGAATGGCAGATCAGTTCGACGCCGTTGGCGTAGGTGTACGTCACCTCGAACGAGCCGGGCACATCGTGCGGTCCGTTCTCGTGGAACGTGCCCTTGCCGTGCACCTTGACGGGGCCGGTACCATCCATTCCAAGGCCCCACTGGGCGATGTCGTTGTGATGGGCGCCCCAGTCGGTCATCTTGCCGCCGGAGTAGTCCTCAAACCACCGGAACTGATAATGGCAACGGTTCGGCGAGTAATCGGCGTACGGCGCCGGTCCGAGCCAGAAGTTCCAGTCGAGTTCGGCCGGCGGCGTCTGCACCGGCTCCCATTTGCCGGCGTCGATGCCGCCAATGTGCGTCGTGACTTTGGTGATCTTGCCGATCTTGCCGTTGCGCACCAGCTCGCAGGCCTTGCGGAATCGCGGGTCGGAGCGCTGCATGTTACCCGTCTGGAACACGGTGCCGTAGCGCCGCGCTGTCCGGACCATCGCCTTGCCCTGGTCGATCGTCAGCGTCAGCGGCTTCTCGCAGTAGACATCCTTGCCAGCTTCCATCGCGGCGATGCTGATGATCGCGTGCCAGTGATCCGGTGTGACAACCACGACCGCGTCGATGTCCTTGCGGTCGAGCAGATCGCGGAAGTCCTTGTAGTTCCCAATGCGTTTGCCCGTGCGATCCTTGACCATCTGCGCCGCCATGTCACGATGGTTTCGGTCCACGTCGCACACGGCCGCGACCTCGATCCGTTCGTTCGGCAGCAGGCAGTTGGCCAGATGGTGGCGCCGCCCGAGATCGCCCACGCCGATCGAACCGATGACGACGCGATCGTTGGCGCCCGGCCGGGCACGCCGCGGACGCGCCGCAGGCTTCTCGGCAGCCTGTGCGCCGTTCGACAACAGGGCCGACGCAACGGCCAGGCCGCTGGCCGTGCCTTTGAGGAACTGCCTTCGTCCCATGCGTTGAGGGGTCTTCTTGTTCACGCGCTGGTCTCCCGTTGATGGAGTTTCGGTGTTGCCGTCATCGTGCCGGTGATGCCGATCCGGTTGACCGGATGGGGTCCCGCCGGCACGGAGCCGTCCAGTCCGGACAGCGGCCGCGCACTCTACCCGCAAGCGCGGTTCCTGCCAAACCGGGTGCCGACCGGTCACGGGCGCGCCGATCAAGCCACTATGGCCTGTATTCCAGTGGGGAGGGCCGGCAGGTCCGCAGGCCGAAGCCGGGGGCCTGCCCCGGGTGGATCGCCTAGGACGAGTGCGGTGCCCGGCCCCAGCCGAGCTTGGTGATCAGCGTGTGCCAGCGCGGCCGACCGGGCCGCACGACGAGCTTGAGCCGGTGTGGCGAGCATCGGGCAGCCACGGCATCACCCTCGCACAGCGGCAGCGACACTTGGCCGTCGAGCGAAACGGTCGTGCCCGGATTGCAGCGCAGGGCCGTGACTTCGATTACAGCGGATGCTTCGACGACCAGTGGGCGGTGCGTCAGCGAGTGCGGACACAGGGGCGTAACGACGATCCCTCGAGCACCCGGCAGCAGGATCGGTCCGCCGGCCGACATGTTGTGCGCGGTCGAGCCGCAGGGCGTACTGAGAATCAGCCCGTCGCCGACCATCTCCGTCAGCAGCTCGCCATCAACACGGACCGCCAGCGTGATCATGCGGAACGGCGGTCCGGCGTGGACCACGCAGTCGTTGACGGCCAGTTCGGTATGGGGTGCGACGTCGGCGCCGCGAACGGTCACCTCCAACATCTTCCGCTCGGAATAGGCCGGGGCCTCGCCGACCAGCGATTCGAGATAGGTCTTGACCTCCTCGATATCGAACTCCGCGAGGAAGCCGAGTTTTCCGAAATTGACACCTGCGATCGGAATCTGATGGGCGCCCAACCCGCGGGCGATGCTCAGCAGCGTCCCATCACCGCCGAGGACGACCACCAGATCCGGCGCTAGGCCCGCTACGGCCGACAGATCGTCGGTCGTGCCCGAGCCGACCACCTCCACGGAAGGGGCCAGATCGTGCGCCAGGGCCGCCTGCACCTCGTTGACGCGGGGCTTGGCGGGGTTGCCGACCAGATAGATGCGGAGTTTGCGATTCGCACTCATACCGCCAATATGGTAACAGATGCGCGGCCGGGTGCCACTGGTCCCGACGGACGTCGGCATCCGCCAGTGCGTTGGCGCACCAGACCGCCGGGTGGTATGGGCAGGCTCGTAGGAATGTAGGCGCAGCAGCCTGGTGCGTACTTCGCTCTACTGATCTACGGCTCACCTGCTCAACGGCTCTCGCCCGGAGGGCGCGGGTTTGCCCGTGTGCGTCGCTGAGCACCGCCTCTTTTGCGAACAGTACGCCCTCGGAAGACATTGCCGGCACCACAACGGTAAGGGTTGGAGCAGTATCGGAGGATCGGCATGAGTGCGGAATCACAGGAATCTACGCGGGCCGCTTTGCGGCAGCACCTCGAGACCGAGCGGCTGCTCGGCGTGTCCGAGGTTCCGCTGCCGCCGGTCGAGCGGCTGGGCAGCACGGCCGCGGTCGTTCCACCCGCCGAGGTCCAGGCCCGCCGCGAGGCGCTCGATCGCATCGACAACGAGCGCGTGAAGGTCTGCACGCGATGTGCGTTGAGCCAGACCCGCACGAGGACGGTGTTCGGCCAGGGCAGTCCCGCGGCCCGGCTGGTCTTTGTCGGCGAGGCCCCCGGCCACGATGAGGATATGCAGGGCGTGGCGTTCATCGGCCGCGCCGGTCAGTTGCTGACGCGGATGATCGAGGCGATGGGTCTCTCACGCGACGAGGTGTTCATCTGCAACGTGCTGAAATGCCGTCCGCCCGACAACCGCACGCCGGCGGCCGACGAGATCGCCGCGTGCTCGCCGTACCTGTTCGAGCAGCTCACGATCCTGCAGCCGGAGGTCATCGTCGCGCTCGGCGCGCCGGCGGCCCAGACGCTGCTCAAGAGTACCGAGTCGATCGGCCGGCTGCGCGGCCGCTTCCACGACTTTTACACCTCGGGCACGCCGCTCGTCGGTGAGCCCACGCCGCTGATGCCGACATACCATCCGGCATACCTGCTCCGCAGCCCCGGCGAAAAGCGCAAGGCCTGGGACGACCTGATGAAAGTCATGGATCATCTCGGCCTGCCGATTCCGGAGCAGTATCGGTAGCTCCACAGACGGACGCCAGAGGGCAGAGAGACCAGCCACAGGGCGGTGGTAACACACGAACAAACGAGTCTGGGCGTGTCGACGTTGACGTCGCTCGGCGCTTGCGACAGAATCGCGGGGCGAGCCGTGGCCATGGTGCCTTGAGCGGTCGGCATCGTCGGGGCCTGGGAAGGCTGGATCCGTATTGGGAAGCGTAACCATCGTTCGGAAATCGAAAGCCAAATCGCGTTCAGGTGGCGGCGGCGCTTCACGACCGGCCCATCGGCCGACGGCGCCAGTGCTGTCCGGCCGACTGACGATCAAGCGCCGCTGGCCGGTCTTCGCGCTGGTGGCGGCCACGCTGGCTCTGCAGAGCCTGATCCACGCGCCGTATGCGGTCTGGCCGCTGGCGTATGTCTGCCTGGTGCCGTGGCTGATCGTGGTGGCCGCGGCCCGCCGGCCGGGTACGGTGTACTTGGCGAGCTACCTGCTCGGTGCGGCGTTCTTTCTCGTCAATCTGCGGTGGCTCTGGTATGCAACGGGGGCCGGCTACATCGCGGCGTCGCTGTATTGCGGTATCTACTATCTGATCGCGGCCTGGGCGATCCGCCACATGCATCGACGGCGAGGCGTTCCGCTGGCGTTCCTCGTGCCGGTCGTCTGGGTCATGGCCGAGTTCATCCGTTCGCACACCGCGGCAGGCTTCCCCTGGTTCCTGCTGGGCCATAGCCACTATCGCATCCTGTCGATGATCCAGATCAGCGATTTGGTCGGGGCCTACGGTCTGAGCTTCGTGCTCGCCGCCGCCAACGGCTGGCTGGCCGGGTGGCTTGTGGCCGGTCCACGACTCGGCCGCGACCGCGCGACGCCGAGATCGCGAAGCTTCGTACCGGCAAGCGTCTTCGTGCTCGCGCTGATCGTCGGGACATTCGTGTACGGCCGTTTCCGTCTGGCCCAGAGCGAATTCACCCCTGGTCCGAAGGTGGCCGTTCTGCAGGGCGACTTCATCCTCGAAGCGACAAAGGAAAGCGAAACCACGGAAGAAGAGAAGCGCGACGTGTATCGACGGTTGCTCGCCGAGGCGGCGGTGGAGGGCCCGGACCTGTTCCTCCTGCCCGAGACGCCCTGGATGATGAACCTGAACCGCGAGTACCGCGAACTCGGTCAGGAGGTTCCGGACCCGTCGATACGCTTCGCCCGGGAATGCCACGACTATTTCGTCGAGACCGCCGCTCGCGAGGATGCCTACATCGTCGTCGGCAGTGCGTCGTTGGAACTGCACCCCAAGCGGGTCTATCCGCGCTACGAGCGGTTCAACAGTGCGTTCGTCTACGCTCCCGGCGAGGGCGAGCCGCGCCGCTACGACAAGATCCACCTGGTGCTCTTTGGCGAGTATGTGCCGTTCCGTTACGGGCGGCTGCATTCTCTGTACCGCAAGCTGAATGCCATGACACCGTGGGGAGCGGGTGGGTTTGAGTACTCGCTGACGGCCGGCACCGAACATACCGTTTTCGACATGCGCGCCAAATCGCTCGACGATCGGGCGTTTCACTTTGCCGTACCGATCTGCTACGAGGACGTGATTCCCGACGTCAACGTGCAGTTCGTCACCGGACCGGATGGCAACAAACGGGTCGATTTCTTGCTCAACATCAGTAACGACGGCTGGTTCTGGCACAGCCACGAATTGCCGCAACATCTGGCGATCTGTGCGTTCCGGGCGGTCGAGAACCGCGTCGGCATTGCCCGGGCGGTTAACACCGGTTGCAGCGGCTTCATCGACCCGGACGGGAGGATTCGCGACCTCGTTTCGGCGCCCGGCCGGCAGCCATGGGAGGGCATCACCGGCTGGCGCGTGAGTCACGTGAACCTCGACGCCCGCCACAGCGTCTATAGTCAGTGGGGTGACTGGTTCGCGATCCTGTGTACGCTGCTCGGGGTCGCCTGTCTCGCCGAGGCGCTGGCCGCCCGTGTGCGTGCTAACTGGTTCAGACACCGACATGCGGAGGCCTGAGATGACCGCGAAGCCTTTGTCGTATGAGCCGCCATGTGGCGCGACGCGCGGCCTGTGGGTTGCTGCCGCATGCGGCGGGCTGGCCCTGTTGGCCGCCTGCGCGCCGGCGGCCACGCAGGATCCGCACGCGCTGCGCACGCTCGCGATGCAGTACATGACCGCCGCGGTCACGTTTCAGGACAATCCGGTCATCCGGGCACAGGCCATCGAGGGCCTCCAGCGCACGGAAGGTGAGAAGGCCGTCACCTGGTTCCGCGAAGCGATCAACGATGAGCATCCGGGCGTTCGGTTCGCCGCCTGCATCGCGCTCGGCACGATCCGGCATGAGCCTTCGGAGACGCTGCTGCGAGTGTGCCTGGCGGATCCCGATGCGAACGTCCGCGTCGCCGCGATGTTTGCCCTGCGCCGCTTGGGCGATCCGGGCTTCGTCGACGAGTTCGGCCAGATCGTGCGGGCCCACCCGGATGCGCGGGTTCGCCGCAACGCGGTCCTGGTGCTCGGCCGGCTCGAAGAACCCGGGGCGATCGCGCTGCTGCGCCGCGCCTATGAGGACGACGATGAGAGTGTGCGCCTGCAGGCCCTGGAGTCGATGGCGCTGCTGGGTGACAAGCGGGCGGTCGAACAGATCCTGTTCTACGCCGGCGGCGGGTTTGGTGATCGCCAGGCGTTCGCGCTGATCACGCTGGGGCGGGCTCACAACACGCGGGCGGTCGATACGCTTCGATACGCCCTGGAGAAAGCGCCCTATCTCGAATCGAAACTCGCCGCCGCCCGGGCGTTGGGCGAAATGGGCTACAACGACGGCTACAAGCTGGCGCTGCAGTCGGTGGAATGGAACGAACCCGCACAGAACCTGCCCGATGATCCACCCGAGAATCAGATCATGCGCATTCGCACGCAGGCGGCTTTTGCGCTCGGCGCCATCGGCGAGCCTGGTGCCCTCACGGCGCTTCGCAAGCAGATGGAGACCCCCGGCGATCCACGCGTTCAACTGGCGGCCGCCGCCGCGATTCTCGACATCACTCAGCGACGGGACACCGATTCACTGACGCCGCTCGTGCCGGTTACGGCGCAGAGCACCGCGGCCAGGCCCTGAGTTCTATTCCAGCGTCCAGAAAAACTCACTTGGCAGTGTCGTCTTCATCACCGAGATAATCCCGTCGCCGCGCGGACCACTGCCGCGCCGGTACCACGTTTTCTTCGAGAACGGGATGTTGAGCATGGCCGATTCGGAAAACGGTTTCGCTCCGCAGGGCCCGACGCTCCAGACCGCCCACTTCACCGGGGAGTCTCGCACTTCACGATAGCGCTCGACTTCGAGCGGCTCGTCTTCGGCGGCGTAGGCCGGCCAGCCTTTCGGCAGCTTGATTGTGATGCGGGTCGGCGCGCCGAGGTTGCCGTGGGGTGTCCAGCCGGGCGTGGTGTATTTGTACGTGCGGCCGGGGTTGAACACATCCTCGGGCAGCGTCGTCAGCGTGCGCGATGTGATCAGCTCCTTCGGCAGCCCGTGATAGTTCTCGACCTCCTGGCCGGCGCCGCTGCAGAACGAGAACGCCGGCGGATACGGGCTGGGCGCCTTCGTTGATGCGTTGCCTGCGCCTGACGTTCGCTTGGGATCCTCCGTGATGGCATACGCTTCCAGCGCCAGCGTGATCTGATAGAGGTCGCTGCGCACTCTCACGAGCTTTGCCTGGAGCCGTGCCATGGATAGCGATGGCAACAGAATCGCGATCAGTAGCGCAAGAATCGCCACCACGACCAGCAGCTCGATCAGTGTGAATCCGCGCGGGCGCATACGTTCGCCTATGGCGCCGTGTAACAGGCAGCCGGTGCCGGACGATTGGGACCGTTGAAACAACTCGAGAACATACCGAAATCCGTCAGATCCACATCATCGTCCATGTCGAAGTCCATGCCATCACAATCGTCCGCCGCTGGCGCCCGGTTCGGACCGTTGAAACAACTCGAGAAGGTGCCGAAGTCGGTCAGATCGACGTCGCCGTCCTCGTCGGCGTCGCCGGTGCACGGCCACGGAACGATGCCGTTCGTGTTGGTGACCCAGAGGCGGTAACCACTCGTGTACGGCGGATTCATGGGGGTGCCGAGACCCGCCTCCTGATCAAACACGCCGATCGCGTCAAACGGCCCCAGCGGTTGCGGTGTCGTGTTCCAGTTGGCCGTGGATGTCAGGTAGAGTGGAAACATTGTGACACCATCGTCGTCGGTTACCCAAACATGCTGGCCGCCGGCCCACGTGCCCGAGTCGGCCCGCACGCCACGGAGGCGCACCCAGCGGCTCTGATACCATTCGCCGCCGGTCAGCCGCGTCACGTCGAAGCCCAAGCACGCCGCCAGACTCGACGGCGTTTCCGGCTCGGGCATACCCACACCGGGTTCGAGGATCTCGACGAGGAAGTTGTACGCCGGTTCGTCCGAGTGCCGCTCCGTAATGTTGATTTTGCCGAGATGGTTCTCGATGAAGCCGGTGAGCCGGACGCGGTCGCCCGGTGCGATATTCGTCAGCAGGAACGGCTCAGGGTACAGGTCCCATTGAAAAAAGATGCCCGACCAGGCGGCCGTACCCGCGTGATCGTCGCCTTCGCCCTGGACATAGAGCTGCCACCACATGCTCAGGTTGGACAACTCCGACGGGGCGTTCAGCGCGATGCCTTCGACCACAACACGGTTGGCCGGGTCATCCGGGTCAGCCCCGACCTTCGGATGCGTGCCCAGCCCGTTCGCATCGACGGCCTGAATTTCCCAGTGCGTTTCGGCCGCGGCGACGGCGACCACGGCGAGCCACGCCGCAACTCCGACTGTAAGAACCTGCTTCATGATCGATTCCTCCTGGTAAGTCAGAAATCGGCGCCCGCCCGCGCCGAGTGTAGCACGTTTTCTAAAAACGTAACACGATCCGGCGCAGTCTACCCCGTGCTCGCCGTGTGTCAAGGGAGGGAAACGAAACCGCGAAGCGTGCACCAGAGGTTATGGATGGGGACCCCCGTCGCGGCGATGGCCCGCGCCTGGTCATTCGGCGCGGATCCGTGGCTGGATACCCGAGCGTCTTTTTCTTGCCGCCGAACACGGGCGGCATCCACGTCCCAGAATGCAGGCCGTTCCGGCGGTCGAAACGCGACGTTCCGGTAACTCCCTCGCGGGCGAAATCGACACGCCCGAGGAAGGGTTAAGCACGCTATCCATCGCGCCGATACCGGGTTGGGGTCACGCTGCGCGGCGGAGAGGCCGCCCGCGTGCGGACGCGGCACGGAGGCAGCGGCGGCACATCTCTTCTGCGGCAGCGTGAGCGACAGGCTGGGGGCCTTTCGCTTCATGCGGGGCACGTCACGAATCACGGTCGGTTACGCCGAATGGGCGCTGCTGGCGATCCTGTGGGTGGGTACGGCACTGGCGGCCGAACCGAACGCCGCGGTTGCGCCGACGGCCGGTGATGACGCCGGCAACGTGCTGATCGTCAGTCGCGCGGACGACGCGGAATCCGCCGACGGTCTGACGCTTCGCTTCGCTCTCGAACGGGCGGCGCGCGACCCGAACGTCAACATCATTCAATTCGACCGGAGCGTCTTCCGTGCCCAGGCCGTGCGGATCCGCATCGATCGGCCGCTGAGCTACGCACCAATGACATCAACGGGCGGGCACGACCGCGTCGATGCGCCGACCACCGGCCTCACGATCGAAACCGAGCCGGGAGCCGATGCCGTGCTCATCGTCCGACAGGCCCGCCTGACGCTCGAACGGCTCACGCTGGCCGGCGGCGAGGGCCGGGCACTGATGCTGACGGACTGCCCCGATGTACAACTCGTTGAGTGCCGATTCATCCACAGCGACGGCGCCGGCATCGCGGCGTTCGGTCGCGGTCAGGTGAGCCTTCGTGGCGGCGAGCTTCGCGACAATCACCTGCACGGCATCGTTCTGCATGGCGACACGGCCGCGAGCGTGACCGGTACCGCCATCTGTCGCAACGCAGAGGCGGGACTGGCCGCTTTCGAACGGAGCCGCGCGACGATTCACGAGTGCATGTTCGACGCGAACGGTCAGTGGGGCATCCTCGTCGCTGACGACGGCGCGGTACAGGTTGCCAATACGCGGGTGCAGCAGTCGGGTTTCGCCCAGATTGACGCGAGCCGACGCGGCCGCATCAAACTGACCGGCTGCACACTGACGCAGGGATCGCGGTTTGGCATGATCGCGGCCGGCGATGCGCAAGTGTGGATGACCGACGGTTCGATCGTCGAGCACCAGTCGCGCGGCATCGAGCTGCAGGATCGCGCCCAGGCGCAGATCCGTTCATGCCGCATCGAACGCAGCGGCGACTTCGGCGTCGTGCTCTTCGGCGAAACAGCCATCGACGTTCAGGGCGGGGCGATCCGGCGGAACCACGGCCACGGCCTAGCGATTCGTGATGACGCCCAGGCCGACGTGTGGGACTGCGCGTTCGAAGGCAATCGCTACAGCGGCGCCGGGGCCCCGGACGCCGGTGACGGTGGCCGATTGCGGCTGCGCCGCTGTACATTCCGCAGCAACCGGCTTCGGCCGGTGTTCCGCGGGCCGATGCACCTTGATCCGCCCGTACCCACCGTCGTGCGCATTGCCGGTGATACGGTCACCGTGCGGACCGCGCCGCGGGCGATCGTTGACCTCTACGCCGATCGCGTCGGAGAAGCGGCACGGTATCTGCGCAGCGTCACCGCCGACGAAGCGGGGCTCATGACACTGAGCGTCGAGGCCGTTCCCGTCGGTGAGGTCATCACCGCCGCGGCCACCACACCGGATGGTCATACGAGCGAGTTCAACGTGGTGGCCGGCCCCATCGACCGCGATATCCTCGCCGCGCTGCTGGCACGGACGGGCCCGCTCTCGGACACGCGGGAAAGCCTCGCCGACAACGCGTCGATCCATCGCTGGCGGTCGGGCTCGCAGGTTGTGTTCGACTTCCGGGGGGCGTGTCCACCGCACGTCGAATGCTATGTGCAGCAGTTCACGGCCGATTTGCGGGGCTTGATCGGCGAGACCATCCGCGTCGAGGCGCGGTTCGGACGCGGCGCCCCGCTGCCGGAAACCGCTTCCGTCGTACCGGTTCAGTACGCCGCCAATCCCGTCGGCGGGTTGCGCGGTGCGGCCGGGACGACCTTCACGCGATGGGACCATACCGGGCACCTGACCGGCCCGATCCGGATCCTGCTGACGGAGCCGGCGGCCGGCCAGACGACGTGCCCGCGGGTCACGATTCATGAGATGTGCCACGCGCTGGGCCTCTACCACGCACGCGTCGGGCTGCTGTCGCGCATGCAGGGAATCCCGGAGCCGTCGCCGGAATCGCGTAACGATTTCTCGCCGACGCTGACGTTCTATGATGCGTTGGCGCTGCAGATTCTGTACGACCGCCGGTTGAGTGGGCACGCGACGATCGCGGACCTGACGCAACTGGCGCTGTTGCCGAAGGGTTCGCTGGGCACCGAAGACACGGTCGTTGCCCGAAAGGATCCCGGTGCGGATACGGACCCGTCCGCTTCCGAAATGGGAACGTTCAGCTCCCCACCGGCCAGTCGCCCGTGAACACCTCGGCGGCCGGCCCGGTCATGTAGACGCAATCGTCATCGGTGGCCCAATCGAGGAAGAGATCGCCACCCGGCAGGTGCGCAGTGATTCGCCGGTCGGTCCGCCGGGTGAGCGCCCCGGCGACGCAGACGGCGCTGGCGCCGGTGCCGCAGGCCTGGGTGGGGCCGCTACCGCGTTCCCATGTGATCATCGTCACGTCGTCGGGCGTGTTGACGCGTGCGAAGTGAATATTGCATCGCTCGGGGAAGATCGTATGATTCTCGAGGAACGCCCCGTCGCGCTGCAGGTCGATCACGTCCAGCGGATCGACGAACACCACGGCGTGCGGGTTGCCGAACGAGAGGCAGGTCATCGGCAGCCTCTTGCCGTTCACGTCCGTCGCACGCTCGATCATCTCGTCGGCGGGCAGCGTTGTCGGGAGGTCTTCCGGACGGAGGCGAGGCTGCCCGATGTTCACGCGGACCTGCGCCACCTTGCCGTTTTCGAGCGTCAGTTCAAGCGTCAACACGCCGGCGTCGGTCTCGACGTGCATCGGATTGTTCTTCGTCAGGCCGTGGTCGAAGGCGTACTTGGCGACGCAGCGAATCCCGTTGCCGCACATCTGGCCGCGCGAGCCGTCGATGTTATACATCTCCATGCGCACGTCGGCTTTCGTCGACGGACAGACGAGGATCAGCCCGTCACTGCCGATCCCGCGATGTCGGTCGCTGACCGCCCGCGCGAGGGCGGGCGCATCCGCCACGCGCTCCTCGAAGACGTTGACGTAGACGTAGTCGTTTCCAGCGCCATGCATTTTTGTGAATCGCATGGCGGCCGATTATACCGGCATCAGACGGGAAGTCGATGCAGCAGACCGGTGGCAGACGCAGCGCGCCATCGGCTACGGGTGCGAACACCCTACTGCGTAATCGTCAATCAGCCGTTCCAGCGGCTCTTCTCCAGGGTTGCCGTGCCCAAGGGGGTGAATGCTGAGACACCCTGGAGTCAAGCCAGTCCGCAGCGCTTCCGCCAGACCCATTCGACGACGATCGTACCGACGATAAAGAGCAGCAGCGGGCGGCGGGCGCGGTCGGCCAGGTTCTCGCTTTGAGAGACGCGGCGGCGCACGGTGTGTTGGCCGGCCAGAATGCGCTCGAGCACCGTGTCGGCGTGCTCGGCCGTGGCGAACGCGCCGCCGGCCGCGCCTGTCCGGGCAGCCATACGGCGCAGCAGCTCGAAGTTCGCCATGGCCTCGACCATCTCGATATCAGGCGATTCGACGACCATCGCTGTCCGCGCCGGCTCGAGCGCGACATCGTCCGCCGTGGCGCGGAC
>JAFGKA010000070.1 GCA_016928855.1 Phycisphaerae bacterium
AGGGTGGCAAGCAAAACCCAAGCCAGCCGGCGCCCGCATTTGCCGTCGACGTGCATCAAGACCGCTCCAGCTCGGCATAATAGCCGGGGGAAATATTGCATCGGCCGGCAATCCCGGCCCCAGCCGCAAACCAAGAAATCACCCTCGTATGGTCCTCATTTGGCGAACATATCACGATACCGGCGGCTCCCCGGGCAAGTGGGGGCAATCCAGCACTTTGTCATGGCCAGGACCTTCTGTTAGACACTGCCTCATCCACACCCTTGAACGGGCAACGGAGCCTTAACGCAAGCGCCGCACGGCCCGGCCGCACGCAATCGACAAAAAACGCCCTCCGCGGGAGATCCATGCCTCAAGCTGCCAAGAAGCCGGTCGTTATCGTCACGCGCAAGCTGCCGGATGTCGTCGAAACTCGCATGCGCGAACTCTTCGACGCAAAGCTCAACGTCGACGACAAGCCGATGACCCAGGCGCAGCTCGTGGAGGCGGCCAAGGTCGCCGACGTCCTCGTGCCCACGGTCACCGACCGTATCGACCGCGCGGTCATCTCGCAGGCAGGTCCGCAGCTTCGCCTCATCGCCAATTTCGGCACCGGCGTCGACAACATCGACCTCGATACGGCACGCAACCGCGCCATCGCGGTGACCAACACGCCAGGCGTGCTGACCGAGGACACGGCCGACATGACGATGGCGCTGATCCTCGCCGTGCCGCGCCGTCTGGCCGAAGGCACGGCCTATCTCAAGGATCCGAAGAACCATTGGGCCGGCTGGTCGCCGACGTGGATGCTCGGGCATCGCATCTTCGGCAAGCGGCTCGGAATCGTCGGCATGGGACGCATCGGCCAGGCGGTGGCGCAGCGCGCCAAGGCCTTCGGCCTGCAGATCCACTACCACAACCGCAAGCGCGTCGCCCACGACCTCGAGCAAGCGCTGGAAGCGACCTATTGGGAAAGCCTCGACCAGATGCTGACGCGGATGGACATCGTGTCCATCAATTGCCCGCATACGCCCGCGACCTATCACCTCATCTCGGCACGGCGCCTCAAGCTCCTCAAGCCCACGGCCTATATCGTCAACACGGCACGCGGCGAGGTCATCGACGAGAACGAGCTCGCGCGCCTCATCGAGGCGGGCTCGATCGGCGGCGCGGGCCTCGACGTGTTCGAGCATGAGCCGGCGATCAATCCTAAGCTCTTGTCCTCCGACCGCGTGGTCGCGCTGCCTCACATGAGCTCGGCGACGATCGAGGGGCGCGTCGACATGGGCGAAAAGGTGATCATCAACATCAAGGCCTTCCTCGACGGGCACGCGCCGCCCGACAAGGTGCATCCGGCGATGTTCTGAAGGCCGCTGCGGCAGCCGACGCTGCCGTTTCCCTCGCCCTTCGTCCCCGGATCAAGTCCGGGGCAGAGCTTCGACAGGCTCAGGGTGAGGGCGCTATGCAATCATTGCCGCCGCGACGGTGACATAGAAAGCGATCGAGGTGAGATAGCCGGCCGTCAGCCACGCCTGGCCGGCCGGAGTGATGGGGTCCGCACGACTGGTGCTGCGGCTGCCGAAGATCAGGAACGGCGCGGTCACCAGCAAGAGGCCGGTCAGAATGTGCCACTCCAAATAAAGTGACGCGCCGAGCCCGCCGAGAACGCAGCTGAAGTTCACGATCCGGACAATCTCGGGGTCAGCCCGCGATAGGATCGCGTCGACGATCTGTCCGCCGTCGAGCGGCAGGACGGGCGCCAGATTTAGACCGTTGAGGATCGCGCTCACGAGCGCCAGCTCGGCGAACAGCGGCTCGCCGGTTCCCTGCCACAACAGAACGAATGCTGCAGTGGACAAGAGGCTCAGGCCCGGGCCCATCAGGGCGACGAAACCACGCTCCGTTTCGCTTGCGTGCGGGGCGGCGGCGACGGCGACGCCGCCGAAGAACGGGATGAAATAGATGCCACGGACGGGCTGGCCCACGGACCGCATGGCGAGGGCGTGGCCCGCCTCATGGATGACAATCAGCGCCAGGAGAACGGCCGCCGATTGCCAGCCCAAGAGGTAAAGAAAGCTCACGTAGGTCAGGAGGCCGGTCGTGATCGCATCGCGCAGTGGCTTGCCCTCGGACGCAACGGCAGTCCCCGCAAGCTTCTCGCAGTGGCTCTTGATGCGCCGTGCATTCTGGCGGGCGCCGAGCGGGACGAGAATACGGCTGCGGAAGTTCGTGAGCGTCAGCTCATGAGCGAGGTAGACCGTCGTTCCGTCTGCAGCGGGAGCCAGCGAATAGGCGATCAGGTGGTCGTCTCCGGCAATTATCGCCGGATCGGTGTGCTCAGGCAGAATCTTCATCACGCCCGCGTTGCCGGGCTCGTCCAGCTCCTCGACGTACGCAATGGGGCGCGCCGTGTCGCCAACCTTGATGGTTCCGCCCAGAAAAGGCGGCTCGCCGTCGCGGCGCTCGACGGAGACCTCCACGGGAACGAGACCCTCGAACTTGATCGACTTCGCGGTCATCGTGTTCCACACGGTATCGCGGGGCGCCTTGACGAAGACGCGCGTCTCGTAGCGTTTGCGGCTTTTGCCGAGAACGGAGTCGACCACCCCTGCGGCCATGTAAAAGAGCGCAAGGATCAGGTCCTGAATGATAATCACGGGCTGCCTACTCGGGAGCTGGCGGGGGCGGG
>JAFGKA010000530.1 GCA_016928855.1 Phycisphaerae bacterium
CCCCTCGGGATCGACGTATCCGCCTGGCAGGGAGACCTTTCGCAACAGACGTGGAACAACGTGTACAGCGCGGGCCGCGTCTTCGCATTCATCCGGGTGACCCACGTTGGCGCGACGAACGGCGATCCGGATACCTACTATGCCAATAATATGATCCGCGCGCGGGCCGCCGGGCTGATCGTCGGCCCGTACAACTATGCCAGGCCCACGATTCAGAGCCCGACGACCGACGCCGACCACTTTCTCGCTTACGCCTGGCCCTACATCACGACCGGTTATCTGCCCCCGGTGCTGGACCTGGAAGAGGGTGGCGGAACGGCTGTCGTAGGAGCGGCGAACCTGTCCGCGTGGGCCATCGCCTGGCTCAACTATGTTGAGACCGAGACCGGGGTCGAGCCTATCGTCTACTGCAACAGCAACTACGCTACGAACTATCTCAATTCGAATCTTGCCCCCTACACCTTGTGGATCGCAAATTATTCCTGCGCCTGCAACCCCCAAACCGCCGATCCGCCGGCCGGCATCGGTATCTGGTCCGATTGGACCTTCTGGCAATACTGCTCAAGCCTTTCCGTGGGGGGCATCAGCCCCGTGGATACGAACGCATTCAACGGTACGATGGCCGAGTTGCAGGCCCTTGTCATCGGCGGCGGCACCGTCCCCCCGGTCATCACCGACGTGCAGGCCACGAGTATCACGAACAGCACCGCCACGATCACGTGGACCACCAGCGCGGCTTCGTCCTCCCAGGTCCAGTACGGTCTGACCACCGGCTACGGCTCGACAACGCCGCTCGATAGTACGCCGGTCATCTCGCACTCCGTCGGGCTGTCCGGGCTGGCGGCCAACACGCTTTACCACTACCGCGTGATCTCGACCAGCGCCTACGGCACGACGTACTCGGCGGACCATACGTTCACGACCGTCGGCACGCCGACGATCTCCAATGTGCAGGCGACCAACATCACGGCCAGCGGGGCCGCGATCACGTGGGCCACAAGTTCGCCGGCGAACAGCCAGGTCCGCTACGGCTTGACCAGCAGTTATGGCAGCCAGACAACGCTCGATCCAGCGTATGTCGAATGGCACTCGGTAATACTCAGCGGATTGATGCCCAGCACGCTCTACCACTACCAGGTCCTCTCCGCCAATGCCTATGGTTCAACTCAATCGACCGACTTCACGTTCACGACGACGGCGGGCGTCGCGGATAATGTCATCGACAACATGGACTCCGGTTGCACGACGATCGGATCGTGGAACACGGGCTCGCTTCCCGAGGTGCCGAAAATCGGGACCAACTATCTCTACGCTTCCCCATCGTCCGGCGGCGTCACCGCCACCTGCACCTGGACGCCGACGATTACGACCCCCGGCGATTATGACGTCTACGTGTACTACCAGTTGGGAAGCAACCGCAACCCGGCTGCTCCATACACGGTCGTGTACAACGGGGGGCAGACCGCGAGCATCCAGAATCAGTATTCGAGCACTTCATACAGCGCATGGTTCCTCGTTGGCAGTAACCTGCCATTTGTCGTCGGCACGTCCGGCTACGTTCAGGTCGCAAACAACTCTTCTGAAAGTGGCCTCATCAGCGCGGATGCGGCGAAGTTCGTGTACAAGGGTTCCGTCGTGCAGCCGCCGACCATTCTGCAGCATCCAGCCGCCCAACACGTTTGCCCGGGTGCGACCGTGACGTTCACGGTAGCCGCGACGGGCGATGGTCCATTGTCCTATCAATGGCAAAAAAACGGCGGCACTCTCAGCAACGGTGGACACTATTCCGGTGTCGCCACGACGACGTTGACTGTTTCGAACGTGGATTCGGGCGATGCGGCGAACTACGCCTGCGTCGTGACGAACAGCGGTGGCAGCGTGACCTCCAGCACGGTCACACTTACGCTCAAGGCTGCAACAACGATTACATCGCAACCGACCGCGCGGAGTGTGTGTGCGGGCTCCACCGCCACGTTCACCGTGATCGCAACAGGTGAAGGCACCTTGACTTATCGGTGGCAGAAGAACAGCAGTAACCTGAGCAACGGTGGACACTACTCCGGCGTTACGACGGCGGTACTGACGGTATCCGCCGTCGACAGCGGCGATGTGGCGAACTATCGCTGCGTGGTGACAGGCGGTTGCGGTAGCGTCATATCCAATACGGCAGCGTTGTCGCTCAAGGCGCCAACCGTGATCACGGTACAGCCGGTCGGCCAGAGTGTTTGCATCGGCTCGACAGCCGCGTTTACCGTGGCCGCCACAGGCGATGGCCCCTTGACCTACCGGTGGCAAAAGAACGGAAGCAACCTGAACAACGGCGGGCATTACTCCGGCGTCACCACGACAACGCTGACGGTCTCAGGGGCGGACGCGGGCGATGTGGCGAACTATCGCTGCGTGGTCACGGCCGGTTGCGGTAGCGTCATCTCTGGTACGGCAGCACTGTCCCTCAGAGCCGCCACGGTGATCCTGCAGCACCCGTTGCCGCAGGCGGTGCCGCAGGGCGACACTGCTACATTTACGGTGACGGCAACGGGCGATGGCGCGCTGACGTACCAGTGGCGGAAAAACGGAGCCAACCTCAGCAACGGCGGGCACTACTCGGGTGTAACGACGGCAACACTGGTCGTCTCGAATGCGGACAGCGGCGACGTTGCGGACTATGCCTGCGTTGTCACGGCCGGCTGCGGAAGCACGACATCGAATGGGGCGGGGCTCACACTGGCCACGATGAGCGTCGATGCCGACCTGGACGGGGACGGCGACGTAGATCTGAGTGACTTCAGTTGGTTCCAGACGTGTTTCAATGGACCGAATCGGGCTCCGCTATCCGCATGCCGGCGCGACACCGACTTCGATGGCGACGGCGACGTGGATCTGGCGGACTTCAGCACGTTCTCGGCCTGTTTCAACGGGCCGAACCGTCCGCCGGCGTGCGAGCCTGTCGCTCCGCTGGGCGCGGCTGGCATCCCCGCCGGCGGGTTGTAGTTGCACAGGCTCTGCGCTCGCGAATCGCGCCCTCACCGCCGCCTACCCCCTCATTCAGTGGTCCGCCACGGCAGACCCTACATGTCTTCTGGTTGCGTCGCGGGCGCCGGGTTCTGCCACCACTGCCGGAGTGTGCGGCGGTCGAGCTTGCGGGCTTGGGTCTTAACGTACTCGACGAGCGACTCGATTGAATACGTCTGCGTCGGTGGCGGCACGCGCAGGTCCTGGCCGAAGAAACGCAGCGTCAGCATCGCCTTACCGTCGGAATCGTGTGAGCCGAGAATCCGAAGCCGCCCCTCGTTGGCCAGCAGCTTGACGCCCATCTGCGTGTACTCGATCTGCTCGGGCAGCAATTGCTCCATGTTCGACGGCAGCGCGAAGCCGACCATCTCCTGCAGCGCGCCGAGCAGCAGCGTCCGCTCGATGCGGCCCGGCTGGCCCGTCGGCGGCCGGACGATCACGTCGGCATCGAGTGAGGCGATCGTGTCGTCGATGATCTGCAGCACGTTGAGCTGGATGTTCAGGTCGCCGTCCACGACGCCGCGGCCGAGCCGACGACTGATCTGTTCGAGCGGCACGCCCTCGACGCGTCCGTGCGCGGTGAACGCGCGAAGCCGATCGCCTTCGAGCCACGCCTGATTGACCACCAGATACGCGCGCCCGGTGATCTCCGGATAGCCCGCCCGCCTCGCCAGCGGCGCAAACTGCAACTCCTCGAGCCGGCCGGTGAAGCGGAACTCGGCAAGCTGCCGGCCCCGCACCACAGCATGATCGATTCGCAGGCTGACGCGCCCCTCGATCGGCCCGAACGCGACCTCGCTCGTCAGTTCAGCCAGTTCGAGGCTCTCGGCCTCGCCGCTGAACTCGACCTCCTCGGCGTCGCCCTGCTGACGATAGATGATCGTGCCGCCGAAACGCCCGGTGCGAATCGGCTGGCCGGTGATCTGGTCGAGATTGAGCGTCGCCAGCGACATCGACGGCACGGTGAGCTTCACCTCGGGAAGAAAGTTGTCCTCAATCGGGTGCACGCGGGCCGAGATTCCGATGGGCTCATCAACGCTCTGGCCATTGAGCGACTGGGCAACCAGCGAGGCCACACCGCGATGGTGCTCATCGAAGAGGATCTGGCCGGTGACGTTGCCGGCGGTCAGCCGGGTCTCCGGCCGCGGCCAGACGAAATCCATGCCGTGGAACCGCACCTCGCGAAGGTCCACGTTGGCCAGGTTTTTCGTGAACGCCGACCGCAGCACGTGCCGGTAATCTTCCGGCAGCCATTCCTCCGAACCGATCGCCAGCGTGCCGCCGGTCAGATCCAGACACAGGCCGGGAGATTCGCGCGGGCCATCCTCCGTCCAGATCGCGAGCGGACAGAAGAAGATCTCGGCACGGCGATCGGGCAGCCACATCCGCAGATCCCGAATGACGCGGCTGCGAAACGTGTGCGGCTCGATCCGCCCGACCGCCGTCGGCAAGGCGAAGAACTCCGTCAGGTCCACCTCGACGCTGCGACGATAGTGGTCCGTTCGGAAGTAGAGCGCATAGCCCGTCGTTCCGCCAAGCAGCGCCGCGACCGGTATGGCCACCAGCAGCGCGAAACAAAGCCGTGTGCGTGGATTCATTCGCCGAGTATCCCGTATTTCTGCAGCCGGTAGCGCAGTTGATCGCGCGAGAGGCCGAGGAGCTTCGCCGCCGCGCCCTGATGGCCCTCGGTCCGTTCGATGGCCTGTCGCACCAACTCCTCCTCGACGTCGTTCAGCGCGACGCCGTTGGCGGGCAGGACAAACCGTGGTGTCTCACCCGCCTCGGCCGGATCCGGCTCGATGGCCCCGAGCACGAAATCATCATGCCCGAGAATCGGATCTTTGGAAAGCAGCACCGCCCGCTCGATCGCGTTGCGCAGCTCGCGCACGTTGCCCGGCCAGCCGTACGCGTTGAGCTTCGCGACCGCCGGCCGCGTCAGGCCGCGCACATCACGCCGAAACTCCGCCGCGAACTGCGCGATGAAGTGCATCGCCAGCTTCTCGATGTCGTCCGCCCGGTCGCGCAGCGGCGGCAGCACAATCGGAATGATGTTGAGGCGGTAGAACAGATCCTCGCGGAATCGCCCTTCGCGCACCGCCGCCTCGATATCCCGGTTCGTCGCGGCGATGATCCGAACATCGACCTCGATATCGACGACGCCGCCGACCCGGCGAAACGCCCGCTCCTCGAGGAACCGCAGCAGCTTCGGCTGCAGTGACTTCGGCATATCACCGATTTCGTCCAGGTAGACCGTCCCGCCATCGGCCAGTTCGAGCAGCCCCTTCTTCTGGCTCTTCGCGTCCGTGAACGCGCCGCGCTCGTGGCCGAACAGCTCGCTCTCGAGCAGATTCTCCGACAGCGCCGTGCACGTGATGTTCATGAATGGCCGGTCCGCGCGGTCCGAGTTGTGATGCACGGTTTTGGCCACGAGGTCCTTGCCGGTTCCGCTCTCGCCGCGAAGAAAGAGCGTGCTCCCACCGCTGCCGGCCACGTCGCGCATCAGCGAAAACAGTTCGTGCATCCGCGGGCAGTCACCGATGATGCGATCGAACCCGAAGCGGTCCTGCAGCCGGCGCCGATAATCGCGCACCTGCCGGCGGAGCTGGGTTGTCTCGAGCCCCTTGTGGACGGTGCGCATCATGTCTTCCATTGTGAACGGTTTGGCGAGGTAGTCATACGCGCCGAGGCGCATCGCCGCGACGGCATCCTCGACGTTGCTGTAGGCTGTCATGATGACGACCACGACATCGCTGTCGATGTCCCGCACCTCGCCCAACACGCGCAGTCCGGTCGTATCCGGCAGCTTGTGATCGAGGAGGATCAGGTCGTACGCCTCCTCGCGCAGCTTCGCGAGCCCGTCCGCGCCCGTCTCGGCTTCGGCCGTCTCGAAGCCCTCCTCGCGAAAACGCTGAATCAGGCTCCAGCGGATGAGCTTCTCGTCTTCGATGATCAGAACGCGCGTTGCTTTCATTCATCCACCTCGGAGCGGGCCGCGCGATCGCAGCCGTCGGCCGCGGGCGGGCGCAGCGGAAACGTCACGGTTACGGTGGTGCCCTTGCCCGGCTGGCTGTCGAGATGAATCACGCCACCGTGCGCCTCGACGATCTTCCGGCAGATCGGCAGCCCCAGCCCGGTGCCCTTGGCCTTCGTCGTAAAGAACGGCTCGAACGCCTGCTCCGCCAGTGTCGGCGACATGCCGCGGCCGGTATCGCGGATGATGACCGACGCCGTCTCGTCATCATGCACGATGCGGATCTCAACGGCCTGCCCCTCGGTGCACGCCTGGGCGGCGTTCAGCAGAATGTTGGCGACGACCTGCTGCAACTGCGCCTCATCCAGCCAGACCTCCGGGCCGGCATCGAGCCCATCGAACGTCAGCTTCACCCGCCGCACGTCCGGCTCCTGGCGCAAGAGGCTGACCACGCGCAAGACGGCCGCGCCCAGCCGACACCGGTCATACTGCGGCGGCTTCGGCCGCGAGTAGACGAGCAGATCCTGCACCGCCGCATCGAGCCGTCGGATCTGCTTGAGGATCTCCTCGATCACCTCCCGGTGCGGATCCTCTGGCGCCATGGCTTGGCCGATGACCTGGATCGCGCCACTGATACCCGCCAGCGGGTTCCTGATCTCGTGCGCCAGCGACGCCGCCAGCCGGCCGACGCTGGCAAGCTGCTCGGCCTCGCGGAGCCGATCCCCCATTTCACGACGCTCTGTATCATGAATCTGACTGGTCATCGCCTCGCCATACGATTCAAGGAAGAGAGCCATCTCGAGATCCATCACCCGGTGCAGGGCATCGAGCGTGGCCGCATGGTCGGCGTCACGGACCCGGAGAATCAGCCCGGCCAGCTCGTGACGCATTAAACCCATGGCCGCCAGGACGTAATAGCATGGAAGGCCGGCCTGGGTGTGGGCGCCGCCGACGTCCCGATGCCGGCGAAAGAAGGCCTCGTCGTGTGGCCCCTGGAACAGCTCGACGAGCCAGCGTTCGAGCGTCGCCCGAATCCGGGCGGCCTGTTCTGGCCCACCGGCGAGCACTGCGGCGGCCCCGGGCCGAGCAGCCAGCCGCCGGTAGACAGCATCGGCCACGGCGGCGAAACGCGGAGCCAGCCGGGGTCTGACCGCCCGCAGCCGGGCGGAATCGGCCTCGGTCCATTGCAGGCATGCCCGGAGTTCATCAAAAAGGCTGTTGGCCATGCCAGCCATTATAAAGGCTCCACACGCAAACTGAGAGGGCGATTGCGGAATTTTCCGCATTGGCGGTGGGATATTTCGCCAGGGATCGCTGCGGGGCGGCCTTCGGGGGTGTTCGGCGGGGTGGCACGTCTATTGCAAGGTCCGAATCAGGCGTACTTTACGGATGAAGCATGGTTGGGAGACGCTGATGGAC
>JAFGKA010000531.1 GCA_016928855.1 Phycisphaerae bacterium
AGACCGCCCAGTGGGATGGGGATATGTTGATAGGAGGTGTTTGATGATTGCCTACGCGATTTATGCCGTGTCGGCCATTTATCTCGGACTGCTCACGTCGATCAGTCCTTGCCCGCTGGCCACCAATATCGCGGCCATTTCCTACGTCGGCCGCAAGGTGGGCGATTCGCGCGGCGTGATCGCCGCCGGATTCCTCTATACATTGGGGCGTTGTCTTCTGTACGTCGCGCTGGCCGTATTGCTGGCTGGCACGGCCATGTCCATCCGGTCGGTCTCCACGTTCCTCCAAGAACACGTTCACCCGCTTCTGGGCCCCATCTTCCTGCTTCTTGGCATTTTCCTCCTGGGGCTGGTCACCTTCGACGGAGGCGGCGCGGTGATGTCGGAGAAGATGCAGAAGAGGGTGGACGCGATGGGCGTCTGGGGGGCGCTGCCGTTGGGCGTGCTCTTCGCCGTCGCGTTTTGTCCCACCTCGGCGATACTCTTCTTTGGCCTGGTGGCCCTCATTCTGGGCGCCGAGACCGGGGCGCTCAACGTTGTCATCGCCACGTTGTCCAAGGTTGGCGTGACGCTCCCCGAGACGTCGGTTCCCGGGGCCACGGTGGTGCTGCCCATCATTTACGGGATCGGCACGGCGGTGCCGGTGCTGTTGGTGGCGTTTCTGCTGGCCTACAGCGCCAAATCGGTCGGCAAGGCATACAACGCCCTTTCGCACGTGGATTATTGGGCGCGACGGATCACCGGATGGGTTTTTGTTGCGGCTGGCGTATGGTTTTCGCTGAAATATGCGTTCGAGGCCGTCTGATCGAGCCATGATTCGCTTCACCGCGTCGAGCCTGCTTCTGGCGTCCGTGTTGGCCGCCCCTGTCGCTGCCCAGGAGTGGGCCAACGAGATGTTCAAAACCCGAAGCCACGATTTCGGCACGATCGCGCGGGGCGCGAAGGCCGAATTCGCCTTCGAGTTGACGAATCCCTATCTCAAGGACGTGCATATCGCCAGCGTGCGGGCCACCTGCGGCTGCACGACGTTTCGGATCGAGACGGATACGCTCAAGACCTACGAGAAGGGAGCCATCGTCGCGCATATCAATAGCGACCGGTTCCTGGGCAGCCAGGCATCGACGGCCATCGTGACCATCGACAAACCTCAATAAGCGCAGGTGCAATTGCACGTCAAGGTCTACGTCCACGGCGACGTGCTGCTGGAGCCGGCCAGCGTCGCGCTGGGGAGCGTCGGCAAAGGCACGCCCGCCGAGCGAGCGATCCGCGTCACGCACACCGGCCGCGGCGACTGGCAAATCCTCAAGGTCGCCAGCGACAATCCCCACGTGGTCGGCACGGCCACCGAAGTCTCGCTGCAGGGCGGTCGGGTTGCGTATGATCTCAAGGTTGTCTTGGACAAAGACGCGCCGGTGGGCCATGTGCGGGAATACTTGTCACTGGTGACCAATCATCCGCAGGCCAAGCAGATACCCGTGCCGGTCGAGGGGCAGGTCCTGGCTGCGATTTCGGTTAGCCCCGCGTCGCTTTTCCTGGGCGTATTGCAGCCGGGCCAGAGCATCACCAAACAGATCGTCGTGCGTGGTCAGAAGCCGTTTCGCATCGAGTCGATTAGTGCCGACTGCAAGTGCCTCCAGCCGACCGCGCCCAAGGGCGACGAGGCCAAGTCGCTCTACCTTGTCCCAGTCAGGTTCACTGCGGGAGAAAAGACGGGCCGACCGTCCCCCATTCCCTGCGCGAAGCGTGCTATGCCCTGGGGGCCGACCGATGGCAGACCATCTGGCGGGTCGTCTTGCCGATGAGCCTGCCGGGCATTCTCACCGGAATCATCCTCTCGGTGGCCCGGGCGATTGGCGAAACGGCCCCGCTCATCATGATCGGGGCATTGACCTATGTGGCCTTCGTGCCCGATTCGCTGCAGAGCCCCTTTACGGCGCTGCCGATCCAGATATTCAACTGGGTGTCACGGCCGCAAGCCGGCTTCCACACCGACGCGGCGGCCGGCATTGTCGTGCTTCTCGCGCTGATGTTGTTGCTCAACGGCGCGGCCATCTGGCTGCGCGTCCGGCTGCAACGGAGAATGAACTGGTAATGGTCGTCTTCATGGTCAAGGGCAAGGACATCCGGCACAAGGCCGGCGCGATCGGCGGCGAGGGAGAATCATTGCCCCGAGGCGTGCTGTTCTTGTGTGTCCACAACTCGGCCCGCAGCCAAATGGCCGAAGGCTTGGCGAGGGCCATTCTGCCCTCGTCGGTCGCCGTGTGGAGCGCCGGATCGGCACCCGCCCCGAGCGTGGACCCGAGGGCCGTGCGCGTTATGGATGAGGCCGGGATCGACATCGCCCATCAACGTCCCAAGCGGATTTCCGACGTGCCGCTGGGCGAGATCGACACGATCATCACGCTGTGCGTCGAGGAAATCCGCGTGGCCATTCCCGGCTCGGTCCGGTCCGCCACCTGGGCACTGCCCGACCCTGCCGCCGCCACCGGCAGCGAACAGGACGTTCTCGACACGTTCCGCCGGGTCCGCGACGAGTTGCGAGAGCGAATCGAGCGTCTTGGGGCGGCGCGGACCCCGGATGGCGTTCGATGACGGCGATGGTCGTCAGCGCTTGACCGCATATATCCTCACGCTCGCGGCGTATTCGTTGAAATCGTAACGCGAGGAGAGACTGGCCATCCCTTGGTGAAGGCTGGCGTCTTGTGATAGGGCCGGTGATGGCGAGCAGCAACCGGCGGCGGCTGACTCGTCGGCCGGCGACGGCGAGCCACCACAGCAGCACCCACCCTCTGGCTCGGCTTTGGCGTAGGCGTTCAGATCAGCGCCCGTATCGACGATCTCTACCTCGCCGAACCCCGCTTCCTGCAAGCCATTTCGGTAATCCTCGACGCCGATAACGTTGTATCTGCCATGATTCCGCGCGTTTCGGTGGATCGGTCAATCCCTCGGGTGCTGGGGCATGGCCAGACGGCCTGTCGGCGGGGGCATCGGAGAAAACACTCAAGTCCGCATATACGCCCACACGAATATCTGTTATATATACGCCTTTGCAGATATGCAAGGGCGATAGGAAAACACAAGGGAAGTGTGAGTCTGACAACGGCGAGACAACTGCCGGCGACCTCGACGCGATGGGAGAATCAAGCAGTGAAATCGTGGAATCTCGGCGTTCTAGGACTGACGTTCGTTGCTGGGAGCCTCTTGGCGACAACCATGACTGGCTGCGGCAGCAGTTCAGCGCAGACGGATGGCGCGAACCGCCAGCCCGCAAACCGGCCAACCGCCGTGTCGAGCGATTCATCCGGCGGGTCGGGCAAGGGCATGGACGCCATTCGGCAAGCGGCCGACACAGGCAAGTATCTGTTTGTCTTTTTCTCGAAGACGGATGACGAACAGACCCGTGCCATGCGCAGGGTTTTCGACACGGCGATGGAGAAGGTCTCCGATCGTGCTCAGTGGGTGGCGGTGGACGTGGGCGATCCGTCGGAGAAGTCCATTGTCGCCAAGTTCGACCTGGACCGCGCTCCGATGCCGCTAGTCCTGGCGATGGCTCCGAATGGGGCCATCACGGGCGGATTCCCCACGAAGTACGAGGAACAACAACTCCTTGAGGCATTTGCCACGTCCGGCACGGAGAAGGTGATGAAACATCTCCAGGCCAATAAGCTCGTGTTTGTCTGCGTCCAGAACGACAAGACGAAATCGAACGAGGCTGCGATGCGGGGTGTCCGCGACTTCAAGGGAGATGCTCGCTTCGCCAGCGCAACGAAAATCGTAATGCTGGACCCGGCCGATCCGGCCGAAGCCGCGTTCCTGACGGACCTCAAGATCGACCCGAAGACCGAGGAAGCCATCACGGCTTTTCTGGCTCCCCCCGGTTCGGCAATCGCCGAGTACAAGGGCGCGACCGACAAGGAGGAACTGGTGGCCACGCTCCAAAAGGCCAGTTCCGGCTGCGCCGGCGGGCAATGCGGGCCGGGCGGATGTCCCCCGCCGCAGTAACGACAGAATCCCGGTAGCGGGGCATTGTATCAAGCCATTGCCGTTTCCCAATACCATTCCCTGGAGGACTCGAATAATGAGATTGTTGTACCTTGTGATTGCCACCACCTTGCTCACGGCAACCACGACCATGGCAACGGCTCAGAACGGCGGCATGTCCGCGCCGCCGGCGGCCCAACCCGTCGCCACGGCGAGCGCGGCTCAAGCGGCGATCGACCGCGCGGCGTCAACCGGCAAATACACTTTCGTTTTCTTCTGGAAGGAGAAGAACGACCAGACCGACAAGGCATGGAGCGCCTTTCAGCCAGCAGCGGCCACATTCGCCAAGTCGGCCGACGTGGTTTCGATCCAGATCACCGACCCGGCCGAGAAGCAGATCGTGGATCGCTACGGCGTCAGCCGCGCCCCCATGCCGCTGGTTCTGGCCGTCGCTCCATGCGGCGCGATCACCAAGGGATTCAACAAAGGCTTCGGCGAGAAGGAGATTCGGGAGTCGTTCGTGAGCCGCTGCACCGAGCGATGCATGAAGGCTTTGCAGAGCCGCAAGTTGGTGTTCATCTGCGTCGTGGATCAGGCCGATCCTCAAGCCCAGACGACGATCCCCCAGGGCGTCGAGGATTTCAAAGCGGACGCCAAATACAACCGCGCCACCGAAATTGTGCTCGTCAGCGCCTCGGATAAGGACGAAGCGAAATTGCTCCAAAAAATGCGGATTGACCCGAGAACGCCGAAGCCCGTCGCCGTGTTCCTCGCCCCGCCGGGCGCGATGATCGGGAAGTTCGACGGACGCGCGACGAAGGAACAAATCATCGCCAAACTGGCTTCGGCGCAGTCGGGCTGCTGCCCCGGTGGCAAGTGCGGCCCCGGCGGCTGCGGACCTAAACAATAGGAGACTGAACACATGCGATTGCGAACGCTCGTGTTGCGTGAAATCTTCGAGCGCAAGAGCCAACTCTTGACCAGCTTCCTGGCGATCCTGCTGGGAATCACGGTCATCGTCTCGATCAAGAACATCTCGTACTACTCCGAGTTGGCCGTCGCGCGGGAAATGGACTCGCTGGGGGCCAACGTGCTCGTGCTCCCGAAATCGGCCACCTTGCAGAACTACTATGCAGCCGACATGCAGGACGAGACCATTCCCGAGGAATACGTCACGACGCTGGCCATGTCCGACCTGGAAGGACTCGACAACCTATCGCCGAAGTTGTCGATGCCGGTTGAGCTAAGCGGCAAGAGCTTCACGCTCACCGGCATCCTGCCCAAGAACGAGTTTCAGGCCAAGGCGGCCTGGGGCGGGGCGGGCATTTTCTCGCGTCCCGTCGGCTGCGGGGCTTCAGTCGGCATGATGGATAGCGAGGACAAGAAAACGCTCGCCCGAAAACGGGTCATCGACACGCTCACCGACAGCGAAGTGCTGGTCGGAGCCGACGTGGCCGCTGCCCTGGGCCTGAAAGACGCCGACTCAATCGACGTGCTCGGCAAGAAGTTCACCGTGACGGCCGTCCTGCCGGAAACCGGCACGGTGGACGACTCTCGCATCTTCGCCCACCTGCACACGGTCCAGGACATGGCCGGCAAGGGGCCGGTCATCAACGCCATCGAGATCATCGGCTGCTGCCAGGAGATTTCCAAAGGGTTGGTGGCCAAGGTCAACAGCCTTTTGCCCGACGCGAAGGTCGTGACCGTTGCCCAGATCGCTTCCGCTCAGATACGCATCAACAAGATGATGAAGAACCTGTCGCTCATGTTCCTGGTCATCATTGTTTTCGTGGGCGGGGCGAGCATCGCCAACTACTTCTATGCCAACGTCTTCGAGCGACGGCGCGAAATCGGCACGCTCATGGCGCTAGGGGCCAATTCGGGACTCGTGCTGCGGATATTCCTGCTCAAGGCCCTGATCCTGGGCGTCGCGGGCGGCATCGGTGGTTACGTGATCGGCACCATCCTTGCCGTGGTTCTGGGACCGAAGCTGGCCGGGGTCATCGTGCTGCCCATGCCCTTGTTGGCCCTGCCGGCCGTGGGCGTCTCCGTGACGCTGGCGCTGGTGGCCAGCTACTTCCCCGCCCGGCGCGCGGCTGGCCTCGATCCTTGTGCCACATTCCAGGAGGTCTGATCCATGCTGAAAATGGAAAACGTCACGAAAGCCTACAAACACCGTGGCCAAACGGTCACGGCATTGGATAACGCCACCGTCACAATCCCGCGAGGCGATTTCGTCTCGGTGGTCGGCCCGAGCGGCAGCGGCAAGAGCACTCTGCTCTTGATGCTCGGCGGAATGCTCTCGCCCTCGCAGGGCCGCGTGCTGCTTGAAGACGATTCACTCTACGACATGCACCCGAACCAACGGGCACAACTCCGCCGGCAGAAGGTTGGCTTCGTGTTTCAGACGTTCAACCTGGTGCCATACCTCTCGGCACTGGAGAACGTCCAAATTCCCCTGTTCCTTGCCAAGATGGACGAGTTAAGTCAAGCAGAACGGGCTACCGCCCTGTTGGAGCGAGTCGGCCTGGGCGACCGGATTCACCACAAGCCGGGCGAGTTGAGCGTCGGCCAGCAGCAACGAGTCGCCTTGGCCCGAATGCTGGCCAACGACCCGGCCGTGATCCTGGCCGACGAGCCGACCGGCAACCTCGATCCCGAGACGAGCCAGCAGATCATCGGTTTCCTGGAAGAGTTCAACGGCGAGGGCCGAACCATCGTTATGGTGACGCATGACCCTCGTGCAGCCAAACGGGCCAAGCGACTCCTACGGTTGCAGGCCGGCACAATTACCTCGCATGAGGACGGCAACAAGGCTTTTTGGGCGGCGTGAACGGACTCGCCCGAATGCGCCGAATGCACAGGTCTTGACGAAATCGAGTCCATCCGGTAGGAGTACAATCATGGACTACCTAGGTGAGGAAGCTCGCCGACAAACCTGCCACTTGGTCATTGAGCCTGGCCGTGAAATGAAGAAGCCCCCGAGCATCGAGACGGCGGGTAACATCGACTTGATGTTCCGCGCGTTCTCGGACCGAACGCGACTGCGAATTCTCCACATCTTGCAGGACGGAGAGCTTTGCGTCGGGGATATTGTCGAAATTCTGCGCGCCCCGCAACCACGAGTCTCGCGCCATCTGGCCTATCTACGCAAGGCCAA
>JAFGKA010000532.1 GCA_016928855.1 Phycisphaerae bacterium
CGTCCTTGAGCCTTTCCCCGTTTCGAACAACGACTGAAATCAACCGAGTAGAAGAGCGAGACATCGAATCATGGCCAAACAGTTGAACAAGAAGCTGGTCATCGGCCTGACTGTCGGAGGCATGGTCGTTGCGACCATCATCTGCGTCGTGCTGATTGGGACCCTCCCGGAAAAGGACCCGGAATACTACGTGCGACAGGCGGAACAGGCCATCGAGGCCGGCAACCATTGGAATGCCGCCCGCCTGTACAGCCGTGCGTGGCGTGTCTCCAACGATCCGGAATACCTGGTCGACGCCGGCCAGGCGGCATTGGACGCCGGAAACGCGGACGAAGCGAGGCAGTTCTGGCAGAAGGCCATTATTTCCTCGCCCAAACTGGAGCGGGCCCAACAGAAGATTCTCGAGTTCGTCCTGGAAGTCGCTCGCGTCGCAGGGGGGGTAAGCCTCTGGCAGCAGGTCCACGCGGAAGCGGGAAAGCTTCTGGAAATCAACGATCAGAGCAGCGTTGGCCTGCATGCCATGGGCCTTAGCGAGTTGCTCCTGCGAAATGTGAAGCCGGAATACGAGGAGACCGCGGCCGATTATCTCGTGCGCGCCGTGGAGCTGGCGCCTGCCAACGCAGAGTACGCATCGAGCCTGGCTTCGTATTACGCCAGCAAAGAGGAGGGCGACAAGGCCGAGCAGGTGCACCGGCGGCTGCTGGAAGTGGCGCCGGATGACCCGTTGGCACATCGTCAATTCGGACTATTCCTGGGGAATGCGCGCCGTTTCGACGAGAGTCTGGCAGAGTTGACCCGGGCAGTCGAGCTCGGCAAGGACGACCCGGACAACCTGATCGCACTCGCGCAGTACTGGATTGGCCGAGGCCTGCTGACGCGGAGCGATGCTGGCGCCACCACCCTGCCGACAACGCAGCCCGCGATGACGGAGGAAGAATGCTTCAAGAAGGCCGAGGCAACGCTGATCCAGGCAATCGAGACCGATCCGAATGCCTATGCGGGCTATTTTGCGCTGGGAACCCTGTACCGAATGCAGAACGACGCGGAACGCGCCGCGGCGGTCTACAACCAGCGGCTCGAGAGGCAGGGGTCTCCGCACGGCCACATGAAATGGCTCGAGCGGCGTGACAAGATGCGGCTTTTGGGCGAAGCCTTCCGCGTCACGCTGGCACAAGTGACGGAAGCTCCGGAAGACGCGGAGAAGAACAACAAGCTTATCGAGAAGGCGGACCGGCTCTATCATCGGGCGATTGCGGAGAGCAGTGAGAGCGCCGCGGATGTCCTGGCGATGAAGGGGCGTATTCTCGCGGCGCGGAACGAGTACCGCGACGCGATTAAGGCTCTGGAAGACGCTGAACAGCGGATGGCGGGCATCAATCCGGAGGTCCGCCTCACGCTGGCCGATCTGTATACCCGGGTAGGCGAAACCGGCGCAGCCGACAAGGCCCTTCGGGAACTGCTGGGGCAGTTTCCCAACAATGCCGTGGGGTGGGCGATGCTGGCCCGCGTGTGCAACGCCAACAACAATCCACAACTGGCACTCCAGATGGCGGATCGCGCTCTTCAGATCGAGCCCGACAACCGGAACGCGATCATTTCAAAGATGACCGCCTACCGAGCCTTGGGCAATTGGGAAAAAGTCCGGGAGATCCAATCACAGATTAGCATCGAGGGCGACGACGAGGGCGTGCGCCAACGGCTGGCTCAGGCCATGCTGCTGCGCTATCAGGCGGCTGATCAGGAATCACCCGACCCGGAACTGGTGGCGCAAGCCGAGGAGGCCTTCCGCTTCGTCCTGGACCACGAACCTGCCAACGAGTTGGCGCTGCGACAACTGGTCGATCTGCTGCGGAATGGCAAACGGTTCGACGAGATGAACAAGGTGCTGGACGACGCGCTTGCAGCCACGAGCGCCGCGGACGACGCCAAGAGCCGCCGGCTCCAACAGAGTGTCCGGCTTCTTCGGGCCATTGTTGACCCGAACACCTCCGAGGATGACCGCCTTCGCACGATGGAACAACTGGTTCGTGAAGGGGAGTACGAGGATGAATCCGTTCGCGAACTCGAATACGTCATGCTGTATGAGCAAACCGGCAAATCCGCACAGGTGCTGGAGCACATCAAGAAGGCGATGGCCATGCGGCCGAAGGATTCCCGTCTCATCGAGGTGATCTTCCGATTTGCCTTGCGTGAGAAGGATAGCGCCCTGGCCGAGGAAGTGTTGAAGCTCGCCAGCGACGTCAACGCGGACGGTGTCCAGGGGCACTTCTATTCCGGTCGATACTGGCTGGCGATCCGCAACGACCCGGCGCGTGCTGCCCAGGCGTTTCGCAGCGGTTTGGATATCTCGGGGACCCACTCCGAGGGCCACATGTGGCTGGGTAGAGCATTGTTGGCGGCGGAGCGACTGGATGAGGCGAAGAACGCCTTCGAGCGTTCGGTCCAGATCAATCCCAACAACGCGCTGGCGCACGTGGGGCTGGCTCAAATCGCGGAATACCGGGGCGAACCGGCGGTGATGAAACAACACTTTGAAGCAGCCAAACGGCTTGCTCCGGAAAACCAATGGGTACAGAGAAAGGTGAGGGAGGAGGATGATCGCGCGAATCCGGAGAACGCGATCGCCCGGCGAGAACAAGAGCGCAGCCAGCTTCCGAAGGACGCCAACGAAATCACCGCCGACAATATCGTTGACCTGTTGCAGTTGGCGAGACTGTACGTCGATACGGGCCAGTCCGAGAAGGCCGAAGGGGTGTTCCGGCAGGCCATCGAGCTGAATCGGGGCAACGAAACGCTCCGTCATCATAACGCGCCCTGGAGCTACGCAAGTTATCTCCGCCTGCGGACACCGCCGAACGCCGACCTCGGACTGAAGGTCCTGGAGGAGCACAAGCAGGGCATTGCGGTACCTCCGAAAAAGGCCGAAGCCCAGATCCTGGTTGGGCGACATCTCGAAGACACCGCGAGGCTCGGGCTGGCTGACGCGCCCACACTGGAGGCTATCGACGCCGCATACGAAGCCGCGCCGGCCATTCACGAGTCCTTTGAGGTGTTGCTCGAGCTGGGGCAGTGGTATGAGCGGACGCGACGGATGGCCAAGGCGGAAGAGATGTTTCGCCGGGCCGTCGACAAGGCGCGGACAGACCCGGGCGCCCCCATGAAGGAGCGCATTGCGACACGCGTTCTGATCAACGCGATGATTCAATCGCACGATGTCGAACGACGAGACGTCGTCGATAAGGCCATTGCCGATTATGTGACACGGTTCCCCGAGGATACGCGAGGCAAGTTGCTCGAGGCGCAGAATTACCTGGAAACCGGTCGCGACAGCAAAGCGATGGAGGCGCTTTCTCAGTTTCTGCAGAGTGAACCGAACCACGCGGAGGCGTACTTCCACCGTGGCTACCTTTATTATCGGCAGGGGAAATGGGACAGCGCGATCGAGGATCTTCGCCGCGCGGACACCCTCAACCTGACGGGATACGGTGAACGTCACCACGTTCTGATCGCGGACGCCTATCGGCGAAAAGGGCAGCCGGACGCTGCGGTCAATGAACTTGAAGGCGTGATCGCAAGCAACCCTGATGCCCAGGCGGTCGCGCAGTATCTCGTGCGGGTTCTTTCCGAGCTAGGGCGATTCGACCAGGCGGAGGCCCTCGCCCTTCGCTACAGCCGTCGCTTTCCGGATGCGTACGACTGGTCCCTTCGGCTGGGAGAAATCCTCCTGGCACGCAAGGCGGATCATCGCCGCATCATCGAGTATTTCCAGCGTGCTGCCGAGCAGAGCGGCTTTGCGCCAAATGTTGTGGATCGTGCTCTTCGGGTCATGATGGGCTTCGATCAGTTTGACGACGTCATACGATACGTTGGCGAGGTGGTTCCTGCCGACAAGCAATCGCCGTCCCACTCCGTTGTCGTGGCGGAAGCCCAGGCCAAGAGCGGCCGGAAGAATGAGGCCATTGCCACGTTTGAGGCAGCGATGGCGCAGACACGCACGCTGCCGCTCGGGGCCTTCGGTGTGGTCGTGGCCAGTGTCCGCGGGACGCTCGGCGAGGACGAGGCCATGAAGCTCTTGCAGGCAAGCCTGGCCGAAACGCCGGAGGACGCCCACACGAACTACGCGCTCGCACAACGTCATACCGCACGCGCCCGGGAGGCCCAGGCCGCGAACCAGCCGGATCAGGCCGCCACGGAATGGGCAGAAGCTGAGAAATGCGCGAAGAAGGCGAGAGCCAGCGCCAAAGAACCGCGCGACCAACTGGACGCCTTGCGTTTGCTGGCTCAGATTCTCTACAGCCAGAAGCAGTTCGAGGCGTGCAAGAACGCTTATGTTGAGGCACTGACCATTGACGCACACTTTGTGCTCGCGCTCAATAACCTGGCCTACCTGCTACTGCAGGATATGAACAATCCACAAGAAGCTCTCGAATACTCACGACGAGCCGCGCGATTGGACGGTGGAGCCGAGGTGCAGGATACCTACGGATGGAATCTGACGCTGCTGGGACGGTATGCGGACGCGCTCGTTCCGCTCAACCGCGCGATTGAGGCGGATCCCGATTCGGCCATCGCGCTGTATCATCGCGCTATGACGTACAGGAGATTGAGCGAGGCGACCACGAATCCGACTGAACAGGCTGCACAACTGGAGCAGGCCAGAGCGGACGCACGCCGCGCTGAACAGCTTGCCGCCAATTCGAAGGATGAAGCGAACCTGGCGAATGTCCGCTCGCTTCTGAAGGAACTTGGACTGGAAGTCACCGAAGCACCGACGCCCTAGTCGGCCCATCGAGCGTGAAACAGCCAGTCGGTACCGATCCGTCGACAGACGGTATCGTGGAGTGCGGACAGCTCGGTGAGGGTCGAGGGCCCGCGCCCACCGATTGCGGCGGGAGCCGTTCGCCCGCCGATGATTCGCGGCGTCACGAAGACAAATGCCTCGTCAATCGCACGATGATCGGCGAAGGCGCCTAGAACCTCCGCTCCGCCCTCGACGAGGACGTTCGTCATGCGACGACGTCCGAGCTCGGCCAGCAGGAGACGCACATCCGTTCGGCCCTGCTTCGTACGAAGTGCAAGTACTTCCGCCCCTGCAGCCGTGATTTGTCCCAGGCTGTGACGACGACGAATCGCGTCGTGCGTTGTCACGACGAGCAGGGGGGCTTGTCGTGCCGTACGCCACAATCGGCAATTCCGGGGAAGCCGAAGGTGGCTGTCGAGCACGACGCGCGTTGGGATGCGACGCGGGCGGCGCGCACGGCATGTCAACAAAGGGTCATCCGCCAGCACCGTTCCGATCCCCACCACGATCGCGTCAACACGGCCTCGCAGCCGATGCACAAAATGCCGTGATGAGGGCCCACTGATCCACTGGGACTGGCCGGTACGGGTCGCAATGCGTCCATCCAGACTTTGCGCCCATTTCGCGATGACCCACGGCTGTCCGGTACGACACAGCTTGAGATACGGGGCGGCCAGGCGGGCGGCATCGGCGGCGCCGGCCCCGACATCCACGCGCATACCCGCGCGGCGGAGGCGCCGGAGTCCCTTGCCCGCCACGGCCGGAAAGGGGTCGCGCAGGGCTACAACCACGCGGGCGATCCCGGCAGAGATCAGGGCTTCCGTACACGGGCCGGTCTTGCCCATGTGACAGCACGGCTCAAGCGTGACGTAAGCTGTCGCCCCCTTGGGTGAGCACGTGCATCGTTGAAGGGCATCCATCTCGGCATGGGGGCCGCCGTAGCGCCGATGATAGCCCTCGGCCAGCAAACGCCCACCGCGTACGAGCACACAGCCGACCATCGGATTCGGTTCGACGTAGCCGGCGCCACGCGCCGCCAGCCGCAACGCCCGCGCCATCCATCGCTCGTCGTCCGTGATACAGGAAGCGCTCATGCCAGACCATCCAGGCAGGAGGTGGTTCACGACGACTCGGCCGTTGAGCTGTCGTCGCGCGTCGTGTGGGCCTCGTGCGCCTTGGCTTCGCGCCGCTCCCACCAGAAATTCAGCAGCAGCAATCCCACGCCCATGACCAGCCACACATCGGCCACGTTGAAGATCCACGGCCAGATGTTCAGGCCAGCGAAATCCAACTTGATGAAATCGCGGACCACGCCCTGCGATGTAATGACCGGCGAGTCGGCTTTGGGAATGCGACGAGGCAGCGCCTTGTCGGGATAGGTTCCCAACTCGATGTAATCCGGCGTATCCGCGATGATCAGTCCGGTATCGCTTCCGCGAGTCGTCCGGACCACGTCGACGTGGACAAACGCACGATCAAACAGGTTACCCATCGCACCGGCCAGGATCATTGCCAACCCGACGTGAAGACTCCGGCGATCACGCGTGCTATGCGAAAAGAGGTACCATACGAAACCGAGCGCCGCGATCGAAGCCGCGATGAAAACGAGCCACAAACCCTGGCCGAGCCCGAAGAGGGCGCCCTCGTTGAGCGTGCGGCGGAAACTCAGGAAGCCGGGGATGATCTGGCGCGACACGCCCGGAGCCGGGTCAAGCTGCGTAAACGCCCACGCCTTGCTCCAGAGATCGGCGGTCAGACCAAGGACGGCGGGCAGCCACAGTCGCACGTGGCTGGCCACGTCACGGGAAGCCCAGACCCTCTCCGAAGAGGTGCAACCTGGTGTTTCGGCTTCTAGAGTATCAGTTGGCACGGGCAATCAGATTACCTGACGGGTCTCGAGACTGCGAGCGTACTCGATGCAGTACCTCGCCCACGGCTGAGCACGCAGTCGGGCTTTGGAGATTGGTTTGCCGGTGGCCTGACAAATGCCATATTCTCCACTTTCAATGCGATCGAGGGCCTCGTCAATTTCGCGAAGCAGATGGCGCTGATTCTCGATCAGGCCGAGCGTAAATTCCTGCTCCCAATTGTCGGAGCCGAGGTCGGCCATGTGATTCGGCATCAACGAGAGATCCCCTGCCGCGTCCTGCCGATTCGAGCGAAGCGCTTCGTCGGTCAGCGTGCCGACATCGCCGATGATCTCACGCCGTTTGGCCAGCAGGAGTTCGCGAAACTCTGCGATTGTCTCGGGGGTCAGGCGAGAGCGTGCCGGCGCCTTGGCCTTCGCGGACGCGTCCGACTCACTGTTCCTGCGGGGCCTTGGCTGGGGTGAGGTCCTGGCGATAGCGGCCTTCTTGACGACTTTCTTCGGCTGTTTTGCCGTGGGCCGGTTGTTCGACTTGGCCGCCTTGGGGCCATCGGGCTTGGTGGCGGCACGGGCCGTGGCAGAGACGGCCGGCTTGGCCTTGCCTTTCGCTGGGGCCGCCTTCTTTCGATCGTTCGCCTTGGCCACTCGTTTTGCCACGACCGCTCCCCAAACAGGTCCCAAAATGACGTAACTGCTTAAGGCACAAGAGCCTGCAAGCATACCGAGACACGTAAGTATAGAACGTAGGTTCGCATATGTCAAGACGCGCAGAACGAGTTCAGACCTTGGCCGGCGGGGCTGGATGCGCCCCCGAATGGCCCGCGGCCGCGTAGGAATCTCGACTCACTTGGTCAACGCAGGCGCCAACAGCACCGGATCCTCGCCGTCGAAGGGTGGAAAGTAATACACGACCAGAACGAGCGGCGATCCACCGGTGTTCGCAATGGAGTGTGGCTGCCGACGGCGAATCACCTGGGCCGTCCCGGGGACCACGTGGATGAATTGCTGACCAACCCGCAGGATGCCACTGCCTCGGCGAACGGTAAGCAGGAGATCATGGTGCGCGTGGATGTGTGTTGGCTCTTGGCCCAGGACCTGGACGAGGTGGACGCTCATCCGGCGGTTGCGGTCCAGTTCCACGCCACTGAACGCGTCACCCGTGGAGAAGTCGCTGCGGCTGAGCGCCCGTTCAATCTCCGCATCTTCAACCTGGATGAGGCGGCCGAACGAGGCGTCTTCCGCCGAACGCGAACAGCCCAGCACCAGCAACGATAGCAGGGTACCCGTTACGACGACCGACGCCGGCGTAACGCCGCGGGCGTGAAAGGGGGCGATCCGTGAAGCGCTACGCGCCGGGTGCGATGTCGTCATCCGCATCCCCCCTTGTGTCGGAGGTGTCGTCGAGACTTTCCTTCGGCAAGCGGTACATGCTCCATACATCATCGACGGGGGTAGGCGGCGGCGGCCGGCTTGTCAGCCGCGCGCGATACTGCCGACTCCATCGCAAGAAAGCGTAGGTCAGTCCGAGAAAGCTGAATGACAGGCCAATCCCCCAGAGCAGGATCTGGGTTGGCGCCGTTGCCTGTGTTCGCAAGGCCGTTTTCTCCGCGTCAGTCAGTTCCTTCGCGGGGACGGGCAGGGCGCGCTGCTCGCGAACAAGATAGACTGCCGTCGCCGCCAGAACGACGACTACGAACGCCAGGACAGACGGAACGATCAGACGACGGAGAAGGGTATCGTGTGGGGACATTCAGCTCTCCGGCATGGCCGGTCGCGCGCTTCCGCACGGCGCCATCACCAGTGCAGATCGGCGCGAGGGTCCTTGTCCTCGCCGTGACACGCATCCTGAAACTGCTGAAGCAGATCACGCTGCTCCGCAGTCACTCGACGCGGCGGCACGATGCGCACGACCGCATAGAGATCGCCACTTCGGCCGCTCCTGGCATCTGCGACACCCTTGCCGCGAAGCCGCAGCTTCGCGCCGCTGGGTGTGCCCGGCGGGACGGTGATCGACGCCCGCTTGTCCATCGTGGGTATTTCGACTTTGGCGCCGAGCGTCGCTTCCGCGATCGTCAGCGGCACGTCGAGGTAGAGGTCGTTGCCCTGCCGCGCGAAGACGGGGTGTGGCTGCACGTGACAGACGATGTACAGGTCGCCCGCCGCCGTTCCATCGGAGGATCGGCTGCCCTTGCCGCGGAGTCGAATCCGCTGTCCTTCATTGACTCCCGGCGGAATTCGAACCGTGAGTTTTTCGGTGCCGCCGGTCCCGCTGCCAACCTGGATTGCGATATCCAGTGTAGTGCCGGTCACGGCCTGCTCGAACGTCAGTTGCAGGTGATGCTCGATGTCGCGCACTTCTTCTTCCGGCGTCACGCGCGCGGTCCGCTGGCGCCCGGGTCGACGCCGACCGAAAATCTGATCGAAGATGCCGCCGCTCGCACCGCCGCCCGCTCCGCCCATACCGCCGATGTTGAACGCGCTGAAGAGATCCTCGATGCCTTCGATGGGAATGTCCGCGCCCTGGCCGGTCCAGTTGTAGACCCGCTGGCC
>JAFGKA010000533.1 GCA_016928855.1 Phycisphaerae bacterium
AGCAGGTTTCTCATGACCGCACCTCACCGTACGTCATGGATGACGACGCCGTCTCCGTGCGCCCGCCGCGACGGCCACGGATATAGTCCTTGAAGATCTCTTCGAGATTCAGGTCGAGCACATCGACCCGCGAGACGCCGCCACCGGCGACGAGCCGGCTTACCTTGTCTTGTGAGAAGTCGCGGACCGTGATCAGCCATTCGCGATCGACCACGCGATGGCAGATCGTGCCATCCGGTGGCTCGCCACCGTTCGAGCCGTTCGCAAGCACCGCCCGAATACGCTTCGTGCCGTTGAGCAGCACATCAATCGGTCCGTCATACAGCAACGTTCCCTCGTCGATAATGCCGATGCGGTCGGCCATGCGCTGCACGTCGGCCATCGTGTGGCTGGAGAAGACCAGCGTCCGCTCGCGATCGCACAGCGTCCGCAGCACGCCGTCGAGCAGATCGTCGCGAACGAGCGGATCCAGGCCGGCCATCGGCTCGTCGAGGATCAGCAGCTCCGGCTCGTGGGCCATCGCAAGCAGCAGGGCGAGCTTGACGACGTTGCCCTTCGACAGGTGCTTGACCTTCTTGCCCGCATCAAGGGCAAACAGCTTGAGCAGCTCATTACCCCGATCGTCGTTCCAGGTCGGATAGAGCGGCTTGCAGAAACGAATCGCATCACTGACGCGCATCCACCGATAGATGAACTGCTGTTCCGGTACATAGCCCACACGAAGCTTGACGCCCACGTCGTCGACAGCCGGATCGAGCCCCAGCACGCTGACGTCGCCGGCATCGCGCCGCAGCAAGCCCATGAGCAGCTTGAGCGTAGTGGTCTTGCCCGCGCCGTTCGGTCCGAGGAAACCGAACGCCGTCCCCGGCGGGATCGTCATCGACAAGCCATCGACCGCCTTGTGTTTGCGAAACCGCTTGACGAGACCATGCACGTCAATGGCAGGCAGATTGCTGTTCGTCTCGCTCATGATGAAGCCTCCTCTCCGGGCAACGAAGGGCCGTTGGTAGAGTGCCGAGAAGAAGTCTCTCGGACCTCATGGAGGGACCGATCGAAGAGGCGGCGAATGGTCGGATCGCCGAGACCCGCGGCCCGCGCCAGATCAATACCCTGTTCAAAACGTTCGCACACGGACGCTTCCGACATGGATCGGGCCGAGATCGCGCCGTTGGCCGCGACGAAGACGCCGAGGCCCTTCTGCGTATACGCCACGCCCTGCCGTTCGAGTTCCTGGTACGCCCGCTGCACCGTGTTCGGGTTGACCAGCAGCTCGATCGCCAAGGCCCGGATCGATGGCAGCGGCTCGTCGGGCCGAAACACGCCCGCGGTAATCCGACCATGGATGTGCTCAACGATCTGTTCGTAAATGGGCACATGGCTGTGCGGATCGACCGGCATGAGGCTCATTCCTCGTTGCTAATATGGCTGTACTAGTAACCTAATACAGTATACACCACGCCGACCCGATCGTCAAGGCCAAAGTCCCCTGATTTGCCATTTCACGATTCACATGGTCGTGATTGCGCCGACGCTTCCTGAGCCGACGGCGGTTCTCTGGCGAGTGGCCGGTTGCTACGATCGGAGTATGCCCGAGTTGCCTGAGGTTGAGACGATCGTGGCGGGTCTGTCGCGCCGGCTGACCGGACAGACGATCGACGGGGTGTACCTGACCCGCGGCGATGTCGTTCACGGCGTGCCCGTACCGCTGTGTGCGGCGCTGCACGGTCGGCGTGTCGTCGGCGTGAGCCGCGTTGGTAAGTACCTGCGGCTCGACACGGATGGAACGCTGGGGCTTCGGATTCATCTGGGCATGAGCGGCCGGCTGACCGTAGTTGATCGCGGCGAGCCGGTGGCGGTGCATACGCACCTGCGGCTGACGTTTCGCCGGAGCCGCAGCGAGCTTCGCTTCTGCGACCCGCGACGGTTCGGCGGCATCTGGCTGGTGAACGGCAACGAATCAACGGCAGGCGATTGGCTCGGCCGGCGACTGCCGCCGGCCGGTGTCGATCCGCTCGTCGTCGATGCTGCAACGTTCACACGGCTGATGAATCGCAGTCGTCAGATCAAGGCGGCCCTGCTCGATCAGCGCATCCTAGGTGGCGTCGGGAATATCTACTGCGACGAAGCGCTGCACCGCGCCCGCATTCATCCGCTGACACCGGCAAGCCGACTCACCACGAACGACGTGCGTCGGCTGCACGATGCGCTGCGTCGCGTATTGACCGAGGCGATTCGCGCCGGCGGCTCGAGCATCAGCGACTATCGCACGGCCGATGGAGCGTCCGGCTCGTTCCAGCACAAGCACCGGGTGTACGCCCGCGCGGGCCAGCCCTGCCGCCGGTGCCGCACACTCATCATCCGCACAACCGTCGCCGGCCGCGGCACGTTCCTCTGCCCGGCGTGTCAACGCCTGCCGGCCAACAGCGCGCCCGTGCGTCGAGACAAACGACAGCGCCAAGAACGCCTGGGCGACTGACGCGCGTCAACGAGAACGCCAACAGCGCACCGCATCGAGGTAAGCGAAAGAGTCAGAAGCGGCTGAGACGCGCCAACAAGAACGCCGAAGGCGTTGCACAACACAGCCCAGGGTCGCGCAGCGCACCCTGGGATCGCGTAACGCAAATCGAACACGCACCCCAACGGGGTGCCACAGGATGAAGCACGGTCGCCGCAATCGCGAGGCGGGCGTCACTGGGAGCGGATACACCCGCCATGTAAAACCTCTTCGAGGTTTGGAGGTACTTGGCCTTTTCGTATCCCAGGGTCGCGCAGCGCACCCTGGGATCGCGTATCGCAAATGGAACACGCACCCCAACGGGGTGCTACAGGATGAAACACGTTCGCCGCGAACGCGAGACGGGCATCGCTGGGGGCGGACGCCCCCACCGTGTAAAACCTCTTCGAGGTTTGGAGGTATTTGGCACCCTTGTATCCCAGGGTGCGCTGCGCGACCCTGGGCTATGCTGTTTCAGCCCGTTGGGCTGAAGACGGTCGGCTTCGAGGGCGCGCGTACGCAGACGTGTCGTCGGTCGCCTCGGCAGAACAAGCCAGAGATCGCACCCAGCACGGCCGCGCACAGAAATGCAGATAGGCCCAAACTCAGAAGTGACGAGAGGTGCTACGATCCGTCGACGTCGCCGGACGCCTTGGCCGTGATGACCGCTGCTTCATCCAATTTCGCCTGAAAACCCGAACCGCCGAAGACCTCGCCAACCACGGCAGCCAATTCGTTGCGGCCCTTCGTGAGGTTCAGGTAGACCGCGTCGTTGTAGTTCACCCATCCGCCGAAGGCCATGTTCCTGCTGCGCCAGGCGCTGTTGCCCCAGAAGAGCGGCCTGCCGTTCAGGAAGATGGCTACCGCATCGCTGTAGCCAAAGTGCATCTTGACACACGTTTCGGATTCCGAGCCGATCGTCGTTTTGAGAATCACGCGACCCGCTAAAAATCTCCCCTTGACACGGGTTCGTTTTGGTCATATGTTCATAATTAGCCGATAGGAAGTATGGACAAGAGCGATGCCAAGACCTCACAAATGCCGTTTTATCGGACCCGGACCGGCGGCAATGGCCTTTAAGCCCCGCGGGATTCCGGCCCGGGACCTGGAGACCGTCGCGCTGGGGCTGGACGAACTCGAGGCGATCCGGCTGGCCGACCTTGAAGGCCTGTACCAGGACGCCGCCGCAGCCGAGATGGGGGTTTCGCGAGCAACGTTCGGGCGGCTGATCGAGCGTGCTCGGCACAAGGTCGCCGGCGCGTTGCTCGGCTCGAAGATGCTCGTGATTGAGGGAGGGACGGTGACTGTGCGAGCAAACAAAACATTCATGTGCGCCGGTTGTGGCCAGACGTTCGAGACGCCGCAAGGGACCGGCCGGCCCGAGGTATGCCCAAAATGTGGCAGCGAGTTGGTTCGCCGAGCGGACACCCTGCAGGAAAGCGATGCCGGCGACATGGGGCCGGGGCAGGGACGTGGCGCGGGCCGTTGTCAGCGGGCGGGCCGACGCCGTGGACGATGCGGTCAAGGTTGGCAGGACGGACACGCCGAGTAGCGGCGTCGCCCGAGTGAAACAGAAGAGCAATCCGAAGGGAGGTTGTTACAATGCCAGGTGGAGATCAGACAGGACCGATGGGGCTGGGACCAATGAGCGGTCGTGGCATGGGCCGATGTGCCGGTTTTGCCGGACCGGGTTTCGCCAATCCGATGCCGGGGCGCGGGTTCGGCATGGGCCGGGGCCGGGGTCGCGGCAGGGGCCGGGGCATGGGCTGGGGACGCGGTTACGCGTTCGGTGCCGAGGAACCCGTCAGCGCGCCGGCGCCCTCGCAGGAAGTCGACTGGCTCAAGGCGCAGGCGGAGCGTCTCGGCGAGAGTCTGGCCGAGATCCAGCGACGTCTGGATGCAATCGAATCGGCCGAAGGCAGACCGGACGCGGAGAAGGCCTGAGCGGCCGAGCGCGGTCGTGCATGGTGTCGCATGGCTGGAGTGTGAGTCGGCGCTGACTTGCGCAAGAACTGAGTAAGACAATCTGATGCGAACGTACCTGGATTGTATCCCGTGCTGTGTGCGCCAGGCGCTCGATGCCTCGCGTATGGTGACCGACGATGTGGCGGTGCAGGAGCGCGTGCTCCGCGAGACGCTGGCGCTGGTCAACACGATTGAGTTCCACCGGCCGCCGCCGTGGCTTGGGCAGCAAATCCATCGGTTTCTCAAGACGGCTACCGGTGACGCGGATCCCTACCGCGAGGCGAAACACCGCTCGAATCGGCTGGCTCGCGAGCTGTACCCGCGACTCGAGGAAGCGGTACACGCCGCTGCCGATCCGTTCGCGGCGGCGATCCGATTCGCGATCGCGGGCAACACGATCGACTTCGGGGTCAAGACGCACATCACGGACGCCGACGTGCGCGAAGCGGTGCACGTCGCGGAGACGGCACCATTGGACGAGGCGGTGTTGACCCGTTTTCGACGCGCGATCGAGTCCGCCCGGGACATTCTCTATCTCGCCGACAACGCCGGCGAGATTCTGTTCGATCGGCTACTGATCGAGCGCCTGCCGACGAACAAGCTCGCGGTGGTTGTCCGGGGCCAGCCGATCATCAACGATGCCACGCGCGAGGATGCCGAAGCCGCCGGCCTGCCGGCGATCGTCGAGGTCATCGACAACGGCAGCGATGTTCCCGGCACGATTCCGGAGCTTTGCTCGCCCGCATTTCGCGAACGGCTGGCCCGGTGCGATCTGCTGATTTCGAAGGGCCAGGGCAACTACGAAACGCTCGACGGGATCGCGAAGCGGGTCTTTTTTCTGCTTCGGGCCAAGTGTCCGGTGATTGCCCGTCACATCGGTTGCGAAATCGGCTGTATGGTTCTGTATGAAAACGGGTACCCGCAGGATGGGCCCGTGTGAACAACTTGACCCATATGCGTTTCCAGGCCGGCGTCGCAGAGAGCACGTTGTGGCACGAATCTGGAGACGCGGGAGGTATCCCGATGATTCGCCGCCTGCCAATTACTCTGTCCTGTATGGTCTTCATGTCGATTCTGCTCGCCGGCGCGTGCAGCACGCAACCAGTCGTACCGAGCGACGGGATACCCCGTGTATTGCTCCAGGTAACGGAAACCTCGGATCCGGACGCCTTCGACAAGATCGTCGCCGAGTTGCGAAGCCGCAACCTTCTGGCCGTGATTCTCATCGACGAGAGCTTCGTGAATGCGAACTGTGAGCGCATCACGTCGCTAGCCGATGAGGGATACGAGATCATGGCGTTCATCCGGCCGGAGGATTCATCGCTGACGCTGCCGGCACTGACGTATACGGAGCAGGAGGCCCTGATCACGGACACGAAGACGGCCATCGAAGCGTGTCTCGGCCGGGCGATCGACGGCTACCGCTGCTACATGTTCGACCAGAACGAGGACACGTACCAGATCCTGGACGCCCTCGGATTCGTGTACAACCTGGGGTTCGTGGCCAATTCCAGCAGCAGCCTGGCCGGGCATGCGACCGATACGCTGCCCTACCGCACCAACGATTACGGCTTCTGGGCGATCCCGATGCACTCGGTGGTTACGACCGGCGGCACGAAGGCGTTCTGTGACATGCCGTTCCGAAGCCTCAGTGCAGCGGACTGGCAGGCGCTGTTGATCAGCGAGTTCGACCGGATGACGGCCGCGGGCCATCCGTTGCTGGTGGAGGTCCACCCCTATTTTAGCGGTGTCGATGCCGGGCGATTCGACGCGTTCGTCGCATTTCTGGATCATGCGGTAGCCAATGGTGCTGAATTTATGACAACAGCGCAGTACGTCACGTGGTCGCAGTCACAGTGAGGCAACAGCGCAGAACGCGAGGGATTCACGATGAAGATCGCAGTCGCAGCCACCGAAGGGTCTTTGGACGCATCGGTATCCGACCAGTTCGGGCGGTGCCCCTTTTTCGTGCTTGTCGATTCGGAGACGATGGCGTTCGAAGCCTTCCGTAACCCGGCGGCCGAAGCGGCGGGCGGCGCCGGCCCGCTGGCGGCACAGGCGCTCGTCGACCGCAACGCCGGTGTTGTGCTCGCCGGGTACGTTGGCCCGAAGGCGGAGGATGCACTGAAAGCCGCGGGGATTCCCTTTCAGGCCGCGACCGGAACGGTGCGAGAGGCCGTCGCCCAAGTGAAGGCCTGAGGAGTCCGTCGTTATGCGAATCGCCATCGCCAGCGGCAAGGGGGGAACCGGCAAGACCACAGTCGCCACGAGTCTCGCTGCGCAGTATCGGCGGCTTGGTCACCGGGTGCAGTTGCTCGATGCCGACGTGGAAGAGCCGAACTGCCACCTGTTCTGCCGGCCGACGATCGAGCA
>JAFGKA010000534.1 GCA_016928855.1 Phycisphaerae bacterium
GCGAATGAACTGTTCCCGCCGCTGTATCGCCGACAGCACCGGACCCCAGGCGAACTTGCCAAGCAATGTCAGCACGACCAGGAAGATGACGAGCGTCCAGATCGCGTTGCCGATGTCTCCGGCGAACAGATTCGGCGGTCCCTCCTCGTGGCCTCCGGCCGCTGGAGACGCCGCGAGCGCCGGCAGGACACAAACCGACAGCACAAAGGCCGCCGCCGCGATTGTATGGATCAGGCGAGTACTCATCATGGCACCCCCGGCGCATCGTGCTTCGCCGATCGACGAAGCGATCCGCGAAGCCCTAGGCCTTCAACGCGACCAGCAGACAGACGACGACCGCGAACAGGGTCGCGCCTTCGATCATCGCCGCCGTAATGATCAGGGCCGCGTTGACCGGGCCGGCCACCTCGGGCTGACGGGCCATCGACTCGACGGCGCTGGCGCCTAGCCGGCTGATGCCGAATGCCCCGCCCATGATGACCAGCGCGACACCGATCGCCGCCCCGCAACCCACCACGGCCCCCGGCCAGGTCTCGCCCAGGCCCTCGGGCGGCGGGGCGTTCGACGCCGCGTCAGCGGGCTCGGCCGCCATCGTCTGTGACGCCACCAACAACATCAACCCGGTGCCGATCAAGGCGACCGTCATCTTCATTTTGCCCTTTGTCATATCCATCCGTCCTTTTTCCGCTGTCACCCGTTGGGGTACGGGTAACGTGAGTCTTCTGCCATCGCCTCACGGCCTCATGACCCGTTCGCCCCACGCTTTGGGCATGGCAGTGGTCTTTCATTTGTCGGGTGCAGTGCGGCCGCATTGGCTGCCGACGCACACCGCACAACGCGCGATCCCCTACGCTCGCGCCGGCGGCGCATGCGCATCATCATGGTCGTCGTGGTGTACCACGACCGACTGTGCGATGAACATCGCCGTCAGGAACGTGAAGATCAGCGCTTGCAGGAACGCAACGAAGATCTCCATCAGGTTGACCGCCACACCACCGAGCACGACCGGCACGGCAATCGCCAGTCCGCCCAGCGTACCGAGTGACGCCGCGGCCATGCCCGTGAAGCTGATCAGGACCGCCAGGAGAATATGCCCGGCGATCATGTTCGCGAACAGACGCATGGCCAGGGCGAAGATCTTTGCCACCAGCCCCATGATCTCGGCTGGCACGAACAACGGCGCGAGCCAGATCGGTCCCGGGCAAAAATGCGCGAAGTACGCTCTGCCACGAATTCGCAGCCCGCTGATCACCATCATCAGCATCGTGCAAACCGCCAGCGTAGCCGTGATCCAGAGGTTGCCCGTGGCGGTCCCACCGATATGGACCTTGACGCCCAACAGGCCAAACATCGCGTCGAACGGAACCAGGCCGAGCAGGTTGCAGAACAGGATGAAGAAAAACACGGTCCAGATGTAGTGAATGAACTGATCGGTGTACTCGCCGAGAGCCGGCTTCGCCACATTCACCCGCAGGAACTGGCAGATTCCCTCGATGAAATTGCCGAGACCGCGAGGCACGAGCCGGCCGACGTCATCCGCTCCCTGTGTCCGGGCGACCGCTCGCGGAATCAGGAGTACGAGCAGCGCCGCCGCGACGATCTGCATCAGGATCTGATTGCTCATCAGCGTGACGGCACCGTCCGCCACCTGCACGTGTGGATGCTGAACGACGTGATCCAGCGGATTGCCCAAAGCCAGCAGGAATCCGGCTTTCACGCGGACGCCTCCCTACGCGGATTCCGCAAGAGCCACAGTTCTGTTCCCGTCACCACCACCAAGACCGCCAGATAATGGACAACGCCCCACACCAGCAAAGGTACCTGCGGAAGCGATGTTCCAAACACAGCCGTGAGTGCCCCAACGAGCATCAACCCGAACCGAATAAGCATGCCAAGTTGTACCGCTGCTATCGCTTGGCGTGCACTGGCCGCTCTGGCCCGAGCGACGGGGATCGCACCGACCGCACTCACAAGCCAGACCACCGCGCCGGCCAGCCCCATCGCCACCGCGCCGGACGAGCCGGCCAGCCGATACGTGGGTACGATACCCACCGCGGCGGAAAAAGCCACCGTAGCGCCAGCCGCAATCGTCAGAATCAGCCATCGGCGTCCGCTGGACCAGGTTGCTGGATTCACAGCACGCCTCCCTCGGCCCACTCACCGGGAATCGGGGCCGCCAGCCTCGGTTCCCTCCGCCCGCCGCCGATCTACCTCGGCTATCTCGCGACTGACGGTCAGGGCCTGCCGGATCATGTTGTACATTCCGCCGATCAGCCCGAGGATGGCGCAGACCAGCAGCGCCCGGTGATCCTCGATCTGCCAGTGCCGGTCAATCCACCAGCCCACGAGGCAGAATCCTGCCACGGCGCCGGCAAACTCCAGCCCGATCTCCGCATACCGGGTTCCGGCGATCGACTTCGACGGCGATTCATCCTCATCCATCACGAATGCCCGACCGCTTTTCGGGCCGGCTACGGGCAAAAAAAACGGAGGCCACGATGCCTCCAACTCCCTTCCGGGCCCTTTGGACCGGAGGCCCGATAACGCTGACCGGCCGTCACTCTACCTCCGCTGCAACACCGGCGTCAACCGTTCGCCGATCGCTGGATTTGCCGACGCCCACGCGACCGACAGACCCATTGGTGGACTCGCGCCGCTTCTTCGTCCGCGCGCCGGTGCTTTCTTCGTTATCTTCGCCGCATGTCGGATTCCTCGCTCACCCCGTCGACCCGCTCTACCGATGACGAGAAGGCACGGAAACGACCGGGCATGAGAAGTACCGTCCGAGAACATGGAGAGGGATGATCGGATCCGTGGACATTTGTGTAATCGAAAATCGAGGCGAAGACCGCCGCGCACTGGTGGATCAGCTCGTGGCCGCGGACTACCAGGTCGCCCAGGCGGGCAACGGCGAAGAAGGCCTTCAGCTTGTGCTGAGCACGCGGCCGAAGGTCGTCCTTTGCGCGTCCAACCTGCCGGGCCTCAACGGCCTGCAGATCTGCAAACGCGTCAGGGGCGCCGACAAGCGCTGCGATCCCTACTTCGTGCTCCTGGCTGATACGCACGATATCCAGGATAAGGCCGAGTCGCTCGAGACCGGGGCCGACGACTACCTCGCCCGCCCGTACGCGATCCGGGAGTTGCTGGCCCGCGTCGCGGTCGGCATGCGGATCGGCACGCTCCAGGAGAACCTCCGGCAGGCGGCGGTGACCGATGGCCTGACCGGGCTCTGGACGCACCAGCATTTCATCGCCGTGCTCGAAACGGAATTCGCTCGTTCGCGCCGTTACGGTGGCCATCTGTCGGTCGTCATGAGCGACCTGGACGACTTCAAGGTCATCAACGACGCGTTCGGGCACCAGGCCGGCAATGCCGTTCTGATGCAGGTGGCTGACGCCCTGCGCTCCGCCGTGCGGCACCTGGACATCCCCGCACGCTACGGCGGCGAGGAGTTCGCCATCGTCGTGCCGGAGGTCGATCTGCCCGAAACCCGGCAGATGGCCGAACGTCTCCGCTCGCTCATCCAGGAGACGGTGCGGATCGACGGGCATGAAGACTACGACGTTACCCTGTCCGTCGGCATCGCCAGCGCGAATGACGAACGCATCGTTACGCCGGAAGACCTGATCGAGCTGGCCGACCGTGCGCTCTATCTCGCGAAACGTCGCGGGCGCAACCGCGTCTGCACGAGTGAAGACGTGACGCGCAATCCGGAACTTGCGGACACCGTCCGCGACGCCGAAATCCGCGATCTTCACAAACGCGTCGCGAGCCTGAGCCTGCGCAGCCGCGAGAGCTACGTGCAGGGCATCTGGGCGCTTGTGCAGGCGCTCGAAGCACGCGACCCGAACACGGCCAATCATTCACGCAACGTCGCCACATACGCCGAAGCCATCGCCGACGAAATGGCAATGAGCGAATCGCTCAAGCGCGTCGTGCGGAACGCTGCGATGCTTCACGACATCGGCAAGATCGGCGTGCCCGACCGCATCCTGTTGAAACAGAGCCCGCTGACGCCCGAAGAGCGGGAAGTCCTCCTGCGCGTGCCGCTGATCAGCGCGCACATCATCGATCACATGCGCATTCTGGATTCGGAAGTGGTCATGATCCGCCACCAGCACGAACACTTCGACGGTACCGGCCATCCGTCGGGTCTGCGCGGACAGGAGATCCCGCTCGGCTCCCGGATTCTTCTCGTTGCGGAGGCGTTTGACGCGATCACGACGGACCGTGCCTATCGCCTGGGGCGCGACCTGGAGGCGGGGCTGGCTGAACTGAAAACCAATGCCGGCACCCAGCTCGATCCGATGGTCGTCACGGCCTTCCACGCCGCGGCCCGCAAGCACGCCGCCACCTGGCAGGACCGTATCGACACGAGCCTGCCGCAGACGCCGTCGCACACGCTGCTTCAGGTGGAATAGGCC
>JAFGKA010000535.1 GCA_016928855.1 Phycisphaerae bacterium
GGCGTAGTTGAAGATCGTGAACCCGCCAGTCTTCAGCTCACGGGTGGTGTTGATCTGGTCGATGAGCCGGCAGATGTCGTTGCGGTCCGGCCAGACACTCAGGCCGATGCCCGGATAGCACGGCACGCGGCCCGCCCACTCCTGCTGATGACGGACCATGGTACGGAACTGCGGGACGTTGGGCGTGTAGTCCATGGGGCAAATGAAGTCGAGGTAGCCCTCGTCGCACCAGTGCTTCCAATCCTGGCCCACGCCATCGCGGTCCACCGGCCAGATGCGGAACACGGCCGCGGAAATCTTCACCTTCGGACGAGCGGCCCGGACGCGATCGGCCACGCCTGCAACGACCGCGGTGATGTTGCCGCGCCGCCAGTCGAGCCATTGCGCGCGAACATCGGCGTCCTGACGAGTATCAGCGGGCCAGTTAGCGAGCGTCCTGCCAATGGCGTGCTCGAACCGTTCGCGGCACCCCGCGCAGAAGCATGCGTCCGCGCCCGGATACCGGATGTAGTCGAAGTGAATCCCATCCACGTCATAGCGGGTGGCCAGCTCGAGCATCGAGTCGATTTCGAGCTTGCGGTTCTCCGGGTGAGACGGGCACAGCCAATCGTCCTTGTCCTTGCCGTCAAACTCCACCAACGTTCGGCCATCGCGTTTCATGCGATCACGGAACTCGCGGGGCGAGCGGCCACTCATGTAGAAGTTGACCTTCCACACGTGGCATTCAATGCCATTTTTGCGGCATGCCTCCAGGCATTCGGTCAACGCATTGCCGCGCGTGGCCACGTCCGGCGAAACGGGCAGCACGTCGCTGTCGTAATAGGCCACGCCCCCCCACAGCATGTTGGGCAGGATGGCCGTAAAGCCGTTCTCGGCCAGGATGCGGATGCTCTCGTCCCAGGGCATGCCCCGCACACCATACGCCTCGTGGCACCAGAACGCACGATGCTCGCCCTCCAGGGGCGATTGCGCCAGGCAATACGCGTCGATGAGCGCCCCGCGGGCCTGCTGCGCCGTGGCCAGAGCCCCCTCGGGTTTGCCGCTCGCGTGCAGGGCACCGGCTTGACGGCGGAGTTCAGCGGCCCGCTCGATCAGTGCCTCGGTCGCGGATTGCCTGTCGGAGCCGGCCGCAGTCCGGCGAATCGCCTCGACGGCCGCCTCTGCCGAGACATACCCCGCGATCTCGCCCGCACGCGCGATGGCGTTCTGAACGACCACGTCCCACAGGAGTGGATGGGCCGCGCCCAGGCGGTTCATCATCGCGGCGAAAGCTTTGTCGCCCGGGCCGGCGAGGTCCGCCCACTCGGCATCCGACGGATCGAGCGACAGCACCTTACCGGAAAACGCTTCCACGCACGCCTTCGCCGAAGGACTCAAGCTCTGTCGATCGCCAGGCAACACCAGCACGCGGCGGCCTTCGAGCAACTCGGCCGTCAGCTCGGCGTCGTTGACCGCAAAGAACGGCAGCTCATACCGTTGCAGGATGTTGGTGACGCCGCGGACGAAACGATGTGATGTCGCAGGCTGCACGAGGACGACTGGCGCATCGGCGCCGACCATGGCTAGATCGGCCAGATAAACCGTCGTATCGGCGTCGTATCCGCGCCAGGCCGAGAATCGGATCTTGCTGATCCTTCCCCAACCCGCGGGTGAGCCCTCAGGGATGGCCCGGCTCTTGTCGAGCACAACGCGCACCCAGCGGCCCGCGTATTCGGGATTGAAGTTCAAGCCGTACCAGCCCTGCCCGCTTTGGAGGCAGAGCGTGAAATTGGAGATGGGCGCGAAGTCCGCGCAGTACACCTGCAGCTCAACACCTCGGCAGGCGCTCAGGTTCAGGTCAACCGCCCATTCCCAGTTTCCGCGTTCCAGCGTATTGCCGCGAAAGGTGCACGGCAGCTTCAACACGTTGCGCGACCCGGCCGCCTCGACGCTGGCCGGTGCGCTGCCGTAGACCGGCTGCCAGTGCTGCCTGGCCTCGGCCGCATCGCAGTAATCCAACCGAGCGATCGGCGTGCCCGCTCGAACGGCCGGAGCAGGCAGGGGCTCCGCGGCGAGCGCGGGGATGCACGTCAGCCCGACCATCACCGACGCAACAAGTCGCAACCATGTCCCATCGCAAGCAGCAGGAATCTCTTTTCTCATCTGTCCGCGCTCCTCGCATTCCGTGGCGGTGTGTTGGGCGCCCGAGCGGCGTCGGGGCTAAACAGGTACGACGCCGGCCGCTACACAGATGCCCGTTCACGGATTCGGCAAGCCAAGCTCCTTGATGCGAATGTCGCGCCAGCGGATCTTGCCTTGTTTGCCGGCGTGGACCTGGAGGCCGATGAAGCCGGACGGCGTGAAGTGCTCGGCATCTGTATCGACGTAGTCGGCGCACGGCACACCGTTGACCCAGGTCTGCAGCCGATGGCCGTTAGCCTTGATCACAAACGTGTTCCAGTCGTCCATGCGGAACGCCGCGCGGGCAGCCGCGTGGGCGTCGCCGTCGAGGTTGTTGAGCCAGCCGCGCCGGGATTCGTCATAGATCCCGCCCGACCAGGCCCGCTTCGGGTTGCTGTCGATCTCGCACTGATAGCCGAACACGCGGCCGTCGCCGTCCTTCTGGGCTGAACGGAACTGCAGCCCCGAGTTGCCCAGCACGTCGAACTTCACCTCGAACGTCAGGATGAAATCGGAATA
>JAFGKA010000536.1 GCA_016928855.1 Phycisphaerae bacterium
AAACGCATCGTGGCCCTGAAGGCGGTGGCCCACAAACTGGCCCGGGCCAGCTATCACGTGATCGCGGACGATGTGCCGTTCCAATTGAGCCGGGTGTTTCTATGACAAGACGATAAGGGACGGAGCGGCGAGCCCGGAAAGGCGTCTGGCTTCGAGCCCCTATTCCTGATTGGGCCGCCGTCTCCGCTCCGTGTACAGAAAAGAAATCCTTGCTTTCAGGGTAAGACCCGGAAGGCATGCACCGCCGAAGGTGGGAGACTGATTGCAGACGGGTACGCCTCGAGCGTGAGCCAGAAAGAGGTTGGCGCGGTCTGTTGGGCCGCTAGCCACGTTCCTGCTGGCCGTCGCCGCGAATGGCACAAGACGGCCCTTGAAGTGGACACGTTCGGGCACCGACGGTTTTCTGGGGCTCGGTTGAGCCAGGGGCTGGCGCGGTTGCCCGCGGACCGTTCCAAGCCTTGATCCTGATGGGTGACTGGAGCGTACCTGCGGCGCCGTCGCTGGGGTACGATAGCCAAACGACCGAAGACCAGGGCGCGTATCCGGGCAGCGGCAGACCCAACGGCGGTATTCGGCGCTCGGCCCAACAAGGGCCAAGTCGCCTACGGATATTTTGTGGGCTTGACAACGTGGGGGCTAATGGGTGACACCTTTTTCGTGTGCGAGACGGTGATGCCGTTGAGGCTGAGGCGGACGAGGATGCTGCCGACGTCGGCGGTGTTGAAGTAGGCGTACTCGCTCATCAGTTCGTTGAGGGCAAGCGGGTTGTGCGAGTTGCGCGTGCCGCTGGAGCGGATGGCGAAGGCCGGGGCAACGCCACGGACGAACCGGGCGGTCCAGGGCTTGAAGCTGCCGTGATGCGGCAGGACGAGCACGTCGACGTCGTGGGTCATCTCTTCGGCCAGTCGCTTCTGAGGATGCTCTTCGATGTCGCCGCAGAGCAGGATCGAGCGGCCGCCATGACTCAGGCGCAGGACCAGCGAGGCATCGTTGGCGTCGAGTGTGTAGCTGGCCTCCGGTGGCGGTGGCCAGACGATTTCGATCGTAGTGTTGCCGGTTCCGGTAATTTGATCTCCGGCGTGCACGATGCGGATCGCGATGCCGCGCCGGTCGAGTTCGGCCAGGATTCTCGTGGCGATGCGCGAGGTCCGGCTGTGCACGAAAAAGTGCGACGTCAGCCACACCTCGCCGATCGGCACGTGGTCCGCCAGGTCGAGCAGGCCGCTGTAGTGGTCGAGGTTGGCGTGCGAGAGCACCACGGCGTCAAGTCGGCGAATCCGCTCCGCCGCCAGCGCCGGAGCCAGCGTGGAGCGATACAACTCGTACGGCGGATAGCGGCCGACATCGTAGAGCATCGCGCGGCCGTTGGGCAGCCGGATCACGGTGGCCGACCCGTTGCCGACAGCCAGGATGCGGACGCGGAGTTCATCATTGTTCGGCCGCGATGGCAGGTGCCAGAACACGCCGGCGACGAGACAGGCACACAGGCCGATGGCAATCACATGGCCGGGAATCGCGAGCATCCGACGGGCCGCCCACAGGCCCAGGACGACGAGCGTCGCCATCACAAGCCACAATGGCGGCGATGCCAAGACCACGGCCACGCCCGGCACATCAGCAAGAAGCCGAACCCATGCGTCGGTCACGGTCGACAACCAGGCCACCACCGGCCCAAGCAGAGCACCCAAGCTCGGCCACAGCGCGGAGGCGATCAGCTTGGCGAAGCCGGCCAGCATCAGCACGCCGACGAGCGGCGTGACCAGCAGCGAGTTGAGCCAGCCCCACGTGCCGATCTGGCCGAAGTGGTAGAGCGCCAGCGGGGCTCCGGCCAGCCACGCCGCCACGGCCACGGCCAGCAGCGAGCCGAGTCGGCGCGCGGAAGCACGGGCGAGCCGTATGGCAAGAGGTGGTGGTGGGCCCGGCGGGGTCAGGTGCGCGAAACTCGCTCGGCGCACCAGCAGCAGTTGACGTCCCGTGTCATGTACCGCCCGCGAGAGGTAGAGCACACCCGCCAGCGTGATGAACGAGAGCTGGAAGCCGGCGTTGAACAGGTCCGTGGGGCGCACGATCAGGATCAGCAGGGCGCTGGCGGCGAGCCAGTTGGTGATCTGCACGGGCCGGCGCAACAGGAGGCTGACGCAGAGTAGTGTCGTGGTGATTGTAGCCCGCAGGATCGGCGGGTTGGGCTCGGCCAGGCCGGCGTAGGCCAGCACCGCGACGATGACCAGGATCGCGGCCTGTCGTCGTGGGCAGCCGAACAACGCCACGATGCTCCAGACGACGCCCGCGAGCATACCGACGTGCACGCCGCTGACGCAGAGCAGGTGGACCGTGCCCGTGGCCACGAATGCATCGTTGATCGTCGTTTCGACGGCGCTGCGTTGGCCGAGAATGACGGCGTCGAGCAGCGTCAGGCTCGCGCTGTCGGTCGTCGGATCGACGGCATCGAGCAGAAAACCGCGTGCGTGCCGCCGCAGGCTTACCAGCCAGCCTGCCGATGCCCGCATATTGTCGAGACGCGTGACGGACGCGGCGTGTTCGCACGAGAGGCCGACGAGCACGCCTGCTCGCCGGCTGTGCAGCCGCCAGTCGCGCTGGCCGACGTTGTCCGGCGGCGGTGGACGGTAGAGGCGGCCGACCATGCGCACACGCCCGCCGGTACGCAGGCGAAGCAGTGGCTCGCGCACATGCACGCGCACGAGGCCGCTGACGGTGATGGGGCCGGTGGCGCCTTCGAGCGACTCGGCTTCGACGAGAAATCGCGAGCGCGCGGGCCGGGGCAGTGAGCGGTTCAGCGCGCCGTAATCGGGTCGTGTCAGCATCGGATCGGTCACGAGCCGGCCGGTCAGGCAGACGGGGATCGGTTCGGCGTCGGTGTACCGTACGCAGTGATCGGCGGCGATGCGTCGGTACGCATTGTGATGCAGCATGGCGCCGACGGCCAGACTGGCGAGCATGATCGCGGCGGCGCCCGCGCCCGTGTGATCGCGATAGCGCGTCAGCAACGGCATGCCCGCGAGAAAGAGTGTCAGGCACAGCGATGTCGGTATCGCCCAGTGCGCGTCGATTGCGATACCGGCCGCCATGCCGATCGCCGGCAGTAGAAGCGGTGCCGTGGCCAGCGCGTTGGCGAGGCGGTCAGGCGCTGCGGCCTCAGTGGCGGCTGGGCTCGTCGTGTCCGGTGCGGTCATGCCGGCATGATTGTGCGCGAAGCGAGGAAGACAAGCCAGCGGGCGCGGACCGGTTTTCGCCAGATTATTTCGGCGGCGGCGGCGTAGAGCGCCATCTGTGGCTTGTAGTGTGCCACCCGTGTGGCAAGTTCCTCGGCTGGGACGGCGTCGGTCTTGTAGTCGATCAGCTCGAGGCCGTCGTGGGTCGGCAGCAGGGCGTCGATCATGCCGCGGAGCAGGATGACATCGTGTTCGTCGTGCCCGCGGAGTGTCGGGTCCCAGGTGCCCGGGTCGACGCGGGCAACGAACGTACTTTCGCGCTGGACATGTTCGGCGGCGTCGCGGAGTCGGGTGCCCAGCTCGGACGCGAAGAAGGCGGCGATCGCGTCGATATCGACAGCGTCGGTGGCGGTGGCCGGTAGCCGGCCGGCTGCGATGAGCGTGGCGAGTTGGTCACGCAGGCTCTGGGCATCGGCCGTTTGCGCAAGGTCCAGCGATTGCAGGAACCGGTGCGTCAGCGTGCCGCGTTGTGCGGCGTCGATGCGCGCCCGGCCGGGCCGGCCATGCTCGGCGAAGCGCGGCCGTGGCGTTGCGACGGGGGCGAACGCGCGTGCGGGTTGTTCCTCGGCTTCGGTGAACGGGTCGAGCTGGCGCTTGAGTTCGGTGACGGTCTGTCGCGCCGGCACGGTCGTCATGGCCAGCGGTTCGTAGAGGAACTCTATTCGCTCGATCACGCGCTGGATCTCGGCGTCGTCGGTGGCAGTTGGTTCATCGGCCGGCAGCGGGCCGAGCCTGGCGGCGCGCTCGAGGATCGACCGGCGCCGCTCCGAGGTCGTCTCGGGCAGCGTCCAGCCGGCGATGGCGGCGGCATCGTGGTGACGTAGCACGAACGGGCGGTTCGGCTGTCGCCGATGCAGCCGCGGCAGGGCGGCGAGGATCCAGTCGAGATAGCTGTTCGCCGTCGAGAGTGTCAGCGTGTCGAGCGGACCTGCTGGCGCGTCCTGAACGGATGCGTTTATGTCTTTCGCCGAGGCCGAGCCGACGAGGACGAGATGCTCGCGTGCCCGTGTCATCGCGACGTAGAGTGTGCGGAGTTCCTCGGCGAGCACATCGCGCCGGATGGCCTCACCGACGGTCTGATATGCGAGTGTCGGGTAGGTGATCCGGCGCTGCGCGTCCACGACTTTCATTCCGAGGCCAGCGTCGCGGTGCATGACGACCGGCCGAGTGAGATCGACAAGATTGAACCGCGCGCCGAGGTCGGCCACGAAGACCACAGGGAACTCGAGGCCTTTGCTCTGGTGGATGCTGAGGATGCGCACCACATTGTCGGCGTCGGAGGCGGTCGAGGGCGTGGCAAGTTCCTCGCCGCGGTCGCGCAACTGGTCGACGAAATGCAGGAATCGTCGCAGGCCCTGGCGGCGGAACGTGCCGAACTGACGGGCGCGATCGTGCAGACCGATCAGGTTCGCGCGGCGTTGCGGCCCGTGCGGCAGGCCGCCGACATACGCGAGATAGCCGGTTTCCTCGTAGACGTTCCAGATCACGTCGGCCAGGCCCTGTCGTTGGGCGGCTGTGCGGAAGCGGTCCAAGCGGCTGAAGCACGCGGCGAGACGCTCGCGCAGCGATGCGTCCGGGCCGGATTCGGCGTAGCGCCGGGCGGCGACGTGAAACGGGACATCGCGCTGACTGGTGCGAATCGTCGCGAGATCACCGGCGGCAAACGGTGCGGGTGTCGCTAGCGGAGACCGCAGGATCGCCGCCAGCGGGACGTCCTGCTCGCCGTTGTCGAGCAGGCTCAGCAGGGCCAGCATGTCGCGAACCTCGGCGGAGTCGAAGTAGCCGCCGCGCACGTCGGCATGCACGGGAATGTCCATCTGGCGAAGGATCCGGGCGACGCGGTCGGCCTTGTTCCGCAGACTGCGCATCAGTATGACGATGTCGCGGTATTGCAGATCGCGCGGCGCGAGCGTGCCCGAGCCGTCGGGCTCATAGACGGCGCGGTGGCGTTCGCCGTCGAGGCCCATGAATTCGCGGATGCGGCGGCCGATGCAGAACGCCTCTCGTTCGACGCGATGCCAGTCGGCGGCCGATTCCGCCGTGTTTTCGTCGTTGGGCTCATCCGTGTTGTCGGCGGCGCCTCGCGGCGGTACTTCCAGCGTGTGCAGCTCGGCTGCTGTGTTGGCGAATGCTGCGACCTCGCCCGCCGGTGGATAGGCCATGCCCGGCCGCAGTGCGGCATCATCGTCGTACGCGATACCGGTGAATGTGTCCGTCATGCAGCATTCGAACAAAGCGTTGACGGCGTCGAGCACCGCCGGTCGGCTACGGAAGTTCTCACGCAGTGGGACGAGTGTGCCGGTCTTATGCCGTGCAAACTGGTCGGCGCGTTCGAGGAACAGCGTCGGCGCCGCGAGCCGGAAGGCGTAGATGCACTGCTTGACGTCGCCGACGGCGAAGAGGTTGTCATTGTCGTCGGCCGCCGTCTCGCGGCTGACGAGCCGGAGAATCGCCGCCTGGATCGGATTGATATCCTGGAATTCGTCGACGAGCACGTGGCAGAAACGCGCATGGCACTGCCGGGCCACGTCGCTCGGTCGGCTCGGGTCGCCGTCATCGGCGAGCAGGCGAAACGCGAACTGCTCGAGGTCGCTGAAGTCGAGCACGCGTTCCTCGCGTTTGGCCTGCGTGTAGCGGCGGTCGAACGCGGCGACCAGGTCGGCCAACGCGCCGAGCTTGGGCGCGATGCGTTCAAGGCCATCGACGTATTCACTCTGGGTAAAGGCCGCGCAGCCAGCTTGCAGTCGCTCCTGGAGCAGCGTCTCCCGCGTCTGTGTGTACATCGCCTTGGCGCGTTCGAGCGAGGCCTCGTCCAATGCGGGCTTGCGGGCGCCGGTGGCGTTGAGCGTCGCTTTGCGAATATCCTGGCAGATTGCATCGACGGCATCAGGTGCCGCGGCATCCAGGTCGATTGCCCATTGTTCGAGCCAGCTCGCGTACTCGCGTATCAGACTGAGCTGGCGACAGCCGTCGATGTCTTCCGTGGTCCACTCGGCCAGCGTGGCGTCGAGCCAGTCGCGCTGCAGCTCGATTTCGGCTTTCAGTCGCTGCGTTCGCACCGCGTGCACGGCGGCACTAAGCTTGTCGCACGCCGGTTCGTTCATCGCATATCGGCTTCGGGCCAGCCAGCCGTCGGCATCCGGCAGCGACCGGATGAACTCGTGTGTACGCAGGATTGTCTCGGTGAGGCCCTCATCCTTGCCGTTGAAGTCCTCTTCCACGAGCGTTTGAAACGCGCGGGCCAGGTCGGAGCGGCTCCCGTAGAGCGACTCGAACATTGCCTTAATCGTTTCGTGGCGCAGCAGCAGCGCCTCTTCGGCCGCGAGCATCTCCGCCCGCGGATCGACCTGCGCGACGGAGAACCAGCGCCGGATCAGGTCGCGGCAGAAACTGTGAATCGTGCTGATCGGCGCGGCCGGCAGCAGGGCGAGCTGCTCGGCGATGTGCGCATTCCGCGCGCCGGCATCGAGTCGGGCACGCAGCGCGTCGCCGATCCGGGCCCGCATGTGCGCGGCGGCGGCTTCGGTGAAGGTCACGACGAGAATCTCGGCTGCCTGGCACGCGCGGCCGTCGATTGGTTCGGCAATGAGTCGAGCGCACCGCTCAGCGAGTACGGTCGTCTTGCCCGAGCCCGCGGCGGCGGAGACCAGCAGGCTGCGGCCCGTCGTCTCGACGGCGGTCTGTTGCTCAGGTGTGAAGCGCGTGCCGCTCATGCCGGATCCCCCTGGCTTGCCTCGCGCATCTGCTCGAGCGCGTCCGTGCGGCCGATGCCGTGAATGTCCCGCGGCCGGTCGGTGTCGTGGTCGAAGCGGCAGACCTCGCGAAAGTCGCAGAACGTGCACGGCATTTGCGTCCCGGCCCGGTACGGTCGGACGGCCACGTCGCCGTCGAGGATCCGGTCGGCCAGCTCGCCGATCTTGAGGCGGGCGAAGTCGATCAACTGCGCCATTTGACCAGCGTCATAGGCATCGCTCCTGTCCGCGTACGCAACGCCACCGTCGCGCTTGATCGCCACATTGTACGCGGTGGATTTCGCGCCGGCGGCCAGGTCACGGTCAAACTCGCGGGTGTGCTGGACGTTGAACAGACCCCGAGGTTTCACCTTCGTTTCGATACCCCTCTCCGGTTCGGATGCATCGAGCGGGTGGGTGACGGGTTCGCGTATTGAGGCCAATGGGACGTAGAACGCGCCGACCGGTTGGATCGGTCGGCCGGCGAGGGTCCGGCCGCGCTGGGCAAGGGCGAGACAATAGGTCAGAAGCTGTAAGTCCAGGCCGTGCAGGAGCTTCCATGCCGGCATCTTGCGCGTGGCCGACCGCTTGTAGTCGAGCACGACGCCGAGGCATTCGGCGCCGACGTCGAGCAGATCTACGCGGTCGATCTTGCCGCGGAGGCGGATTGTCCGGCCCTTCGGCGTGCGGATCTCGAGCGGTTCGGGGGCGTCCGTGTCGCGCGTGCTTCGGTGTCCGAAGCCGAATGTCCACTCGACGGCACGCGGCCGGAAGGAGCCAAGTCGCGCCATCCATCGCAGGCGCCGCATTGCTTCGTTGAGCTGCCCGCGGCTCTTGTCGATGAGGAACTTGTTACGCTCATTGTCGAGCAGGGCCTCGTCGGTCAGCCGCACGGTCCACTCATTGGCCAGCGCTTCGAGACGTTCGGCGATGGTTTGTTCATTCAGGTCGGCCAGCGACGTGTTATCGCGAATCAGCTCGGCGAAGAACTCTTCGAGCAGCTTGTGATGCAAGAGGCCGAAGTCGATCGCCGCGATTTCGAACTCGACGCGCGGCTCGAGCCCGAGCGTGTATTGGGCAAAGTAGCGGAACGGGCACGTCGCGAAGATCTCGATGCGCGACGCGCTGAACGATCGCAACTCGCCGTAGATCACGTCGGCTTCGCGGGCGGTCAGCACCGGCTCGTTTCGGTAGGCCAGCGACGCCATGATGGGCGCGACGTCATGGGCGTATGTGTCCGCGGCCCGCACGCGTTCATACAGCGCGTTCCACCGGCCACGGAGGGTCGGGTCGTCGTGTTCGGCTGTATCCGGTCGCAGGCGGAATTCGAGCGCGAGCCGCGCGCCGAGATCACGTACTCGCCCGACCGGCCACGTGGCCCGGGTGGTCACGGGATCATCCAGCCGCGTTTCCCGCAGGCCCGGCAGCGCCGCGACGAGTTCTCGCACAAATGGCGACGGTCGCAGGGCGCCGGTCGAACCGCTGCCGGCTTCGTCGGCTCGGGCGTAGCTGATCCACAGCGTGTGGCTCGGCCGACTGAACGCGATGTAAGCGAGCATCTTCTCGTCGAGGATGCGTTGCCGGCGGCTCGTGCCGACGGGCGCGCCGCCGCGGATGGCCGTGAGCCGGTCGCGTTCCGCATCGGTCAGGAGCACATCCTCGCCCGGCGTCAGCGGGAACAGGCCGTCGTTGAAGCCGAGCAGGAGCACGGCAGCGAGGTCCGGGTGCCGGCTGCGCTCGATCGAGCCGACGAGCACCTGATCGAGCGTTGGCGGCGAGAGGCCGATCGTGAACTCGGACAGTGCTGCATCCAGAACACTCGACAGATCGCCGGCGCCGAGAGCGACGTCACCAAGGGCGTCGACGAGATCGTCGAGCATCGCCATCGCGTCGCGCCAGACCTGGCGATGGATGTCGGCCTCGTCGGCCAGCCCGGCCGCGGCGGCGTCGTCGGCCCAGCGTTCGAGCGTGGCCCCGGCGCCGAGCGCGTCGAGGGCGTGCAGCAGATGCTCCGCCCATTCGCGACCCGTGGCCGTGCCGGCCCCACTGGCGAACGTGATCCACTCCCGCAACGGCTCGATCCATCGCCGCCGCAAGGCGTTGATGGCGTCGAGCGCGACGCGCTCCGCCTCGGTCTGTTCGGTCTCGCTTTCGCGGTGGGTGAACAGACGCCGATACGTCCAGTCCGCCGGGCCCAACCAGGCGTCGAGCCCGTGGATGCCGTGCGCGAGAACGTAGTTTTCGAGCGTATCCGCCTCGCGGGCGGCCAGCGGCGTCAGGCCCGTCTTGAGCAGCAGACGCACGTCATCCATGGCGAGCCGACGGTGAACGATCGCCGGCAGCAGCCGCAGCAGTTCGACGAGCGGGTGGTGCGCGGTGCGGCGTCGCCGGTCGATGAAGAACGGGATGCCCTGTGCGGTCAGGGCGGCCGAGAGCAGGTCATGATACGGTTCGAGATCGCGGACGATGACGGCGATGTCGCGGTAGCGCAGCGTTCCGTTGGATTCGCGAATCAGCCGTTGGATCTCGGCGACAGCGGCGTCGACTTCGACACGCCGATTGGCCGCGGCGATCAGCCGGACGTCGCGCGGCGGCGCGGTGGCCGGCTCGGTCGGTCGCAAGGCCCCGCGGAAGATCTCGCGTTCGAGCGTTCGCAGATCGTCCGTGGCGAATCGCGGCGGCGCAGCCGGCCGCAGACGTTGCGGCCGCTTCCAGGTCAGGCCGGCGGCCTGCGCCGCTTCGCGCAGCATCACGAACGTCCGTTCCGTTCGCGCACAGAGCGAGAAACGATTCGGTGGCCCGTCGGTACGGTCGAGCACGGGCGAGGCCGGATCGATCAGCAGCGTAACCGTTGTTGACCGCGCCAGCGTGGCCAGCCGCACGAGCATCTGCCGCTCCAGTGCGGTCAGGCCGGCGAAGCCATCGACCCAGACGTCGGCGCTGTGGAGCCAGGGGACATCGCCAGCCCGGCTTTCGGCGACGGCCAGCTCCATCGCGGGGTCGAGCCGGTCTTCGGCCAGGAACGCGCGATAGGCATCGTACAGTCGCGACAGGTCGGCCAGTCGGGCCGCCGCCAGCGGGTCCGCCGCGGCATTGTCGTCCGCGAGCGTCCGCAGTTCCTGTGGGTCGAGGGCTTCCTGCATCCACTCATCCATGGTGGCTGCGAGTTGCGTCAGCAGGCCCCCGGAGCCCGGC
>JAFGKA010000537.1 GCA_016928855.1 Phycisphaerae bacterium
CAGGGTGGGCAGAAGCTCGCCCTTGGCGGCCAAGTTGAGTTGGCTCAGGTCGCGATCCCGCACATCGTCGAAAGCCTTGACCGTCGATTTGCCAATCGCAAGCTTCGCTACATCGGCATTGATGTCGCGGCATTCTGCGTTGGGCGTACTGTCTTGCGCTTCCGCCCTGGTTATCGACAAGACTACAGAACACACCACAGCTAGGATTAGCCCTCTGTGCCGATTCGTGGGAAAGAAACATCGGGCGAGATTCATGTCGCGCGACCCTCGTAGTTGTTACCGGGAAAGGCAAGCCACAAACTGCACATCTTCCCGCCCACCGATACCGACGTGGCAATAGGCGACTTCTTGACCTCTGCATCACTGAATGTGGGACACACGCCGGCCAAAGTCGGAGGCCCGGTGCCCACAGGCACACGAACCTGTTCCTGCCCCTATTCATTGGGGAAATCATCACTTCAGTACGCGCTACCACAAGCATCATCTGAGAAATCCGGGGTTACGCAAGCAAGCCGTCGTCGGCAATGTGTCGCTCGTGGTGAATCTGCGCCAGTGGCTGGACCTGATCGCGCGTCTTTTCGATCCCCATCGTCACGCTCGGCTGGAGCGCAAGAAGAATCGCGGCCGCGGCCGCCGCCGCCGTCGCACGCGATGCGGGCCCTTCGATCTGCGACCAGAGGCTCGGCCGAGGCTTGGCTCGCCTGAGCGCCTCGGCCTGAGCCCCTTCGCGGAGCTGTCTTGCCACCATCCGAAGAGCTTTGTCATTGGCGCGGCCAACCAGGTTGGCAGGCATCGGACTCGTTGCCAGCAGGGTCAGTGCCGCTTGCGCGTGAGCGAGTCGCGACGCGCGACGCAGACAGCGCGGGCAACAGCTCAGGTGCGAAGCAAGCGACGTGGGCATCGGCCCACCGCGATCAAGCCATCGCATTAAGGCCCCGTGAGCACGACACCGCCGTCTCTTTTGCTGCAGTGAACGCCGTGCCTTCATGAGCAGTCCTCCCTGGCCATTCGGGCGGCGAGGCGTACCACGGCCTGGCGGCGGTAGACCCGCGCTGTGCCGGGCGTGATCCGCATGATCCGCGCCACTTGCCGGTAATCCAGACCTGTGAGGTCGCGAAGAACCACCACATCCCGGAGATGCGGCGGCAACGCAAGGACGGCAGAGCGAACGCGTTCGGCCATGTACAGATGCTCGGCGTTTGCGCCCGGATCCTCGCCTGCATCGGATCGCCCATAGCGGTCGGCTACGGTGGGCAGGCGATCCCGCTCACGACCGCGACGGCGGATCAACTCGATCGCCGCATTGATGCCGGAGCGGTAGAAATACGATGCGGGGTTGTCGCCGATCCCGTCCGGGCCGCGAGCTACGAGTTGGCAGACGACATTTTGATATGCGTCGAGCACTTCCTGCTCCGAGCCCAGCATTCGCCAGAGCGCATACACGACAGCCGCCCCATGTCGCTGCAACAGCGACAAAATCCAACGTTGTTCGGCCGCAACATCCGCCGACGCAACCGTCGCAAGCATCCTGCGGAGATCCGCCGGAAGGTTGCCGACCATGGTACGGGCCATGCCGCTCTCCTGGTCTCATGAAGACAGACGCCGGGTGTCCCAGCGTGTTATACCTGGATCCATATTTCATTGCGCCGCCGCGGCCCTGAGCTAACAAAGAATCTGCCGCCACGTCGTATTTCTCGGATGGCCCGAAGAAAAGGATGGTTTCGAACACGATAACCTATTTCCCGACAGGCGTTTATGGCGACAACATGTGAAATCGCGGCGAACGGCGTGGTCACCCTGGTGGGCGCGATTCTCGAGCGGGCCTGCGAACAGGCCGCCAGTGACGTGCATTTCGAGCCGGCCGACAACGGTCTGCTCGTCCGGTTCCGCCTTGATGGTCTTCTGCACGATGTGGAGCGATTGCCTGCCGCCCTGGCGGCCAACGTGATCGCCCGGCTCAAGGTCTTGGCGGGCCTGCTGACCTATCGCATCGATATCCCGCAAGAGGGCGCGGTCACCGCTGCCGCCTTCGGGGCCGAGCTTCGAGTCGCCACATTCCCCACCATTCGAGGCGAGCGGGCCGTCGTACGAATCCATGCGGGCCATCGCGCGGTAGCTCAACTGGATGAACTCGGGCTGACGGCCGGCACAGTCGAACGACTTCAGCACGCCGCGGAACAACCCAACGGCATGATTCTGCTGACCGGCCCCGCCGGGACGGGCAAGAGCACGACGCTGTACGCCATCGCCCGGCACATCTTGACGGCGACGCCAGGCCGGAGCGTCGTGGCCCTGGAGGACCCGGTCGAGCAGCGCGTCGATGGCATGACACAGATTCAGATCACGCCGCACGGCGAACTCGATTACCCGCGTGCGATGCGGTCGCTGCTCCGGCAGGACCCGCAGGTGCTGCTCATCGGCGAAGTGCGTGACGCCGAAACCGCGTCGATCGCGGTGGAAGCGGCACTGACGGGTCACCTGCTGCTGACGACGATGCACAGCGGGGATCCGGCCGAGGCGGTGGTCCGGCTGCTGGAGATGGGCATTCCGGCCTACCAGCTCGTCAGTGCCCTGGGCATCGTCTGCACGCAACGGCTTCTTCGCACGCTCTGCGGAACATGCTGCCAGGCCACGGGCCGGGAGGCTGAGCCGTTCGTGCACGTCGGCTGCACGGACTGTCATGAAACAGGGTACGCCGGCCGGACCGCGATTGAAGAAGCGCTGGTGCTGGATGAAGCCGTCCGCGAAGCGGTTGTGGCCCATGCCACCGCCGGCCACCTGCGATCGCTGGGCCGCCGGCAGGCTTCGTCGCTGCTGGCGAACGCCGCGCGACAGGTACGGGATGGACACACGGACGCCGCAGAAGTTCGGCGCGTCGTGGGACACGACCCACAGGAAGGAGCTTGATCGTGGCGTGGTTTGAATACGACGGCCAGTGCCCGAACGGCACCGCCATCAGCGGTCGGATCGAGGCGGCCAATCACAGCGCCGCCGACGAAATGCTCCGCACGACGATGCGCCTCACCGTCAGCGACGTGCGACAAGCCCGCTCGCCGGCACCGCGTTCGAGGATCAGCGACGAGGATTTCATGTTCTTCAACGAACAGCTCGCCTCGCTGGCCTCGGCGGGGATGGCGCTCGACGCCGGACTGGAGCAACTCGCACGGGATGTCTCGTCGCCACGGCTGCGCGGCCTGATTCAGGATATCGCCGGTGAGGTGCGACGGGGCGAACCCCTCGAACAGGCCGTCGCCAGGCACGAAGCGCGCATGCCGGTGCTCTACAGCCGAGTGATCCGCGCCGGCGTGGCCAGCGGACAGCTTTCAGCCACGCTGCTGAGTCTCAATCAGCATCTTCGTCTCATGGGCGAGACCCGGCGGCTTCTCTGGGAAACACTGAGCTATCCGGCGATCGTTCTGCTGCTGGCGATGGGTGTCATCTCGTTCTTCTTCATCGCAATTGTGCCGATGTTCCAGGAGATTTTCGCCGATTTTGGCGTGCGCCTCCCGGTCGTTACGCTGCTGCTGATCGATGCCGGCAAAATCTACCCGTTCCTGCTGACAAGCTTCGCCATCACCGTCGTTCTGCTTATCCTGGTCTGGCAGGCGCTGCGATTCACGCTGAGGGGGCGGCTGTTGCGGGAATGGGTTGTATCCCACGTACCGATCGTGGGTCGTGTCTATCGCGCCTCGCTGATCTCACGTTTCGTCCGATCCGTCGCCACATGCGTGCGATCGGGAATCACACTGCCGGAGGCGCTGCGGCTCGCCGGCGGCGTCACGGGCAGCCCGGGGCTCGCCCGTGATGCAGAGTATGTCGCAGCCGCCGCTGAAGCAGGCAACTCGATTCTCGATGCCACACAAGTGTGCGCCTGGATTCCCGGAATCTTCGGCTACACCGTGCAGGTCGCCCTCGGCCGCGAGGCGCTGCCCGCCGCCCTCGCACAGCTCTCAACCACGTATGAAGCCCGCGCGACGCACACACAGGCAATGCTCCGCGCTGCGTTGCTTCCAACACTGGTTGTGATCCTCGGCGGCACATTGTTTTTCGGCATTGCCGCAATGTTCTTGCCTCTGGTGTCGCTCGTGAACAGCGTCTCCGGTTCGTAAGGAGAACCCGCGTATGATCCTGATTCCGCTCGGCCTGTTCGTCCTGTTGCTGGTCGGCGCCGAACTCTGCGTCGCGTTGCGTGAACGACAGCGAGCCGTGACACGAATCGTGATCGGCCAGATGGCGATGATCACGTCGCAGAATCTCCCGCTCGGCACGGGCCTGATGCTGGCCGGCCAGAGCGAACAGGGCAAGGGCGGCCTGGTCCTGCGGCGGATCGCTCAGCTCGTCGCGACGGGCTTGTCCGTCGGCGAAGCCCTGTCACGGGCCTACCCGCGATGCCCCACGATCGTCCGCAGCATCGTGGCCGCCGGGGAGCAGGCCGGCCGATTGAGTGGCTCGCTGCGATTGCTGGAAGGGCAACTAATGAGGGATGAGCGGTCCCGCAGCCAGCTCCTGCCGGTCGCCACCCCCTACGTGGTCGTACTCGTATCGTTCCTGCTGGCGAGCTGGTCGGGCTTCATGGTTGTGATCGTTCCAAAATACGTCGAGATATTCAGGGATTTCGACGCCTTGCTGCCACCCCTGACGGTGGCACTCATCCACGCGACGGAAAGCGTTTCGTTCGCTGCCCCCATCATCGGCCTATGGATGGCGATTGTGGTTCCGATCGCGATCTACGTCTACTTCCGGCCGCGCCGCGCGGACGCCCCTCGACTCGCATCGCAAATCGCCGATCACCTGCGATGGTACGCCCCCGGGCTGCGCCGCCACGAATTCGCACGCGGCATGGAAGCCGGCGCCTCGCTCCTGCGCCTGTTCGCTGAATCGGGAATGGACCTGGGGCGTGCGGCGCGGCTGATTGCGCGAACGGATATGAACATCGTCTTACGAGACCGGATTCGGTGGTTTGCCGACGCGCTGACCGCCGGCGCATCACCACCAGAGGCGGCCTCGCAGGCCGGCCTGGGTGACGTCTTCGCCGCCGCGCTGCGATCTGCACAAGCCGGCGCCTCGCTCGACGAGTCCCTGCGCTTCGTCACCGACTACTACGGAGCCTTGTGCAGCCGCTTCTGGATTGTCGTGCGCAACCTGGCATGGCCGCTGTCGGTCCTGATGATCGCCCTCGCGGTTGCCGTCGTCTTGCTGGCGATGTTTCTTCCACTGGTCCAACTGATCGACACGACGCTAGGAGCCGTATGATGGCGATACAACAATGCATCCCGTCGCCGCACCGATGCCGCATGGGGCGCAGCGGGTTCACGACCATCGACATGCTGGCCGGGCTGATCCTCATTGTCACGGCAACGGGCATCCTCTTCGAGATTTCCGTGGGCTATCTGCGCGTGCGCAACCAGTTCGTCTGCGAGCGCACGTTGCGACTGGCGGCACAGTCGCAACTCGAGCGCTACCGCGCCGGCATCCGCCTGGACGCGCCACCGCCCGACGCCATCCTGCCGCCGAACATGACGCTCACCACCTCGCTCACCCCGGGGACCGGCCCGTGGGAAGGCATGACCCGACTGTCCGTCACAGCCTCAGGCGAAGGGCTCGGCGGTCATCCCCAGAGCATCACCGTTTCAGGCTACCTGGCGGAGGTATCGGCACCATGAAACAGCGGGACACACGCGCGTTCACGCTCATGCACGTCATCGCCACGATCGCCCTGGCAGGCCTCGTGACCACGGCGGCGACGTTGACGATCACGCGCTGCCTTCGCGTGCAGCATCGCGTGAGCACATGGACCAACGATGACGCCGCAACCCAGGGAATCCTTCAGCGACTTCGACAGGATGTGGGCCAGGCGCGCACCGCCGAAATCGCAACCGACCCGGCGAACGCTCTCATCCTGCGTGGGCCTGACCTCGAGGTGCGCTACGCCGCAACGGACCATCTCGTTGAACGAACCGAACAGCAGATCGGCAAGGCGCCCATCCGCCACACCTGGCGGCTCGAGCGAACCTCGCTGCAATGGACCATCGAACGTGCCGGCGATGAAGCCCTCGTCTGGATGCGGGTGGAGATGGTGGATCCGATCACGCGAAAGGCACCGATGACGCATCGCTACGCGGTCGGTCTCCGCTGTGGCGGCGCTGGCACACAGGAGCAGGAACCATGATGAGACGCCGCGGAATCGGCATGATTGTCGCGCTGACAGTCATCACCCTCGTCGGCGCGACGACCGCGCTATTGACGCTTCAGGTCGGACGGATGGTGCAGCAGCGCAAGCAGGACCGCGCTCGCAGTTTCGCCCAGCTCGTACTGGCCAGCGGGCTGGCCTACGTCGAAGTCCACGCGCAGACGCTTTGCGAGCAGCCGCTCGCGGAGCCCCTGTCGCTGCCGACCGAAGGTCTGGTCCCTGCTGAGGCAACACCTGAACTGAAACTGTCGAAAACGGAGGCCGGACACATTGCGGTAGAGGTGGTGGTCACACTCGGCCGAGCACGCGCGACGGAACGCGAAGTGTTGTCTGTCGGGTCGGCCGCCCGGCCGCCGGCTTCGGCGCCGGCCCCTGCCACGCCACCGCCAGCCCCGTAGAAACGTCGGGGGTGATGTGGAACGGTGAGTCAGGTGCTTCGGCGACCGCGTCGCGGCCCCTGAACAAACGTCTCCAACCGGACGAACATCCCCTGGCGGGCCTCGGGGCCTGCCTCGAGGAAGCTCAGGATCGCCGCCGCCACCAAGCGCTCCTTCACGAGCCCCACTCGTTCACACTCACGATCCATGGCCTCCACGAGCTTGGCGGGCAAGTAGTACGAACGTTTGGGCTTATCCATCCACACCCTCCTGCATGTGTGACACATGCCCCCCTGCCGGGACGACATGAGACGTGTCTCTTCTACCACCGATGACGACGTGCGGCAAGGACCTCCGCCGCCCGGCCGCGCCCCGCACGAGAGACCGGCACGACCATCGTGCGTTGACAGCCACGGCCGGGGCGGATACGGTCCGGCCAGCGCAGGACCGGCCTGAGGCGCGTGCAGGCCGGCAAGTTGATCCTCTGGGTTCGGAGATGGCTCCACACGTGAAGATGGTACGGCTTGCTCTGGCGGCTCTGCTGATGGTGTTCGTGCTCGCGAGTACGCCGCGCGCGTTTGCGCAGCCCCTCGTTCCGCTGGCCGACGCCGTGGAAGAACCACTGATACCGACGGGGATCAGCCGCGACACGGTCGAGCTGTCCGGCCGATACGCCTACCTCTGGTCGCAACCAGATGGCGTCCACGTCATCCAGTACCACGGCCACTTCGAACTCGTGACGGGCGCCCGGCGACTCCATTCGGAAAACGCCGTCATCTGGTGGAACCGGGCCACGTGGGAGGGGCAACCCTATTACCATTATGAAGTGTACCTCTGGCGGGACGCCCGCCTGATCGAGGCCGCGGGCACAACGACGAGCGGCCCGGCTCTGTTCGTGACCTTCAACAGCTATGAACTGCCCGAGGTTCGCGACGACGCAGCCACGGGGGAATCCTCGGCCGATACCGATCTGTACCGCGAAGCGCTGAAGGTCCGCGAAACCGTTGCCCAGTTGAGCCCGGTCCCGACGTACCCGGGCCAGATGCGCGTACTGTCGCTGGCCGACGAAGCGGAGCCAATCCCCACAAAAGCACGCCCCGTCGTCCAATACCACGGCGACGAGCAGGATTACGACCCGGCGGAAGGCGTCGCCACGGCCATCGGCCATGTCTACGTCTCGCAGGGCACGATCGACAGTGGCGACTTCCTCGAAATCCGAGCCGACGCGGCCGTGATCTTCATGACACCTGAGCAGCCGGCCGAGTCACAAGACGCGTCCGGCCTGTCCGACGACCGCTCGCTGACGCCCAGCGAGGCCAGCCCCACGGCGGGCACGCTGCAGGGAACCGCCACGGTCGACCTCGGCGACCAGTTCGGCAACGCCGTCGCTGGTGCCTACCTGGAAGGTAACGTCGTCCTGACCATGGGCGAGCGGATGATCCGTGCCCCGCAGCTCTACTACGACTTTGAGCACGACCGCGCACTGATCCTCGATGCGGTCATGCGCGGCATCGTGCCCGAGCGGGATCTGCCGGTGTACGTGCGCGCGAAACAGATTCGCCAGCTTTCGGCGACCGAGTTCGTCGCCAGAAAGGCGATGATCACGACGAGCGAGTTCCACACGCCGCATGTCCACATCGGCGCCGACCGCGTCGTGCTGACCGACCGGACGCCGCGTGATGAAACGGGCCAGATCACGGGCGTGTTCGCGGGCAAGTATCGCGCGTCGCACACGACGATGAATGTCGGGGGCGTGCCGATCCTGTACTGGCCGTATTCCCAGGGCGACTTCCGCCAAACCGAGAACGCGCTGCGCAGCGCCCGCTTCGCGTTCAGCGACGACTTCGGGGTGACGGCTCAGGCGAAGTGGTATCTCTTCAATCTGCTCGGGCTGGAGACGCCGGAAGGCGTGGACGCCTCGCTCCGGACGGACTACTTCTCCGAGCGTGGACCGGCTGTCGGCATCGATCTCGACTACCAGCGCGACGACCATTACGGACTGCTGCGCGGGTACTACATCCACGACACCGGCACCGATAACCTCGGCGGGTTCCGCAACGACCTCGAGCCCGACACGCAGGATCGCGGGCGGCTCACCTGGCGGCATCGCCACTTCCTGCCCAAGGACTGGGAGCTGACGCTCGAGATGTCGTACCTGAGCGACCCGGCCTTCCTCGAAGAGTACTTCGAATCGGAGTTCGACGAGGACAAAGAGCAGGAGAGCTTGGTCTACCTGAAGAAGCAGCGCGACAACTGGGCCTTCACGCTGCTCGGCCAATGGCGGCTGATGGACTTCGTCACGCAGACCGAGCACCTGCCCGACGCTGCGTTTCATCTGATCGGCGAGCCGCTCGGCGGCTTCGCCTCGGTGTTCAGTGAGTCGCACATGGGCTGGGCCCGGTATCGACCGGACAACCGACGGCTGTTCGAACACGGCCGGATGGATGGCACCGGCCCGAGCGATATCACGTTCCGCGGCATCACTCGCAACGAAATCGACGCACCGCTGGCCCTGGGCCCGGTCAAGGTCGTGCCCTACGCAACCGGCCGCTACGGCAAGTGGGACGGCTCACCGTTCGAGGGCAGTCTGACACAGGCGTTCGGCAGCGTCGGCGTACGGGCCACGTCGCGGATCTGGCGGCTTTTCGAGGATGTCCAGTCGCGATTGCTCGACGTCAACGGCGTGCGGCACATTATCACGCCGGAGCTGACCGCCTGGGCCAGCACGGCGAACAAGGACAGCTTCGATCTGCACCCATTTGACGAATCGATCGAAGGCGCCGACGACTTCAGCGGCGCTTCGCTTGCCGTCCGCCAGCGGTGGCAGACCAAGCGCGGCGGCCCCGGCCGCTGGCGTGTTGTGGACTGGATCATGCTCAGGCTCGAGGTCGCGGCGTTCGACAACGCGCCCGAGAACGATCTGCCGATCGGCCGCTTCTACTGGAGCCGCCCGGAGAACAGTATCGCCCGCAACCACGCCCGGGGCGATTTCGTCTATCGCATCAGCGACACGACCGCGGTCTTCTCCGACGCAAACTGGGACCTGACCGACGGGCATATGGCGCTATTCAACCTGTCGCTCGCCGTCGAACGGACGCCGCGATACGGGTATTTCATCGGCTACCGCCGGATCCACGAGACCAACTCGAATCTGCTCGGCTTCGGCGCGAACTACCAGATCAACTCGAAGCATTCCATCGCATTCCGCGAGTATTTCGACCTCGACCGCGGGAAGACCGAAACGTTTGACATCACGATCATCCGGCGGTTCCCGCGCTGGTACGCCGCACTGACCATCGACGCAAGCGAGGTCGAAGACACGCTCAGCGTCTCGTTATCGGTCTGGCCCGAGGGCCTCCCGGAAGCCGCCATCGGCTCGCGGCGATATACGGGCCTGGCCACCTCGACCGGGATCAATGCACAAAGCGAATAGGGCTGCCATCCCCGGAAGAAAATCAGTTCTGCTACCGCACTTTATTTCTTGACAGCTCTGCAAACGTATTGCAGGTTGGAGCCGTGCTGAGAAGGCTATGAAAGAGCCACAGCACCGGGAGGCGGTAAGGGGCCGCCTACGAATGCCGTCGGGATGGACGCCGGGTCTTGGCCAGAAGGCGTGGGTATCCCGACAGGCGGGAGAAGAAGCATGAGAGCTGCGACAATTGGCACAGTGTGCCTGTTCATCGTGACCCTGGGAGGTCCGGCGTACGCGGCGTTCATCGTCGAACCCCACAGTACCGGCAAGGCAAGCGGGAACTTCGCCTACCAGAATGGCTCGTCGGCATCGTTCACGTCGACAACGAGCGGAGCCATTGGTCTGACCGCCACAAAAACGGCGTTTGGAGGAAACGGAACGATCGACCGGTACGTCTCGTCGTACACGCCCGGCGTAGACCAGGACAACACCGTCCTGACACCGGGTTGGGATCTAGGCAACGGAGACCTGGCCACGGGTCTGGCTGGCGGTGGCACAGGCCTGTACAACGTCTATTGGACGACGCCCCTGAGCACCAACGTCAGCGGTGGAGGCAGCCTTTTCATCCTCACGTCTGACGGCATGGACGTTGCTCTCAACGACATCAACAACAATACCGGCGGGACGGGAAGCCCCGGCGCCAACGGTGCCTGGTTGTTGCTGGCGGCGAACCTGCATCTGACCGAGGGTCAGACCTACATGGTGAGCCAGCTCGCGAATAATGCTTCCTATGTGTCGCAACGGAATGCAGGCATCATGTGGGAACGCGTGCCCGATGTGGCCGCCGTGCCCGAACCGGCCACAATGGTCTTCCTGGCCCTGGCCGGCCTGTTCTGCCGTCGCCGCCGATAACGGCCCGACTCCACACACGGAACAGAACCGGGATCCATCGCCTGTGATGGATCCCGGTTTCTTCTTTTGCACGGCCGCCGTCGCCCAACCGAAGCCATAGTACGCCGGGGTCGTCAGGTGCGTGTCGAATCGCGGGGCGATCCGTCGACGCCCGATGATCAGGGCGCGACGGGGCGGCTCGCAGGCTCGGCCGGTCTCCGGGGTCTGATACTGGCGTTGCGAACCTTGTTCCACGGCTCGACGTTCGCCCGTTTAGCCCAGGCTTCGTGCGCGGCGCGCAGGGCTTCGACGCGATCGGGATGCTCCGTAGCCAGATCGTGCATCTCGGTGCGGTCGGCCTCGATGTCATAGAGTTCCCATGGCTCGCCGTGCCGTGCAACGAGCTTCCACCGCCCCTGGCGCACAGCGCAGTTACCCTCATGCTCCCAGAAGATGAATGCATCGCTCGATCGCGTCCCGCCTCGGAAAACGGGAACGAGGCTGCGCCCCTCCAGTGGCGTGATGGGCTGGCCGTTGCGCGTCGTGGGATACTCGGCCCCCGCCACTTCGACACAGGTAGCCATGATGTCCGTCACATGGCCGGGCTCGCGCGTCATCGCGCCGCCTTTGCGAATCGTCGATGGCCAACGCACGATCAGCGGCGTGGAGATGCCGCCCTCGTGCACCCAGTGCTTGTAGAGCCGGAACGGCGTGTTGCTGGCGTTGGCCCACCCGATGCCATAGCTCAGGAAGGACTCCTTCGGGCCGGGCGGCACGCCGGGCTTACCGCGATCGATGATCTCCGCACAACCGCCGTTGTCCGAGAGGAACAGAACGAGCGTGTTGTCGCTCACGCCGATCTCGTCGAGTTTGGCCAGAACCCGGCCAATGCCCTGATCCATGCGGTCAATCTGGGCCGCATACACAGCCATCTTCCGATCCCACGCGGCACGGTCGGCCGGCTTGACATCGTCCCACGCCGGCACGCGTTCATCGCGCGGTGTCAGCGGCCAGCGTTCATCCACAAGGCCCATCTGGATCATGCGATCATGGCGCGCCTTGCGCAGCGCATCCCAGCCTTCCATGTACTTGCCTTGGTAACGAGCGATGTCCTCGGGCCACGCATGGAGCGGCCAATGCGGCGCCGTGTAGGCCAGGTACAGAAAGAACGGCTCGGGCTTGTCGCGGTGCTCGCTGATGAACGTCAGGGCCGCCTCGGTGAACGCATCAGTCAGGTAGTACTTGTCGTCGTCGGCCGGCACGAACGAATCGGCATTGCGCGCCATTGTCCGTTCGGGATCCAACCGGAAGTAGTTGCTGCCACCGCTGATCAGGCTGTAGCATCGCTCGAAGCCCCGGTCCACCGGCCAGTGCGGACGCTTCTCGCCCACGTGCCACTTGCCCGATATCCATGTGCGATAGCCGGCGGCCCCCATGACTTCCGCAATCGTCACGCAACGATCGTTCAAGAAACCACGGTAGCCCGGCCGTTTCGCGTCCCGCACCATGTGCCCGACGCCGGCCTGGTGGGAGTATAGCCCCGTCAGCAGAGCAGCCCGTGTCGGGCAGCAACGCGCGGTGTTGTAGAACTGCGTGAAGCGCAATCCCTGACCGGCAAGTCGGTCCAGGTTCGGCGTGGCAATCTCCGAGCCGTAACACCCGAGATCGGAGAAGCCCATATCGTCCGCCATAATCAGAACGATGTTGGGACGAGGTGACTCGGACGCCCCGTACGTCACCGAAGCCGCACATACCATCAACAAGAGAACGACCGCTTGAACCATCGATCTGCGCATCGAACGCTCCTTTGGCACGCTACCCGCCGCCGCTCCAACCGTACGCATATCCCGCGTCTGTCCATTTCCGCCGGCCGGCCACCCCCGATTGGCCCCCGAAGCCCACGACGTTTAACGACGATCGCACCAACATGTCAAACGGCGCCCACGCCATGAGCCGGCGCAACAGGTTCGTTGCCCGCCGAGGCAAAGCCGGTTACGTTCTCTGCTCCAGCCCGTCCTGCCGACGGGAGCGTTGCCACACGGGGCCCGAAACGAATGAACCTGGACTATCTGATCTTCGGCACCATCGGCCTGTTCGCGGGCATCCTGGGCGGCCTGCTGGGCATCGGCGGCAGCATCCTCACGATCCCCGCTCTGACGTTCGTGTTCGGCCCGGCCCAGCACACCTATCAGGGCGCGGCCATGATCGTGAATTTTTTCGTCGCGCTGCCGGCGGTCTTTCTGCATCGCCGGGTGGGCGCGACGCTCAGGCCTGTTGTGCGGCTGATGATCCCGGGCGCCGTGGTGGGTGTTGTGGCCGGCGTGTGGCTCAGCAGCGGAGCCTGGTTCGCCGGCAGCAACGAACTGCGGCTGGCCGCGGCGTTCGGCGGCTTCCTGTTCTACGTGGCGATCTACAACGTCTATCGCCTCATCTCGGGCCGCCACGTGCCGGATATCGACGCCGATGCCGCTCTCGGAATCCCGCAATGGCGGATCGTCATTGTCGGGCTGCCGATGGGCCTCGTCGGAGGGCTGCTCGGCATCGGAGGCGGCGCGGTCGCCGTGCCACTACAGCAGGTCGTGCTGCGCATGCCGATCCGCCGCGCGATCGCCAATTCGGCCACGACAATCCTGCCGCTGAGCCTGCTCGGCGCCGTGTACAAGAACTACACGAACACGCAGGCGGGCCTCGCGTTATCCGACTCGCTTACGTTGGCGGTGTGTCTCGTGCCGACCGCCATCATTGGCGGATTCATCGGCGCCAGGCTGACGCACGTGCTGCCCCGGCGAATCCTCACGGTGGCGATCGTCGCACTGATGGCCTATAGCGGCATAGCGATGATCCGCCGGGCGATGCGGCCAGCCGCGGCCACCTCACCCGCCTCGCTCGGCACGCCGCAGGTGGATGAAGAACGCCAGGCGGCTGTAGAAATCGAACCGGGGACCGTCGTCATCGACCCGCTTGTCGCTCGTGCTCGTCTCGCCCACCAGTGATGCTGAACCGCTCTGATGAGACCGGCCCATGCCACCCGCCCCGCGGCGGAACTGTTCGAAGGCCTCATCGAGGATCGCGTGCGGTGCCAGCTTGCGTACCATCTGGATCGTCAACGCCATGTTCTTTGCGTCGGTCAGGCCGAGCCTGGATCCGAGAAACAGGAATGAGAAGCGGTCCGAGTCCATTCGCATCGGCTCGCTGCCGTCAAAGAAGTAGAAATCGAGTTTCTCTGACGTGTTCTCGCGAGTGGACTGTGTTTCGTGCGACGCCGTGGGTGAGCCGTATTGCGTTGGCAGTGGCAGTCGGCTCGATCGCTCGTCCACGCGCTGACGGCAATGCCCGGCAACCAGGAGGAAGACGTCGGACCACTGCGACAATCGCACCTCGTTGTCGTTGATGACAAACCGCAGATGATCCTGGAAAAATTTGAGCGTCCGCACGCGCCGAGGGTCCGGCAGTCCGCGGACCTCATCCATGTCGAACGCGTACGCCTCATACTGATACTCCTGCAAGAGGTGCAGGCCTTCACCGGCCGCCTCATCGGCGACGGGATTGCCGAGGATTAGCGGCCGCGGGCGTTTGAGCAGCATCTGGATCGTGTAGGCGTCAGAGCCCAGCAGTTCCGCGAGGCGCACCACCGCCTCTTTCGGCAACGGATTGGGCGACTCGACAATCGTGATGAACTGCGCCATGAACGTACTCACCGCCGATCTGCGTGAACACAGTGACACGAAAACAATGCCACCGTGGAAGTGTAGCTTCGACGGGAGACGGAATCAACGTGATGGCATCGCGCACACCCGCCGGGTTGACGAACGCGCACGGCGCAGTATAGTCCGGTTTGATCATGCGAATCGCAATGCTGGCACCCATCAGTTGGCCGATCCCGCCGGCCGGCTACGGCCCGTGGGAACAGGTCGCCTGCAACATCACTGAAGGACTCGTCGCACTAGGCCATGAGGTGACGCTCTTCGCCGCGGCCGGCTCGCGCAGCACCGCCACTGTTGTCGAGACGACGCCGTACGCGATGGGCACCTGGCCCGAGGCCGAGCGAAACCGCCGGACAGCGTATGATCCGACGAGCGGGCTGCTCGAAGGCCCACCCGACTCGCGCGTCTGGGAACAACTCCACATCGCCACGGTAATGCAACGGGCCGCGGCCGGCGAGTTCGAAATCGTGCACTCGCACCTGCACGTACACGCGCTCGTGTTCGGCCGCCTGATCCCATGCCCGTTGGTTTCGACGCTCCACGGCGCCGCCTGGGTGCGCCCGGCCCACCCGATCTTCCTCGCCTACAAGGATCTGCCGTTCGTCTCTCTCTCGTACGCCGAGCGGCAGTTGCTGCCCGAGCTGAACTACGTCGGCAACGTCTACAACGGGATCCGGCTCGAGGACTTCCCGTTCGAGGCGGACAAGGACGACTACCTGTTGTTCGCCGGGCGCTTGTCACCGGAGAAGGGGCCGGCCGAAGCGATCGAGGTGGCCCGCAAGGCCGGGCGCCGCCTCCTGATCGCCGGCATGATCGAACCGCAGTACAAAGAGTATTACGAAACGAAGGTCAGCCCGCACATCGATGGCCAACAGGTCGAGTACCTCGGCTTGCTGTCCCAGCGGGATCTCGCGCCCTATTACCGCAAGGCCGCGGCGGTGCTGTTCATGATCAGTTGGTGCGAGCCGTGCAGCATGGTCGGCATCGAGACGCAGGCGAGCGGCACGCCGATCATCGGCACTCGTTTCGGCTACCTGCCCGAACTCATCCGCGACGGCGAAACGGGCTTCCTCGTCGACACGACCGACGAAGCCGCCGCCGCGGTCGATCGCCTCGGCGACCTCTCACCCGCCGCCTGCCGCAAGAACGTCGAGGAGCGATTCAGCGTGCCCGTCATGGCCAGGGGCTATGATGCTGTGTATCGGTCACTTGTGCAGGCTGTTTGAAGAAAGGCAGAAGCAGAAGCGAAGAGGCCGACTCCAACAGTCGAGCCCGCCGCGCCGTAGGTTCGTATTGCGCAATTCGGTCATCGCGAACCCACCCCCGCTGTCGCGGGGATGGGCCACCCGGGACGACCTTGGAATGCCACTTCTGTGTGCCGCTGCTCTGTGAGCTTGCTGTTACCCACATCTCCTGTATGCATGCCCAACACACAACGGCCGCCGGCGATGGGCCAGTGTTCGAGGCTTCTTCAACCGGCGTATTGCTCACGCGATACCGTTCATTGGCCGCTTCAGCGGCCTTTCCGGCCGAAGGCCGGTTATTAGGCCGGTCCTTTTAGGGCCGGTAGAGCAGCCGACACACTCATCCCTCCTGTTCTTTCGCATAGCCCGTTTCAACGGGCTTCCCTGGACCGCCATCGACACGGCACATACGAACAAAAAGCCCGTTGAAACGGGCTACGTCTTACGGGAGAAGAAGAGGTGGGCACACGTCGCTGCCCGACCAGCCCTAAAGGACTGGCCTATGGACCCGGCTTCGCCGGGAAAGCCCCCTCGAAGGGGGCCGGCGCCATGCGCCCCGCAACCGCTGAACAGATAGGATCAATGTGGGTAACAGCAAGCTCTGTGAGCAGTGCCTCTGCCAGCAGCGCCGCGTACGCGACTCACACCTTGTCCGGCAACTCGTAGCCCTTGCGGCGGGCGCGGTCGAGGTATGTATTCGCCTCGTCGTCACCCACGAAGACTTCTTTCTTCGGATCCCAGCGAAGCTTGCGGTTCAGCCAACGGGCGATATTGCCCAGGTGGCAGACGGTGGCGCTACGATGGCCGATCTCGACGTCGGCGGCACAGAGCTTGCGCGACCGCATGCAGTCGAACCAGTTTCGCATGTGGTCGTCGCTCTCATAGAGGCGAATGTCGCTGTCGCGGATGGGCTCGGTGACGATCTCGGCCGGATCGGACGTCACGCGGGCACGGTCGATCGTGATGCGGCCCTTGTCGCCGATGAAGATGCCGCCACCGTGTGGGCCGTTATCGAGCTTGACCACCGGGCCATCGGCGTAGCGGTAAAAGATCATTGGCTGACTGCATCGTTTCTCGGCCTCGGCACGTGGCGCCGGCTCGGTAAAGACTGGAGGATCGAACTTGTCGCCCTCGACCCAAACCTCGACCGGCCCGGACTCGTCCGTCCCGAGCGCCCACTGGATCTGGTCCAGTCCGTGGCTTCCCCATCCGGTCATCTCGCCACCGCCGAACCGCCGGAACGACAGCCACCCGGGGTTGGCCCGCGGTGTGTAGAGGTCGTTGTTGAACGCGATCGGATCGACCGGCCCGCACCATCGATCCCAATCCAGGCCCTCCGGAATCGGCTGCGCCGGCAAGCGGCACTCCCACGGACTCGGATAGTTCGACCCGATGACGGTGTGCACCTTGCCGATGCGCCCGTTGCGAACGAGTTCACAGCCCAGGCGGTTGGCCGCCATCGAACGCTGCTGGCTGCCCGTCTGGAACACCCGCTTGTACTTGCGGACGGCGTCCGTCAGCACGCGACCCTCGCGGATCGTCAAGGTCAGGCATTTTTCGGCGTACATGTCCTTGCCGGCCTGCGCTGCGTGGATGCAGCACAGGACCCGCCAATGATCGGGTGTGGCGACGATCACCGCATCGACCTCCTTGAGGTCGAGCAGCTCGCGGTAGTCCTGAAACGCCTTCGCGCCGAACGGCTCGGCGACGGCCTGCGCCCTCGGCAGATTCACGTCCGCCGTCGCGACTACTCGGCCGAGCTTGGCCGCCTGCTGCAAAAGGCCCGTCCCCTGCCGTCCCGGGCCGATGATGCCAATGCCGATCTGCTCGTTCGCACCGAGTTGGGCCGGAGCCCCCAGCACCCGGGAAGCAAGCAACGAAGGCAGCGTTGAAGCGGCAGCCACGGCCGTGCCACGTTTCAGCAAATCCCGGCGGGAGAACGAACTCGACTGGCTCATGCGACACTCCTTGGAATCGAACGAAGGGGGGAAGAAATGGAGCCGATGAGATTCGAACTCACGACCTCCTGCATGCCATGCAGGCGCTCTCCCAACTGAGCTACGGCCCCGGGATATCGTCGCGCGGACTCGACCCGCACGGTCCCGTACCCTATCGGTTCGGCCGCGGGCTGTCAAGCCGACGAGACCACCGCAGCCCGGCCGCCGCACCCCCGAATCCAGCCCCGTCCCGCCGTCAGATGAACAGGTTCACATTCGCATTCTCGGCCTCGCCGAGGTACATCCCGACGCCGCCGACCTCGACGCCGTCGATCAGTTCCTCGCGGGTGATACCCATCACATCCATCGACATCGCGCACGCCACCAGCCGCACACCGGCCTGACGGGCCTGGGCCATCAGCGCCGGCAGCGCATCAACATTCTTGCTCTTCATGACGTACTTCATCATCGCCGTGCCCATGCCGGCCATGTTCATCTTCGACAGCGCGAGTCGAGCAGCCCCGCGCGGCATCATCCAGCCGAACATCCGCTCGATCAGCCGCTTGCGCACCGGCGGCGGATCCGGCCGCCGCAGAATGTTGAGCCCCCAGAACGTGAAGAACATCGTCACCGGACTGCCCATCGACGCGGCCCCATTGGCGATGATGAACGACGCCATCGCCTTGTCGAGGTCGCCCGAGAAGACAACCAACGTTTTCCCCTGAGGACTGTTCGCTTGCGTATCGCCGTGCAGCGGATGGGGCTGGCCGCGTTTCCGGATCGTCGCGACGTAATGGCCGTTCTCCGGCTCGACACGCAACAGTTCATGACCCGTATGCCGACACCACGCCGGAATGTCGCTGACGAACCCGACATCCGTTGCCAATACGTGGAGCACCTGCCCGGCCCGGAGATCGGAAATCGCCCGCCCCACTGCGACGATCGGCCCGGGGCACTGCTTGCCCCGCACATCCAAAGTCGCCGTCGGCGTCGTATCCGCTGAGGTCTTCGACGTGGGCGCCGGCAGATGCGTTGGCAACTCCGGCGTCTCCGGCTTCGCCGATGAAGGCGTCGGATCACAGCAGTTTCCACTGCTCGACGACGCACAACCGGCGGTCTGCTGGTCCGGATGAACAGCACAGTATGTCTTGTAGCCGCCGGAGAGATTGCGTGCATCGTAACCGAGTTGCGTCAGAATGCGGGCCCCGACATAGCCGCGAAGCCCGACCTGACAATACACCGTGATGGGCTTGTCCTTGGGCAGTTCACCATGCCGCGCGCGCAGGCGGTCCAGCGGAATCAGGACCGAACCCGGAATCGCCCCGGCCTCGTGCTCGGCCGGCTCGCGCACGTCCAACAGAACCGTTCCCTCGATCGCGTCCGCATGCGCCAATGTTGTATCGCCGCGAAGCGCGTTCGCCGCCGCAAACGCCGCGATGTTCACCGGATCTTTCGCCGCACCGTATGGCGGCGCGTAGGCCAGGTCGGCCTCTTCGAGGTCATAGACGCTCATACCCGCCTGAATCGCCATCGCGAAGACGTCGATGCGCTTGTCCACGCCCTCGGTGCCGGTGATCTGCACGCCGAGCGCACGGCCATCCGACGGCGCGAACAGCAGCTTGATCGCCATCGGTGCCGCCCCGGGGTAATAGCCCACATGGTGGCTCGGGTGCACGTAGACCTTCTCATAAGCCAGTTCCGCGCGACGAAGCACCTTCTCGCTGGCGCCGGTCATGCCCACGACCAGATCAAACACGCGCACGATGCTTGTGCCCTGCGAACCACGATACCGACTCGGCCGACCGAAGATGTGATCGGCCGCGATACGCGCCTGCCGATTCGCCGGCCCGGCCAGTGGAATCAGCGTCTCGACGCCAGTCACGAAATCCTTAACGGCGACCGCATCGCCGACGGCGTAGATGCTCGGATCGGACGTCTGCATGTGCTCGTTGACGCGGATGCCCCCGCGCTCGGTCAACTCAAGCCCCGCGGCCTTGGCCAGATCGCGCTCCGGCCGCACGCCAACCGAAAGCACCACCAGATCCGCCGTCAGCTCCTCCCCGCTCCGCAGTTGGGCACGCACCGCCCCGTCCGCGTCGGCGAACGCCTCGACGGCATCAGACAGGTGCAGGTCGATTCCATGCAGTTCGAGCACCTGATGGATAGCCGTGGCCATCTCACGATCGAGCGGCGGCATGACCTGATCCAGCAACTCGACCAGATGCACGGAGAGCCCGCGATGCTTGAGGTTTTCGGCCATTTCCAGGCCGATGAAACCACCGCCCACCACGATCGCGCTGCGGGCTCCGGCATCAACCACCGCCTTGATCTGATCCGTATCCGGTACGTTGCGCAGCGTGAAGATCTTCGGATGATCGACGCCGTGGATCGGCAGCCGTACCGGCGCCGCGCCAGGCGAGAGAAGGAGCTTGTCATACGTCTCGGTATACGTCCGATCGCCGGCAAGATCACGCACCGTGACCTTCTTCGCCGCCCGATCGATCGAGACGACCTCAGTCTGCACACGCACGTCCAGGTTGTAGCGCCGATGCAACCCCTGCGGCGTCTGGAGCAACAGGCGCTTGCGCTCGGCAATCTCGCCACCAATGTGATATGGCAGGCCGCAGTTCGCGAACGACACATAGGGGCCGCGTTCAAAGACGATGATCTCCGCGTTCTCGTTCAACCTTCGCGCCCGGGCGGCGGCCGTCGCCCCCCCTGCCACGCCACCCACGATCAGAAGTCTCGTGTCAGCCATATTCGATTCCTCATTCCGTCCAAATGTTTCATTGTTCGTTTGAGTACGGCGAGCCCCGCCCGGGAGCCCCTACCGACGCCCCACATCCGGTTGCGTGTGTCGCCGGATACAGGACAACAGCCATTCCGCGCCAGGATGCACCACGTGGTAGTAGACGGTTTTGCCATCGCGCGTGCCGCTGACAATTCCGTGCGCCCGCATGATGGCCAGATGCTGACTGACGCAGTTCTGCGCCATGCTGAGCTGAGCAGCCAGTTCACCAACCGACACCTTGCCCGCGAGCAGAAGCTCACAGATCCGAAGCCGGTGCGGATGCGCCAACACCCGCATCACCGCCGCCGCGCTCTCCAGCACGTCCATCGCGATGAGTCCCTGTTCCTTGACCATAACTCACTCTTATATCATGATATCTTGAGATGTCAAGCTGATTCTCCAGGAAGACGCCGCCGGCAAGGCCCGACCACCGCATCCAGATAGCCAACACAGCCACGCAGCGGACGCGAGCGGCGGCCCCCCGCCCCCGCCAGCCTGTCGGGAATGCACTGCCCTCTCCAGCGTGTCGTTCCGTATCGGCGATAGATGCCGTATGATTCGGCGGACGGAGAGAAAAGAAGGGCAGGTGGCCGATCAGACGGGCACCCCTATCGGACCTCCCCGTGAGACCCCGGAGCAACATGAAGGCGCTGACGTTCGACATCAACCGCATCCGCTGGCCGATCTGCAAGGTGCTCGGCTGGGTCAGCCCGCGCGTGTTCTGGTCGCGGTTGTCGGGGCTGCGGTTGCGCGAAATCGAGCCCCCGCCACTGCCCGGACCGGACTGGGTGCGGCTGCGGACGATCCTCGGCGGCATCTGCGGCACGGATCTGACCTCGATCTTCCAGCGGAATCACCCGGCCAGCGTACTCCGCGTCATGACGCGGTTTCCGGTCGTGCTCGGCCATGAGAACGTCGCCGTCATCGAAGAAGTCGGCCCTGCGGTGACCGGCTGGCAGGTCGGCCAACGGGTCATCGCCGAATCCTCGCTGTCGTGTGCAGTCCGCGGCATCGACCCACCCTGCGGCCCGTGCGCGGCCGGCCGGTTCACGCTTTGCGAGCGGTTCCTCGACGGCAACGTCCCGCCCGGCATGATGATCGGCTGGAACAACTTCACCGGCGGAAGCTGGTCGGACGGCTTCGTCGCCCACGCCTCGCAGCTCCACGCCGTGCCAACGAGTCTGCCGGACGAACAGGCCATCGTGGTCGATCCCGTCGCGGGCGCCGTCCACGCCGTGCTGCGCCGCCTGCCGGCCGATGATGAGCGGGTACTGATCCTCGGCGCGGGCATGCTCGGAATCGGCATCGCCAAGGCGATCCGGGCCCTCGGCAGCCGTGCCCACGTCACCGCCCTGACGCGGAGCGAACTGCAGGCCAAGCGAATGCGAGACGCCGGCTCCGATGAGGCAATCTGTTGCCCGCGGGCAGCCTCGTCCGGCCACCGCTACGACGCCGTCGCCGCAGCAGTGGGTGGGCGCCGCCTCCACGCCATGTTCGGCAACCAGGCGTTCATCGGCGGCTACGACGTCACGTACGACTGCGTGGGCACGGGCGGCAGCCTGACCGACGCCATGAAATTCACCCGGGGCCGCGGCACCGTCGTCCTGGTCGGAACGTCCCAGATCACGGTCGTCGACACGACCCCGCTCTGGATGACGGAGCTGAACGTCATCGGCTGCAACGGCCGCCAGTATGAAGCCTACGATGGCCGGACCGAGCACACCTACGAGGTCGTATTCGACCTGGTGGCCCGCGGCCGGCTGAGCCTGGACGGCCTGTTGACGCACACGTTCGCTCTGGCGGATTATCGACGTGCACTGGCCTTGCTGAGTTCTCCGGGCCGATCGGGTATAATCAAAGCCGCGTTCCGGGCCACGTAGCCCGCGACGCCGCAGATCCACGGAGCAACAGGGAGGTTGCCATGCGTGCATCACACTGTCCCATCACCGGATCTCCCCAAACAGTTGCGGGCATTCTCGCACTCGCCATCGTCCTGACGGCGAATCTGCAGCGAGCCGCGGCACAGATCACCGACGAGTTGCGAAGCGCCGTCGCCCTGCAGCTCGCCCTGGAGAAGACGGGGTTGTCGCCCGGCTTGATCGACGGGCTGCCCGGCCCGAAAACGACGCTGGGCATCAGTGAATTTCAACGGGTACGCGGGCGGCGCGCCACAGGCAGGCTCGACGCCGAGACCCGCGGGCTCCTGCGGATCGACGAGGCGAACGCGCTGGTCCAATACACCATCACTGCCGCCGACCGTGCGGCGATCGGGCCGGCGCCGACCGACTGGAACGCCCGTGCCCGGCTCGACCGGCTGGCGTACCCGTCATTGGCGGAACTCATCGCTGAACGGTTCCATTGTCATCGCCGGCTGCTGGCGAAGCTCAACCCTGGCAAGTCACTCGACGCCCTGAGTGTCGGCGACCGGCTTGTCGTCCCCAACGCGGCCGAGGTGATTCCGACCGGCATGGCCGGCCGCCTGGAGGTGAACCTGGCGGACAAGATCATCCGCGCGATTTCAACCGACGGCCAACTCATGGCCCTGTTCCACTGCTCGATCCCCGCACAAAAGGACAAACATCCCTCCGGCAACGCCCATGTCGAAGTCGTCGCCGCAAACCCGACGTACACCTTCAACCCCAGGATGTGGCCGGAAGTCAAAAATGTAAATCGGATCCTCGAGATCCCGCCTGGGCCGCGGAATCCTGTCGGCGTCCGCTGGATCGGCCTCTCGCTACCCGGCGTCGGCATGCACGGCACGCCCACCCCTGAAATGATCGGCAAGACCGGATCGCATGGATGCATCCGTCTGACGAACTGGGACGCCGTTCGTCTCGCGAAGATGGTGCGCCCGGGCACGCCCGTCCGCTTCAGCAATAGCGCAACGGCGTTGGCCGAGGCCCACTGAAAATCACCCGGCGCGCGCAACAAGAACCGCGCCCCGAAAGCGAAGCGCGGTTCCATTCATCGCATGTATCTTGCGGGGGAATCAGACCCCGATGTACGGCAGAAGCGCCATGAAGCGGGCCCGTTTGATCGCACGACGAAGGTCGCGCTGCTCCGCGGCATTCGTGCCGGCACGCTTACGGCTCATCATCTTGCTGCTGCCCGTGACGAACTTCCTCAGCAACTCGACCTCTTTGTAGTCGACGATCGGCCCCTTCCAGCCCTCTTCGCCGCGGGTCGGGAAACGCCGCTTCACCTGCGGGCTGCGCGGCCGCTTCGCGGGTCGATTAGTACGCTTGGTTGTCGTCCGTCGTTGCACGTTGAAACTCCTCCTCGCTGACTTCGACCGACTCATCGATCAACATGATCGGGATGCCGTCGCGGATAGGATACTTCCGCCGGTCAGCCGAATCCGTTGAGTATAGCCAATCACCGACCTGAATCAAGGCCGCATGCGTCTTCGGGCACACCAGAATACCTAACAGCTCCGGATCCAGGGACTTAGCCACCGCTGTCCTCCTTGACGCCCGCTGCCCGGACGCCCTTGGAGCCCCATACCATAGCCACCGGCGGCCCGGCTGACAAGGGGGGCCTTCCCGCCGTCGGCCGGCCAGGCCACCCTCGCCGCGAAACGGGCGTGACGGTACGATACCGGCCATGACACGCATTCTGAAGAAACCGACCATCCTCGTCGCCGAGCGCGTCAGCGATTCCGCCATGGAACGGCTGGCCGCAGCCGGCGAGCTTATTGTCCTCGAACGCTGTGACGAACAGGCGTTGATCAACGCCGTCGGCAATGCCGATGCCCTGGTGATCCGGACCTACTCGCGCGTTACGCGGCGCGTGATGGAGGCCGGCAAAAAGCTTCGCGTCATCGCCCGGGCCGGCGTCGGCATCGACAATATCGACCTGGCCGCCGCACGGGAGTTGGGCATCCCCGTCGTACACACGCCGGCCGCCTGCACGCATGCGGTCGCCGATCTGACCGTCGGCCTGATCATCGCGCTTCAGCGTAAAATAGCCGTATTCGATGGCCGGATGCGAGCCGGCGAGTTCGCCGCGCTGCGTAAAGAGAAGCCGCTTCCGCTCGAATTGCAGCACCAGACGCTCGGCATCATCGGCATGGGACGGATCGGCAGCCAGGTCGCGCGCCGGCTGGCCCTGGGTTTCGGCATGCGCATCGTCTATCACGATATCCGCTCCATCGGGCCGTTTGCGTTCCCGGCTGAATGCATCTCCCGCGATCAAGTGTTGGCCTCCGCCGATGTCGTCACGCTGCACGTTCCGCTGACGGCCCAGACCCGAGGTATGATCGATCGCGACGCGCTGGCCCGGATGAAACCTTCGGCGTGTCTCGTCAACACATCGCGTGGCCCGGTCGTCGTTGGGACCGATCTGGCCGACGCGCTGACACGCGGCACCATCGGCGGCGCCGCCATCGATGTCTTCGAGCCGGAGCCACCCCCACCGGGCCACCCGCTGTTCGCAGCCCCCAACTGCCTGCTGAGCCCGCACGTGGCATCGCGATCCCGCGAAGGGCTGGCCGCGATGAACGACGTCGTGGACGATGTCGTGGCCATCCTCGAAGGCCGCCAACCGACCTGGCCCGCGGCCGCGGGCGCCGAGTAAGCTCCCGCGGCGCATTTCGGCGCTGCCCACCGCTAACGTGAAGGCTCTTCCACAGACTCTGCCCGACCTGTTGGCCTCGCGAGCATATCACGCAAACGGCGCCGAATGCTCATCCGGGTGACCAATGGCGGTCCGCACAATGTCATGTCGAGTCCGATGAAGATAAGGATCCATCTCGCCCACCACTGCTGTTCCTCTGTAATACCAGGCCAGGCGAGGCCGATCAGCCGTGGGCCCAGGAAGGCCAGACCGATCACCACAAGGGCGATACCGACCATCCATCGGCCCGTGGACTTGTTATTCATGGCCCGCCAGAACGCCTCCCAGCGTTCCGCGGGCTCAAGCCGCAACAACTCCGGAAAGATGGCCAGCGCAGCCCGCCACGCCAGCTTGCGCGTCAGGATAAGGATAAGACACGCGCCAAGCCCAAACGCGAGCAACGGGAATGGGGAGAGCATCTGTTCCTCACTCATACTCGACGCACAGGACGACGTCGCTTGCTTTCGCATTGTCCGCACCGCGATGCCTGCGCACCACCGATGCGTCAATGCTCGACATCCGAGAGCCCCGTCGGCTGCGATGCGGGGCGGCTGGCCGGAAGCTCGATACGAACCTCCCAGGATCGGCTTTCGCGGACGATGGAGGCCGGCGCCCCCAAAGCCAGGATCTGAGACACCTTCTCGCCTCCTTCGGGGGCGTCCGGCTGCCCGTCCGCAATCACCTGGCTTGGTGACTGGCGCATATCAATGACTGCATAGCCCGCCGGCGGGCGAAATTCGAAGACTCCGTCTGGAAACTCAGGGGCAGTATCGACCCGAAGGAAACGTACGACAGCGCCATCCACAACAGCGCCGTTCTCGTCGTATGTCTCCATGCGCAAGCCCAGCGGATTTCCTTCCGCATCATAGTCGTCCACCTGTTTGAGGACGCCTGGATTCCCGTTGAGACCATACGTCTCAAAACGGTACACGCGCGTATAGTCCTGCCTGTCGCAAATCATGGATACGATGCGGCTGCCTCCCTCCCCGAAGATCTCCACGCGGTCCAAGGTTGCGCCCGCCGGCCCCTTGGAGGCTTCCGGAGACACCCGAATGGTCGTGCCTCTCGCGGTCAGGCCACCCTGGGCAATGCACTCGTCGCGCTTGCCCTCGTCTCGCACAAGCCGATTATCGCTGTCCAGTCGCCCAAACGTAAGCCGGATGATCCACATATATGGCACCGTAAGCCAGTCTCTGGCCGGGCTACCGGCGTACGCAGTGTGGTCCGGAAGGACCAGCGCGCTCCGGGTCGCCCCGACGTACCGGAATGCCCGATACCCATCTGATGTCGCCCGTCCGCCCAACGTCGCATACGTTTCCGACAACCTCGTATCGGGCTCGAGATCCTTCTCCGGCGGCAGGACCGTCTGGTCCAGCCTCCAGCGTTCGCCATCGGACCGGATGCGTTGAACAAGTCGCCGCGGAACCTCCTGTTCCTTCAGCCGCAACTGAACGTTGAGCTGGATCTCCTCTTCCCGCTCCGCCGTCCTCTCGGCCTCCGGACCGTCGAGAGCATCAAGGGTGGCCTCGAATTGCTTGCGCGCGTCCTGAGCCGAGAGCTTCTTCAGCTCGAACTCCCGGTAGAAGGTGGCATCGATTCCTTCAGGCGGTTCCCGCCAGGCGGCGTCAAAAAGCCGGTGTACCGCAGTGCTCACACTGGTGACAGCCGGCGATTCAATGTCCGCCGCGCCGCACACTCCTGCCCCGCCAGCCGTGAGAGTCCATACGACCAACAGCTTCGAGAACATTGGATTCGTCCTCCGAGATGCCCGCCGACACCCACATCTGCGCCCGATTGCGAATTCGCAGATCGAATCAATATACAACCCTGGAAACACTCTTTCATATACCGTCACATGAGTCCCCTTGAAGGGTGCCCACATATCTGTAGTACGGCATTGAGGTCGCCGGGTCTGGCAGGCAAAGCCGGACACTGCATCCCGTGCAGGCGCCGCCCGCGACTAACACACAGACCGCGCAGCCAACGCACGCGGGCCAGCCGGCTCCGGGCACGAGACACCCGGCGCAAATATCCACGCACTTGTCGGCCAAGATCAAGCAGGCCGCAATAGCAGTCGTGTTCGGATACATCACACACTCTTCCGATGTCCCGACTGGAACCAACGTCGCCACACACTGTGTGCGTCCGGCCATCCCCGACGGGGCCTTCGCGCATTTCCAAAAAGCTGTGGTGATCGTCAGCGACTTCCCCGCCGGGCAGATGTAGGTGTTCGGAAAGATCACCGTGCAAGCTGGACAAGCGGTAGAACCGCCTGCGGGCACCTGCACCAAGGTAAAGCACGGACCGTAAGGAGCACCGGCCCAAGCGGGCGCAACAGCCATGACCAGAGCTAGGATCCATACCACACAATTCGAAACAGACAGTCGCATTATTCTGGCCTCCTCAAGTTTTCGGAATGACCTTCTCACCTATGGGAGCTTTGTACGCGTTTCGCGCATCGTGCGAACCGTGTTGTCCTGGCACGCTGCACTTGGAACATCCGCAGGCAACTCGCTGACCACCTCCGTCGCATCCGCGCGAACCCGCAAGAACATCAGGCCGCTGATCCGGGGGAACAGGTCTACGAACTGCGTGAGTGGGTCGATGCGCACTCGCGGCGGAGCGGCGTGTGCAATGGAAACACGACCATTCTCGTCATGCACGATCAAGCCCATGTGATCACATCCCGCCCGCCTACCCACGCCGTAGATGACGAGGACGATATCGCCAGACCGCAATTCGTTAAGCGCACCAGCGATCGCGTGTCGTGGGATGAAGGCTTCGATACGCTCCTCTGTATCCTTCGTCTTCCAATCGTGCCCGAGAAACACGGTTCTTACGCCCTCAGCGGTTGGTACGTCCTTGAACCGCTTGGGCCGGACGATGTGTGTGAATGTTTCGGCACCGGGCAGACTCGGAGTGATGTCCTCCAGAAGCCAATCGCAGTTGTTCGGCAACCAATCGCCCAGCGTGGAGAAGTTCCGGTTCTTATAGACAACAACGCCGTTCTTGTGACGCAAACGGTCCGAGATCGCACGATAGGATTCCCAATCATGGCTCAGGCCCATGGCCACAGCCCGCTCCAAAGCAACGACGCAGTCGGCCTCGTCATAGGCGAACCGGATCGCGTTCAGGCGGAAGGGCTGCCCGACGGCCTTATGAGCGCACCGAGCGATTCCCTCGGCCGCATTGGCCGGCGGAGCACACTTGTGACGCAGCGCCAAGAACTCGGCGAGTTCGACATTGCTGAAAGTCTTGAACTCCCGGGCATCGAGGTCTTGGTAACGAGAGAACTCTTCGACTGTCGGGCTGGCCCGGCTAACACTGAGCACCATCAGAAGCAACGGAAGAACAGCGGGAATGGCTCGACCAAACATAGCTCAGACCTCCGTGAGACGTGAAGGAGACTGCACCCGACGGGCAAACGCTCAACGATGGGAGCGCTCGTCGGTCTCCAATTCAGTACATAGTCGTTGGCGAATGATGCGTCCCAACCAGAGTCCACCTGAGAGTATTCCGAGACGATCATCGCACACGACACCCATGACGGGAACGGGAACGGGAACGGGAACGGGAACCACCGTTATGCCACTTTTAATACACTACCACAACCCAACGGTGGTGTCAATACAAAAACACCACCTCGAAGCATATTTTCGGACGATTCACCACCCCAAGGACCACCCCGGTCCCGGTCGGGACACGTGCACGCCACACGTGTGACACCCTACGACCTCAACCACCGGCCGTCTGATTCGAGGACAGCATTCCTGGCCCGTCGGCGTCAATCGTTGGACACGCCATGATCGGCAGGGGACAACAGCGTCTCTGCCGTCATTCTCCAGGACACGGACGCCCTCCTCGCCTGTGCCGGTGCAGCTCGGGGCTCGACATATTGCCGTAGATCCACGCAAGTCGAGGAAGATCTGTGGAGGGCTTCTTCCGTCCGCGGACCCGCACCGTCCACGCCCGGTGTCAGCCGGCCGCCGATCAGGTCATGCGTGCAGGCACACTCCCCGACCCACGGCCAGGCGAGTGCCGGCGCGTGGGGCCCTGCCGATCGCTAAACAGACCCCTTTCACGAGCCGATGATCAGTGGACGAACGCACTGGATGCCCGCGATCGCGCCGCAGCCAGGCTTATCGGTCCCCCCACGGCTTGCCGGCCAGCCGGCGGCGACGGGAGGGGACGGCTTTCGATGCCGCATCGGCGGCGCGAAGGTACGGCAGCAAGGGGAAAGCATGACAACCGAACGACTGAGCACGTGCCCACTCTGCGGCAAAAGGCAAATCCGCCCGGACTCCTTCGCAACATGGCAACTGAATCTGGCGCAAGACCACGCCGTCACGCGATGCGCGCGCTGCGGCCTGCGCTTCCTCAATCCTCGCCCCGACCCGATGGCCTATGAACAGATGTACCGTGATGGCTCCGGGCCACTGTCGGAGACGTATCCACCCTCGCAAGAGTACTACGCCCACGAAGATGATGTTCGCCTCGGTGAGTACCGGACGAAGCTCGACCTGCTCGTTGAGGCGGGCGCGCGGGGCCGGCTGCTCGAGATCGGCGCGTGCACCGGTGTGTTCCTCAGCGAAGCGAGAAGGTGCGGCTTCGAGGTCGAAGGGATCGAGCCGAGCGAAGAAAACCGGCGGCGAGCACTGGAAAACCACAATCTGCGGTTACACCCAGGCGTTGCGGAGGGTCAGGATTTCGCCGACGCCAGCTTCGACGTCGTCTTCAGCAGTCATGTGTTCGAACACCTGACCGACCCCGCGGCTGTAACACGGCAGGCGTTCCGATGGCTCAGGCCGGGCGGGTTCCTGATGATCGAAGTGCCCAACCAGTTCGAAAGCTTTGCCAGTCGCCGCAAGCGATGGCTCAAGACAACCCGGCGCAAAGAGCGATCCTTCCTCTGCGTGCATCACACCGTGTTCTTCTCACGCCGCACTGTCACCACGCTGGTCAAGCGGGCAGGCTTCGTACCGCGACGGCTGCGCAATATCTACTACAGCTCCGACAGCCTCTGGCGACATCCGCTTCAGGCCGCGGGGCGGCTCATCGGCGCCGCGGCGGGCGGCAGTGCCGTTATCGAAATCCTGGCCCAGAAGCCGGTCGATCCTTACGCGATGGGCCGAAACGCCACGGAATAACGCACAGACGCTACCCACGCATTATGGACTTCACTGATCGGAAATGGCGTGTGCCAAATCGGCGCGCCGCTTCTCCGGCTGCTCACGACAGCTAAATACGCCCGCCGCGCGAACCGAGGAAGGGTAATGCAGAGTCACCAGGAGGCCTGCTTTGTCCGTGAAGGCACAACCCGAGTTATCGGCCCTCGATGCACTGCTCGACAAGCTCGACCGCACGGCCGAAGCCCTCGGGCAGAAGAGCGGACGCGCCAAGGGCCCCCTCTTCTCGTCCGCCACGCGCAAGCATGAGCGGCACCGCTTCCGGTGCGACTGTGCCGTTCGGTTCTACCAACCTCATTCAAATCTGCTTACCACGATCCCGGCGCGAACGCGCAACCTGTCGAAGGGCGGCCTCAGCCTGCTGGCCCGCCGCGTCTTCCAACTCGGCGAGCCGCTCGAAGCCGAACTGCTGGAGGCTGGCCAGGCACCAAGCTACCTCGCCGGCGACGTGCGATTCTGCCGCTACGCGGGCCTGGGCTATTACGAAATCGGCGTCCGCATGCGCCACGCCGGCGCGACGCCGGCCTTCTCACACGACCCCGCCGCCGCACGACGCAGCCTCGTCTGGCTCGACCGGGAAAAGAACACCGACTGAACTGCATTTCGCCGCAAACCGACCACAGGCGTACGATCCCCGCCCAGAGCGTTGATTCACAAGAAAGGACCCGTTCTCCCGACGCCGCTTTCAATTGCGGCGGAGCCACATCCGTCAGATTCGTAGGTTCGTCGGGCGTGCCAGCAGACCCGCCATGTTCTTCGTGTTGGCCACAACAGTCACCTATATATGACTCTCAGAAGCAGGCGACCGTTACGTATTCTTCGTCCTCATTCCTCGTCGGGCCCGGAAGGCGGACAGGTACGGTTTGGGGCTCGGACGACGGGCAGGCACGCTATTGACGCCACACCGGTAGCGTGGGTAGCGTGTTACCTCCGACGGGCACGACGAGCGTCCCCCGGCCGACCACCAAAGAGGAAGGAGCTTAACAGACCGATGCGCCGGACAACTGAACGAACCTGTCCCATTCTTCGAGCACCCGTTTTCCGGCCTCCCGCCTGCTTTTCCAAGCCATTGCGGCTTGCGAGCCGGCTGCCAATCGTGCTGGCGATGGCCCTGGCCTCCTGCGCGTCGCCTGCGACGGGTCCTTTCGAATCCGACTCGCGGCTTGGCGAGATCCGCAGCGTATCGTGCGAGGGCGCCTACCCCCGCCACCTGCAGGGCATCTGCACGAATCGTCGCGACTCGATCTACTGGTCCTTCACGGACGTGCTGGTCCGGACCGATACCGCCGGCCGCATGATCCATCGCGTGGACGTGGCCAGCCACCACGGCGATCTGTGCTTGCACAAGGGCCGAGTCTACGTCGCGGTCAACCTTGGCGCGTTCAACCAGCCGCCCGGCCGGGAAGACACGTGGGTCTATGTCTACGACGGCGAATCGCTCGACGCCCTGGCCCGGCACCCCACGCCCGAACTGGTGCACGGCGCGGGCGGCATCGCCTGGCAGGGCGACAGCTTTATCGTCGTCGGGGGATTACCTGAAGGCACGGACGAGAACTACCTCTACGAGTACGATGAATCGTTCACCTTTCGCAAGCGGCACGTCCTGCCCAGCGGCCACACGGACAAAGGCATCCAGACCGCGGCGTTCGTCGCCGGGCACTGGTGGTTCGGATGCTACGGCACGCCGCGCGTAATGCTTCAGGCTGATCCGTCGTTCGCGCTGGTCGGCCGATTCGAGTTCGACTGCGCACTGGGGATCACGGACCTGCCCGACGGGCGCGCGCTGGTGGCCAACAACCGTCGTCAGGCGGATGGCTACGTCGCCTGGGCGCAGGTTGCCGTCGTGGACGAGCAACGGGGCTTTCGGTTCCTGGACGCCGAATAGGGGCAACGCGCGCCCAAGGGACCCGCAGCGGACGGCATGTGTTCAGCGGCCGCCTTGGCCGCCCACCGCGCGGATGGTAGACTCGTCGCCGTGACGCCTATTCGCCTGCTCATGGTGATCACCGACCTCGAAATCGGCGGTGTGCCACTCCACTTGCTGCGCCTGGCCACGGCATTGCCTCGCGAGCGATTCGAGATCCTCGTTGTGCCGTTGGCCGACGTCGGGCCCGTTGGCCGACGCCTTCACGATGCGGGCATTCGCGTCGAGCCATGCGGGGCCCGGTCCGTCCGTGACGTGGCCGCACTTGACCGGTTGCGTCGAACGATCCGCCGGTTCCACCCGGACGTCATCCACGCCCTTCTGTTTCATGCAAACGTCGCCGTCCGCCTGGTTGCGCCGCTGGCCGGGGTGCCGGCCAAGCGGATCGTCTGCGAGATCCAGACCGTCGAGCAGGAGCGCCGCTGGCACCTCGCCGTCGAGACGCTGACCTGCCGGCTCTCGCGGCTGCTCGTGGGCAACTCGCCATCCGTCGTGGAGCACCTTCACAAGGCCGCTCATGTGCCCCGCAGCCGGCTGGCCCTGGTCCGTGGCGGCGTGGACGTCGAAGCTATCAACGCCGCCGTTCCCGCGAGCCGCGCCGGGCTCGGCGTTGGCACCGATGAGCCGTTGGTCCTCTGGGCCGGCCGCCTCGATCCGGTCAAAGGCCTCGACGAGCTGATCGCCGCCACGGCTGACGTCCGCCGCCGACACCCGTTGCAGCTCCTCCTCGCCGGCAGCGGCGATTATGAGCCCACCGTTCGCCGGCTGATTGCCCAGGCCCAGGCCGAGGATTACATCCACCTGCTCGGGCCGCGGGACGATGTGCCCTCCCTGCTGGCTGCTGCCGACATCTTCGCCTTTCCATCCCGCACAGAGGGCCTTCCCAACTCTCTAATGGAGGCTATGGCGGCGGGCAAAGCGATCGTCACGGCCGACGTACCCGGCTGCCGTGACTTGGTGCGGCATGAAGACACGGCCCTGCTCGTTCCCGCGCGCAGCGCCAAAGCACTGGCAATCGCCATTGAGCGGCTCCTGCAGGATGCACCGCTTCGCGGCCGCCTGGGTAGCAACGCAAGGAACCACGCGGCCAGCCACTATGAATGGTCGTCCAGTGTCGATGCTTGGCACGCGGTGTACGAACACCTCGCGCGCGGCGACGCTCCCTGCCCGCTTGCTCCGATTTGATTTGCAGCCTGGAGCAATGTCATTCACCATAAGCGGAAGTGACCGGATGACGGTGCGAAATACTCGGCCGCGGCCCATTTTTTTATAGGTCCGCCGCCAAAACGCTCCGCTCGGACTCTTCCCAACACATAGCGGTCTTCGAGGATGATTCCACTAGATGTGGGGGGCAACCGTCTCAAACGTCAAAAAAGGAAAAGCCCCGTCAGCCCTCGTATGGTCTATTGCGGTGTTTTCCCGACTGGCGGCGATCGAAAGGTGTGATATTGTTGGCTCCGAGGGAATCGATCATCGCGGTCTGAGCACGGAGCCCGGAAGTCGAAAATGGACGAGAGACATCCGGGGGGCGCACAATAGAGGTGTTCGGACCGCCGCGACCGGCATATCCGTTTCGCCGACAAGCGGCCCAGATTTGAGAGTCATGGAGGACGAGAGGTGCATGCGAGCATGTGATCGCTGCGCCGACGCTGCGGACGGGTCATGAATGACCTGGCGGCGGGCGGACGAGAATAGCCGATGGAGACGCTCACGATGGCAACCACACAGCCCGTCAGCCTGGCCGAACGGCAGGATGAGATTGCCGTGACACGGGAATCCGTGCTGGACATGGTTGATTCGTGCCAATTTAAAGGCATCGTCTTCATCGAACGATATGCACCGAAGGCAATCACGGTGCGGCATTACCGAACCGATCGCATGGAGGCGGTCGGGCGTCTGAGACGGTTCGGCGGACCCAGGCAACAGCTGTCTCAGAACAATGGGCACCGATGAGGAATGGATGCTTCATCGGTGCGCCTCTTTGCTCGTCGACGCTTCCTGTGAACGAAGAAGCCTTCACGGAGGCCCGGCGAGCCCTGAACGAGTGGATCGGTGAGACGACAGCTAACGACGTGTGAAATCAGAAGAGTGCAAAGCAGGCCCGGGGACGTGTGTCACGGAAGCGTTCCGCTCGACTGTCAAGTGGATGTGCACGGACCGCAGACCGCGCTTGATGGTTCCCTCGCTCGAAGCCCTTTCCGAAGGAATGCTTCCACCCGGGCCTGTTATTTTTTTCGCACCACTCGCGAACGAATCGAGGAAGCAAGGATGCTGATCGACGAAGACGACCGACACGTCGTGCGCTGGGCAATCGAGAAGGCCTATACCTTCGAATACCGGCGCCAGAACGACCTGCCGGACCCCTGCCTTCGCGTACAACTCGGGCTGAGCACCGCCTTCTTCCATAAGGGCAAGCTCGTACATTGGTCGGCCGATTGTCCAGGCAGCTATCTCGACCAACTCATGCTCGAGATGACGAGCCTGTTCGCGATGTGCTCGACGTGCCGTGCCTACGTAAGCCCGGAAGTCGTCCTGACGCCCGCCGAGGAAATCAGCCTCAAGGCGATCTGAGGCCCCCCGAAGCGAGCAGCCAGCGTCTTCTTGGCCCCGCCAAACCAAGCCCACGAAACATCGTCGCTTGACGTCATGGACGGCGTGAATCTAGAATCCGGCTGGCGCCGCCGGTGAAGAGCGGCACCAGGGTGCAAACGCGAGCGACTGATACATGAAGACAACTACACAGATGCGAATCGTCGGCGGCCTGCTCCTCGCAAGCCTCGGCGGTTGCGCCACAACTCCGAAGGTCTCGCCCGACGCGGGAACCGCACTGGGCATGCTGGCGGTTCGCAGCATCCAGATCCAGCCGTTCACCAAGATCAGAAGCTTCGACGCCGACGCGACGCCGGACGGAATCGGTGTAGTCCTGCGGCCGGTGGATCAGTTCGGCGACCCCGTCAAGATCATGGGCCACCTGTACTTCGAACTCTACGCGTACCGGCCGGCCTCCGGCGAGCCCAAGGGCGAACGGCTCGAGTTCTGGGATCGCACCCTCGCCACGGCCGACGACGTGAAGCTCTACTGGGACCGCACCGCGCAGATGTACGAGTTCCCGCTGGCCTGGACGCAGGGTCTGCCGCCAACACCAAGCCGCAAGTACCTGCTGACGGTCAGCTACCGCACGCCGTGGGATGAGACACTCGAGGATCAATACGAGCTTGAACTTGCCATGACGCGCGAGCAGGTCACAGGTACGGCGGAACGCTGATGCGGCCGCGGGGGCAGACACACACTGGCACAACGAACTCCGGTCCCAGAGTGATAGCAAGTCGTATGCGGTCGAGAATCCTACCCATCGCAGGCATCGCCCTGTCTATCGCCGCCGTTGCCGGCAGTGGCTGCAGCCATGGCAAGCTCAAGCACGATCGTTGGCAGGCGCTGCGAATCGGCCAATCACGCGACGACGTCAAGGCCGCGCTCGGTAAGCCCCTCGACGAGCGGCGTGACCGCTTGACCTTCACGAAGCCGAAGGACGGCATCGCCGTCGAAGCATGGTTCGACCCACAAAACGAGACGCTCACGTTCACGCAGTGGTCGGACCCCGTCCACGGCATACGCTCCAAAGGCGATCCACCGAGCGAGTAGCCGAGCGAAAAAAGGTGTCAGGAGCGGAAAAAGGTGTCACCCATTAGCCCCCACGTTGTCAAGCCCAAAAAGCGTCCGTAGGCGACTTGGCCCTTGTTGAGCCGATCGCCGGATACCGCCGTCTGGCCTGCCGCTGCCTGGATACGCGCCCTGGTCTTCGGTTTTTTTGGCTATCGTGCCACAGCGGCTGGGCCGCGGGCACGCTCCAGTCACCCATCAGGATCAAGGCTTGGGCCGGTCCGCGGGCGACCGCGCTCAGCCCCTGGCTCAACCGAGCCCCAGAAAACCGTCGGTATCCGTAGTCGTGTCGGCATGTCTGAAGCCTACTACACGCCGCACCGATAGGCAAAAGGAATCGACTCCTTACCTTCCCCATGCTCGCACGCCGCCGGCTACTTGCAGCCGTGGTTCTCCGTGTACCGATGGACACAATGGCGCCTGCGTGCCTCAAGAGACCTCTCGAAGACGCGGTACTCCGCCGAATAGGCCCGGTCTTCAGCCTGCACCGTAAAGGTACCCGAATGTCAGATCGCGTTGTACCTGCCAGGGAACCGTTGGCGCAGGCCGTCTGTGTCGGTTTTGTGCACCGTCTCCTGGGTGTGAAACGGATCGGCGTCGGCCTATGGCCGTGCCAGCCGGCGCAGCACATCGCAGCCGCGGTGGAGAACGGACTGCTCGGCCGCATAGCTGATACGGAAGTGCGTGTCCCGCTCACTGAACACGTTGCCGGGAATGATCAGCAGGCCGTTCTCGATCGCCCGCTCGACAAACGCCGTCGCACTCGCGTAGCCGTCGGGCACCTTCGGAAAGAAGTAGAACCCGCCGCCAGGCCGGACGATCTCGTAATAGTCCCGCAGCGCGCCATGGACGAACTTGCGGCGGGCGCGGAATTCGTCCACGTGCACCGTGATGTCAACGTCCATCGCCGCCAGGCCGGCATATTGCACCATGCTGGGCGCACAGACGAACGTGTACTGCTGCAGTTTCGTCATCGCCTCGATCAGCGGCCGCGGTCCCGCGGCGTACCCGAGGCGCCAGCCGGTCATGCCGGCCGACTTGCTGAAACCGCGCAGCAGGAGCGTCCGGTGGCGTGCCTCGCGCCAACCGCTCGGAGCAGTCCCGTCATAGCTGAGCTGGCAATAGATCTCGTCGGAAATGAGGATCAGGTTGTGTCGCTCGGCGATGTCGGCGGCCTGCTTCATCTCTTCGGCGCTGAGCACGACGCCGGTCGGATTGGAGGGCGAGGCGAGGATGAGCACCTTCGTCCGCGGTGTGATCGCCGCCTCGATCCGGTCCGGGTGCAACCGGAAATCCGGGTACGTATCCACGAACACCGGCACGCCACCGAGAAGCCGGACGGCATGCTTGTAGATCACGAAATAGGGATCGAGGCAGACCACCTCGTCGCCAGGGTTCAGCAGGGCCATCAATGACAGGAGAATGCCGCCGCTGACGCCGGACGTCACGAGGACACGCGCATCACCCAGCGGGCCAAACTCGTCGATCAACGCCGCTTCGATGCGAGCACGCAGCTCCGGGATGCCCTGCGTGAGGGTGTATCCGTTTCGCCCGCTGCGAATCGCTTCGATCGCGGCGGCCTTGGCGGCGTCGGGCACGTCGAAATCCGGCTGGCCGATCGACAAGTTGATCGGGTCCGTCAGCTTCGCGCCAAGATCAAATACCTTGCGGATCCCCGATGCATCCACCGCGTGGCATCGTTGCGAAATGAACGACTCGACAGACATCAACCACTCTCCGCCGCTAATGGAAAACCCCGACGACACTCGCCGGGGCTTTCGGATATCAATCAGAACCGGACACGGCCCAACGTCACTTCTTGACCTCGCCGGCCGCGGCGTCCTTCTCGTCCTTCTTCTTCTTGCTCTTGCCGCCCACGGTGACCTTGCGGTGAGCCACCTTGACCAGCCCGAACACACTCTGATCATCTTCCCAGCGTTCTTCGTCCTGCAGGGCCTTGATGCGCTCGGCTCGGGTCAGAACGTTACGGTGCCGCTCCAACGCGTTGCGGCTCTTCAATGACGGATGCAATGACATGACTTCATACTCCTGCTGCGCCCACTCTCCGGGCGTCAGAA
>JAFGKA010000538.1 GCA_016928855.1 Phycisphaerae bacterium
AGATGAGGTACTCCTGGGCGTCCGGCGAGCCGGGGTCCAGGTAGTAGGCGTAGTTGTTATCGCTTCCCATCAACTGTGGCCCGCCGTTCATGCCGCCTTGCGTCGTCATGAACCACTCGGGGTGCGCCGCAAGGGTGGGGTTTCCGTTGGGCGGCCACGTCGAGCCGGCCCGATAGGGAACCAGCCATGGATGCACTTCGATGCCGTATTGATGGGCTCGCTGCACCAAGTACGCGAGCGGGTCGAAACTTCCAGATGCGGCTGGTGCGCGGGGGACGATGTCCGAATGCCAGAACGCGCCGCGCGCGCTGCCGCCCGTGTATTCCTGGTACGCCAGGACTTGGGGAATGATGGCGTTGTATCGGCCTTCCACGGCCCGGGCGACCATGTCGTTGATCTGCGCCTGGCTCTTGCACCCCTCGCTGAAGGCGTCTGCCCAGAAACTCCGGAATTCGGCGGCATCCGCAGCCGAGTGGGTGGCGAGTGTCGCCAGAGCGAGAGACAGACCGACGTATAACGGGCGGCGTGGATATCGCATCCGCATAGTTGACCTCTTCCGGTTTTCTACCGGTGTGGTAAGGATCCTTCCCCCTCTTCACGAACCTCCTGATGGCCCTATCCAATTATACTACCGGATTGGTATCCGGGGATTCAAGTCTTTTCTGACTTGGTGACGCGGGTTTCCCAGCTTCAACCCCTTCACTGCAGTGGCAGGGGGCTCAATAGAGCGAGCCAGAAACGTCATGCTGTGGACTGATCGCGTCGCGAATCAGGCCGCGAGGGTTGGATTTCGTCGACATCCGGTTCGCATGGGCGCATGGCAACGGCCCGCTCATGGCGTGAGCGGGCCGTGGTTGTGTCTCGGGTGCCTGTCGCAGCTTCGGTTCAGTAGCAGTCGGTTCCGTTTGCCGGCGGCCGATTCGGACCGTTGAAACAGTATTGGAACGAGCCGAAGTCCGTGAGATCCACGTCGGAGTCGCTATCGGCATCCACAACGTCACAGCCCGTGCCACTGGGGGCGTAGGGCTGATTCGGGCCGTTGAAGCAGGCCGAGAACGCGCCGAAGTCCGCGAGATCGACGTCGCCGTCCTCATCAAAGTCGCCGTACGCAACGGGCAGCGGGTTCACATGAATGATGATGTGGTTGGATTCGCCGGTCTTGGCGGCGGTGTCGGTCACCTCGAGATAGCATTCGATGTCACCGACCGTGGTGAAGGTATGATCGATCGCGGCCGGCGAGCCGGACCCTGGAACGGTCTCGGTACCAAAGTGCCAGACGTACGAGCTGCCGGTCGCACCATTGAAGTAGCTGACCGACGGGGTGAAGTGAACGCTCTCATCCCTGGTGATGTCCGTAGCGTCCGCGGCAATACTGACAATCGGCCCATCCGAGAAGACCAAGTCCTGCCGCGTGATCCCACCGCGATACAGCGTGACCGAAGCAGTCCCGGTTCCGTAGGTCGGATCCGTCGCCTGGACGGTATACGTCGAGCCGCCTGCCCCAGCGGGCACGAGCGTCATAACGTAGTAACCGTTGCCGTCCGTCCGGACCGTCTGCCCACGCGGGATACCGACGGCTGCGTTGTCCACGCCGTTACCCAACTCATCGGTCACCTGGCCCCAAATAGTACCTTCCGTGGCCGTCGCCGGGTCGCGCCACGGCATCGCCGGCGGCGAATCCACGCTGGTAAACACATTGGCGGCGACGTAAGGATACCAGCTCCAGCCGCCGCCGGTGTCCACATAGTCGTAGGTGCCCATTCCGTTCGCGCCGGCACTGCGGGCGTAGAGCAGTTGCGTCTTGCTGTTGGCGAACGTGTTCATGTAGAGGCCCGTTGTGATGTATACGTGGCGGTTGTAGCGCCATCCGATCGCGGCGTTGACCCAACTGGTGTACATGCCCGAGTTCACGCTGTGATTGAAGTAGGCCATTGGCCTGGCGGCGTCGACAAAACCCTTCTGCAGCCAGCTCTTCCAGTCCTGGAAACGGGCCCACGCACTAGAGCTGGTGAAATCGGCCGGCGCATAGCCCCAGGTGACCACGTCACAAGAGAATCGCAACGGTTGCCGGGGGTTGAGGGCGGACGCGACTTCGGCGCGTGTGCGCGCTACCAGTTCGGTAACTTCGCGCCGCCGGAAATTGTCCCAGGCTGTCACGCCCGTCGGCGCCGGGGTGCCGACATAGTTCTCGATGGCCTGGAAGCGCTTCAGCCCGGATTTGGTGTACCATGAGTAGGTCGGATAACCCGCATCTGGCTGCGTATACCGGATGTAGTCGTACACGATGCCGTCGATCTCGTAGTTGTCCACGAGTTCCCGGACGATCGAGATGAGATATTCCTGGGCATCCGGGGAGCCGGGATCGAGTAGGTAGTATCCGTCGACCGGGCTTGGCCCGCCGTTCATGCCGCCTTGCGTCGTCATGAACCACTCGGGGTGTGCCGTCAATGTTGCATTGCCGTTGGGCGGCCAGCCTGTGCTGACGCGGTAGGGAACCAACCAGCAGTGAACCTCGATGCCGTACTGGTGGGCCCGGTCGACCAGATACGCCAGTGGATCGAAGCTGCCCGACGCGGCGGGCGCGCGGGGGACGATATTCGAATGCCAGAACGCGCCGTACGCGGATGAGCCCGTGTACACCTGATAGCCCATCACCTGTGGCGAGATCGCGTTGTATCGTCCCTCCACGGCCCGGGCGACCATGTCGTTAATCTCGGCTTGGCTCTTGAACCCGACACCCCAGACATCCGCGCAGAACGACCGGAACTCGGCGGCCTCGACCGTGGAGTGCGTGATCGGGGCAAACGGAGCCAATGCGAAC
>JAFGKA010000539.1 GCA_016928855.1 Phycisphaerae bacterium
CGGGGCCTTCGCCGCACGGCCGGACCGCGTCTTTCTGGCCGGCGACGTGCTCAAGGCGCGCGTGCTCAAGGCCGTTGACGCGCTGCCTGCCGACGGAGCGCCCGCATCGCTCAGCATCGTCGTGGAAACCGACCTCGACTGGGGGGCGGTGACGGCCCCGTTGCGGGCCGGCCTCGCCGAGACCGCGTGGGCGGACCGCGTCACGCTCGTTCCTGCCGACACCGACGAGCCGGCGGCGGACCGGGTGATCCACGTTCAGCTCGAGTCCAAGCCCACCAGCGCCACCGTCCGGGTCCAGGTCGACGACGCTTCGGAGGCCGTCGCCCGTGTGGCGTGGCTCGCCGTGCTGCCGCCGGTGTTGGCGATCGTCACGGCGATCATTCTGCGCCGCGTGGTCCTCTGCCTCTCGCTTGGGATCGTCGCCGGCGGCATCGTCGCGGTCTGGCCGAGCGACGCCAATCCGCTCTGGGGCGTATGGCATGCGTTCTACGACTACCTGATCGTGCAGTCAGTGTGCGATCCGTTCCGCCTGCAGATCGTGGCGTTCGTGTTCCTGATCTGCTCGACGGTCGGCATCGCCCAGGCCGCTGGTGGCATCCGCGGCATTCTCGACGTCGTGACCCGCTTCTGCCGCACGGCTCGCGCGGCTCGCGTCGGCGCGGTGGTGGCCGGCCTGCTGCTGTTCTTCGACGACTACCTCAACTGCATCATCGTCGGCACCACGATGCGACCGCTGACCGACCGCTTCCGCGTCAGCCGCGAGAAGCTCGCCTACATCGTGGACTCGACCGCCGCGCCCGTCGCCGGGCTTGCCGTGGTCTCGACGTGGATCGCGTTCGAAATCAGCCAGATCGGGATCGGCCTGACCGATGCGGGGATTGATGTCGCCCCCTACGACATGTTTATCCGCACGCTGCCGTATCGCTTCTACTGCGTGTTCGCCCTGGGCCTCGTGTTGATGATCTGCTGGCTCGGGCGCGATTTCGGGCCAATGTGCAAGGCCGAACAGGACGCTGCCAACGGCACATTCAACGGCGATGGCTCACCCGAGACTGAGGCGGACCTGAATGTGCCGCCCCGCGCGCGGAACGCGATCATCCCGATCGGCACGACGATCGCATTTGCGTTCCTCTGTCTGTGGTGGACTGCGCGCGAAGGCATGGCCGGCGAGGCCGCGCCCGCGGGCGTGATGGACTTCATCCGGCTCGTACTCAAGCACGCGAACTCGGCCAAGGCCTTCGCGATGGCCGGCGCGATCGGCTTGGCGGTGACGCTCGTTTTCATCGGCGGGCAGCGGATCCTGCCCGCGCGGCGCATCGCGTCGGCGATCGTCGAGGCGACGCGCAACATCGCGCTGGCCGTCGTCATCCTCTTCCTGGCCTGGTCGATCGGAGCGGCGTGCAAGGATGTTGGAACGGCTACGTATCTCGTGGCGATGTTCCGGCAGGTGCTCAACCCGGTCGTCTTCGCGACGGTGGTCTTCATCCTGAGCTGCCTCATCGCGTTCTCGACGGGTACGTCGTACGGCACGATGGCGATCCTGCTGCCCAACGTGGTGCCGCTGGCCTGGGCGGTCGGCGAGCGGTCCGACCTTGGCGGCCTGATGATGGCGACAATGTCGATCGGAGCCGTGCTCGATGGCGCGATCTTTGGCGACCACTGCTCGCCGATTTCGGACACAACGATTCTCTCGGCGGTTTCGTCGCGGTGTAATCCGATCGAGCATGTCCGGACGCAATTGCCGTATGCGGTCGTGGCGATGGGCGTTGCGCTGGTGGTCGGCTATATCCCCGTCGCAATGGGGCTGCCGCCGGTCATCCCGCTGGCGGCTGGGCTGGTGGTCTTGTGGGTGGTGGTTCGCGTCGTCGGCAAGCCCGTGATCGTCGGCGCCTCGCCAGCCATGGAGCAGGCCACAGCGAGTGACACGCTCGCCGCGACTCGGCTGGATAGCGAGATCCTCGTCACGCCCGATTGAATCAGAACGGACGAGCAACGTCCGACACCACGAAAAGCCGATTCGCCTTGACTCGCTGATGCCGCGCGCCTACGTTCGATTACACACACCCCTTTACTTCCGGCCGGGATCCACGCACGGGAGGATTCCGGCCGACTTTTTGCGCCTCCCGCTCAGGGATAGATCAACGTATCGGTGTCGCCCATCGGGACGTGGTCATTGCCTTTGGCCGGGCCGTTGCCCTTGATGATCTGGTCCTGGCTGGCGTCGGCGGTTTCCCAGGCGGTGTAGATGTTGTCGCGACCGATGCCGTCGATGGGGTTCTTGATGAATTCGACGTGGAAGTCGGCGTAGAGAATGTTCTGGCCCTCGCCCTTTCCGAAGCCACCGTGGTTCGGCGAGTTGAGGCCCGACGCCTGCCATTCCGACGGCGAGAGGTGTATATTGGCGAGATCCACCTCGGGCTTCGGCCCCAAGCCTCCATCACCCGTATCCGCCGCGCCGAACGGTCCCTTGTCCGCGGCCAGCGGCATCCGCGGATCGCGATCCGTTGTTGGCCGGGCCGTCTCGGACCACGGGACCTGCAGGCCGTAGGAAATCTCGGTGTAGCTCGCGAAGTCGTAATAGTTCTCCGGATCCAACACGGTGTTCTTGGCGTCTTTGCTGGCCGGACAGATGAACCAGCCCGGCACACAGGAACCGTTAAGCACGAGCATCCACAAACACCGTGTGGTACTCAGGGCTGTGCTTGCCGTATCTGATGCGACGGTCGGAGCGGTTCCGTTCGGTCCGGCGGGCTTGCCGATCATGCCCACATATTGGATCGTGGCCTCCGCATCAAAGGTCGGGAGCGGCCAGACTTGCGCGTTCTCGTTGGCATACGTCGCAATCGCCGTGCCGATGCCCTTGAGCTGCGCGGCACACAGCTCCATGTCAGACATCGGTGGCCTCGCCAGAGCGGCGATGAGGATGGTAATCAACAAAGCAGTGATCGCCACAATCACCAGCACCTCGACAAGCGTCAATGCTTCTCGCTTCATCATGACACCACCCCTTACGCCAGCACGCTGCGCAAGAATGCCGACGTCTTGACCGCGTCGCCGGCGGCTACGAGTTCGTCGATGGCCTTGCGGTGCTTCTGGAGGATCTCGTCGAACTTGCAGAGCCAGAGGATGCTTTCGCCGATCGCGCCGGCGGCGTCTTCGCGGTACGGATACTGGTCCATGCTGAGCCAGCCGTCGTAGCCGCAGCGGTCCAGCCAGTAGAGCGTCTCGATATAGCAGACGCTGTGCACCGTGCCGACGATCATGTCGTCGTCCCAGCTTCCGTGGTTGTCGTTGAAATGCATGTGGAGCAGGCGGTTGCCAGCCCGCTTGGCAAGCACGATCGCCTCGCCGACCACCTCGCCGCCGACGTAGGCGTGGCCCGTGTCGATCGTCACGCCGACGTTGCGGCAGCCGGTCTCCTGGGCCAGCAGCAGCGTGTCGGCCATCCGCGCCAGGTAGCTGTGCGTACGCGGCTCCTTCGGCTTGTATTCCAGCGCAAACAGCAGGTCGGGATACGCCTGGGCAAGCGTGGCCACGGCATCGCACAACCATTGCCGCTGCTGCTCGTAGTCGGCGCACAGGAGGTAGTCGTAGCCGTCCTGGCCCGGCCACAGATTGATGGTGCCGCAGCCGAGTTCGCGGGCAATTTCGCACATCTGCCGCGTGTACTCCATCGCCAGCCGGCGCACGGCCGGGTCGGCGGCACTGTAACTGCCCTTCCAGTACCGCTTGTCCGCGAAGAGGTCCGGAATGATCGAGACACATTGCAGGCCGTGTCCCAGGAGCGCCTGCTTCATCTCCTGCACGTTCTCCGGCCGGATGTCCCACGTGCCGACCAGCTCGATCCCCTCGACGTGGGGAATGGCGGCCGCGCGTTCGAGCATGGTGAGCGTGCCGGGGTTGTCCTTGTACCCGCTGCAGAACCGGTCACAGGTATTGCCGAGATTGCCAAGAATAACGGAATATTTGCGCTTCACGTGCATCGTCTCCATGGCTTGTACGATGGGTAGTCGCTTTGTCGGGCCTGTTGCCCCGATCCATCCATGAACGCATCGGCACACGATCGAACGGCGTGGTCTTCGCCGTGGGCCCGCCTCTACCGTAGGGCAAAGGGCGATCCTCATCAAGCCGTATCGGGTCCAGACCTGGCGAGCCCATCCGGGAAACGCAGCACGCGCACGATCGTCACGGTTCCCAGCAGAAGCACGATCATCTGGTAGGTGCCGTGGGCACGCAGCCAGGCAGAGGCAAACGACAGGCTCAACAGCAGATAGAGGGCCAGCGCGCCATCGACAAAACGGTCGCGATCCCCGGCGAGTCTCCGCTTGAAGCCGCAGATGCCCAGCACGCCCAGCGGCAGCGAGAGCAACGCCATGTAATAGGTCCTGACCTGCGGCGAGAACCAGATCATCATCAGCACGAAGAACGCGTAGCAGAGCCCTTCCAGCAGGGGTGGGCCTGTTGCCCGCCCGCGCAATACCATGAGCAACACCCAGGCCACGAGTGGGACCGCCATCGCCACCAGCCACAAACCGAGAATCGCACGGCTGGACAGCTCGACCTTGGTGATCTGAAAGTGCGATTGGCCTTGGCCCGCGTCCACGTCCGTGAAGAGCCGCGTCAGGGTGGCAATCAGGGACTGGTTCTGGAAGGTGCACAACGAATGGTCTTCAGCGGCGGCCATCGGCGAATGGGCGAGCATTCGACCGTGGACCCACAGCGACCACCCTTCGGCGAAATTGCGGGGCCCGAACCACAACAGCCCGGGCACGACGCCAATGACCACCGTGCACAGCAGCGTTGCCCCGATCATTCTGAACCGTCGGCGCCAGAGGTAGTATCCCAGGACGGCGGCGGGCAGGAACTTGATCGCGATGCCGACGCTCAGCACACAAGCGGCCAGCCATGTGCGGCCGCGCGTATGCAGGACGTAGCTGCCGACGGTGCAGATCACCAGAATGCTCGTCACGTTGCAGGTGGCCAGGTCCGACCAGATCCATGGAAGGCTGAAGCCCCAGGTGATGAGCGTGCCGGCAAATCGGTGCGGGGGCTCCAGACCGCACACGCAGCGGGCCACGAGATAGCAGGCGGTTAGATGGAAGCCTGCGTAGATGATGTACCACACAACCGCCGCTGGCATCAGCGGGAGCAGGGCATGCACCACAAGGATCGGCCGGGCGCTGGGCGGATAAAGCCCCATGGTATCGGGGTTCTCAAGGCTGAGACGGTGCACCTCCAGAACCGCCCGGCTGTTGGCGTAACTACCCTCGAAGTCTCCAAGGCCATGCGCGGCCCGGAAGAGGTGGCTCGTACCCGTAGCCAGGAGAGGCGCGATCACCAGGATGATAAGCCAGATGGCCTTGGCTCTTCCTTCGCGCTGGGGCATCTTCTCGTCCCTCGGGCAGACTCCTTTTCGGAGGTGTCGGGGCCGGCCGTGGTCCGCCAGACGGCATCGGGCGGAATGCTCACCGCGACGGTCGTGGCGGTACCGCCGTCGATAGCCGCCCGCCACTGTCTCGCCATTATACGGCGGCGCCGCCCTGTCGCATCCACCCCCGTCTCTGAGGGCACCCGCCGAGCAAGACGGCTGCGCTTACGCGGCGGCGGCCGAGCGTTGCAGCAGACGCGGATAGGCGAAGCCGTAGAGGATCGTCGCCACGAAGCCGATGAGCGGCAGAATGAAGCAG
>JAFGKA010000540.1 GCA_016928855.1 Phycisphaerae bacterium
CCCGGCGCCGCGCCCTGCTTGAATCAGACCGGCGTTGGCCGTACGATGCTCGGCCGACGACGCAACGCAACGAGGAGGTAGCGTTCATGGCGTGTGACCTGACCATTTGGAATACAGAAGACAAGAGCAAGCGGGTTGTCCAGTGCGATGAGGACAACACCACCAAAGTCATCGAGGACGACCACGCCGCCAAAGCCACCGGCGAGTACACCGACACGGCCGGCAAGACGTTCTCGGTCGACTGGACGAAACAGCGTCTCGTCAAGTTCAATCGCCGTCGCGAAGAGAGCTAGCGCCGTTTTCGGTTGGTGACTTTCGCCGATCCAAACGGGTGGCAGGCCGGGTGGCCCATCCCCTGTGTAGCATCAGGGGATTCCGCTGTGCTGCATTTTGAGAGTAGAGAGAAGAGAGGAGACTGCAGGAGAGGGCCTGCTCATCGCATCGTGAGTGATACGCTCGCCAAGCACCCTTGCCTTCTCTACTCTCTCCTTTCTCCCCTCTCCTGCTCTATCGCCGCTTTGCGGCGATCGGGGCGGGGTCTTGATGACGGAAGTCTGAACTATGCACCGCGGGCGAAGGCACGTACAATTCCTGCGCACGGCCTGCTCCGGCATTCCACTCCACTGTTCACCTGCTCTACTGCTCTCGCCCAAAGGGCGTGGGTGCCACTGGCGGCTCGCCCGCCAGTGCCCTGGAGACCACGATACCCGGCCGGCAGAGAACGAAACTGGCCGACCGAAAGCGGCACTGGGGCGCGGCAGCGCGCCGTTCATTAACTCACAAGGCTGTAACTCGCCTTCCGCTGTGGAGCTTTCCTGTGTTCCCGGCGCACGAGTGGCCGGTACGGGTATAGTCTGCGACGGCCCTCTTTAACGATCCGCGTGCCTTTCTTGATGCGATCGAGCAGATGCGGATGGAGCTGGCGGATCATCGGAAAGCCGGAAGGCACAGGAGTGACCGCTGGACCACGGCAGCAACCTCGGGTAGAATCCTGCGAGGAGTCCGATGATGCGCACGGTCAAGTTCGTTTACTGGCAGGACGACGACGCCTGGCTCGGATACTTGGCGGACTACCCGGATTACTGGACCCAGGGGCAGACCCTCGACGATCTCAAGGAGCACCTCAAGGACCTCTACCGCGACATGACCTCGGGACAGGTGCCAGGGATCCGCAAAGTGGACGAGCTTGTTGTGTCGTGAAGCGAATCGACCTCATCAGGACGATTGACGGATTCGGATGCTTGCTCGTCCGCCACGGTGCCAAGCACGATTGGTATCGTAACCCCGATACCGGCGTGGTTCAGCCGGTTCCGCGTCACCGGGAAATCAAGGAAGCACTGGCCCAACGCATCATCAAGATGCTCAAGAACCCCGACGCCCCATCCAGGTAGGCTGGCGACTCCCACGCACTTCGAAGGACCGTACAATGGCGCGCCCGGTGCGTTACGCCCAATTCACAATGCATTGCGCCGGTTTGTCGCCGCAGCCGGGGTATCTCAGCGCGCCAGCCTCAGGACCGCCGTGACCAGCTTCCGCACCCCCTCAAACACCTCGGCCGGCCCCTTGGCCAGCATGTATGCCGGCGTCGTCACAACCTTGTGGGCCTCATCCACCAGGCATTCGGTCACCGGGCAATCGCAATGCCGTGCCCCCATCGCATTGATGGCCGCCGCCGTGCCGCTGTCGTTGCCGATCGTCAGCCTGGCCGCCAGCCCCCTTCGCCCCAGAATCCGGGCGATGACGGCGGGAGCAATGCAGATTGCCCCTACCGGTTTTCCGGCCTCCAGACATTCGCCCACGAGACGCTCGACTTCCGGGTGAACGGAGCACTCCGCTCCTTTGTCCCCGAAGTCGCTGAGATTACAGGCCGCCCCGAATCCGCCCGGCAGGATCACGGCGTCCACCGCCGCGGCCCGCACGGTGGCAATATCCACAATCTCGCATCGCGCGATCCGGGCGGACTCGACGAGCACGTCTCGTGACTCGCCCGCGACGGCAGCGCGCGTGGCGTGGTCCACCACGGCCGCCTGGGCCACGGCTGGCGCACAACAAACAGCCGTCGCTCCGGCCTGGTCCAGAGCCAGCAGCGTCAAGACCGACTCGTGGATCTCGGCGCCATCCAGGAACCCGCACCCGGAGAGACAAACGGCCACTCTTGCCATCGGATCGTCCTCCTCGTCTGGTCGGGACTCTTCAGGCACGGAAAGCCCCCGTGCCTCGCCCGGCGGCCAGGCAACGCCGGGCGCACACCCGAAACGTCCGACTCGCTTGCCGGCTCGTGCCTGCCAAAATAGAATAAGCTTGCCGTTCTGACTCGCAACACCCTCGACACCGGCAGGAGTTTTGAATGAATTCGGCAACGGGCACCTACGATGCCGCCGCAACGGAAGCCAAATGGCAGCGATACTGGGCCGAGCACAAGACATTCCGGACGCCCAACCCGGGCGACGACGGATTCGACCCGGAGAAGTCCAAGTTCTATGTGCTGGACATGTTCCCGTACCCCTCCGGCGTCGGGCTGCATGTTGGGCACCCGCTCGGCTACATCGCCACCGACGTCTTCGCGCGCTATAAGCGCATGCGGGGTTTCAACGTCCTGCATCCGATGGGCTACGATGCGTTCGGCCTGCCGGCCGAGCAATACGCCGTCGAACACGGCGTACACCCGCGGATCACGACCGAGCGTAACATCGCGAACATCCGCGAGCAGTTCCGCCGACTCGGGCTCGGCTATGACTGGGATCGGGAACTCGCGACCACCGATGTCGGATACTACAAGTGGACGCAGTGGATCTTCCTGCAGCTTTTCAACAGTTGGTATGACCACGCCCAGGACCGGGCGCGGCCGATCGCCGAACTGCTTCACCAGCTCGAGAACGAACACTACCACGTCGCCTTCGATGGGCAGGTGATCCACTCCGGCGCGGTGACAGGGCTCGA
>JAFGKA010000541.1 GCA_016928855.1 Phycisphaerae bacterium
GCCGGGCGGCCCGAGCCAGGCTTCCGCGATGATCTCGCGCCGCGGAGTCGCTCGTTCCTGCCAGGCGACGTGCATCAGGATGCCGAATGCCGCCAAGTGGATCACCACGGAAATCACCCCGGCCGACAGCGGGCTCTCGCGCAGCCAGCGGCGCATACTGCGTCGTGACGGGCTCGTGATTTGCGTTTGCAGCATGGCTGACGACACGTGGCGGTTCCTTCGCCGGTGTGGAAGGTGTTGTAGCGGCCGACGTTTCGTCGGCCGGTCCCTGCCTCACATCGTACACTGTGCGGTGTACGTCCAGCGACGGACTCTAGTTTGCAGCGGCGATGCGGTCAATTGGAGGGATTCGACGCGTGCAGGGCGTGCTTCGGGGCAGGTTACGACTCGTACAACGCGACGCGGTTACGACCGCTGTCCTTGGCGGCATAGAGCGACTGATCGACCTTGTGGACGAATTCACGCGGTGAAAGGTCCGGATCATATTGGCCGACGCCAACGCTGACCGCCGGCTGGATGGTCTGCCCCTGCCAGCGGACCGGTCGCCGTCGGACCTGTTGGATCACGCGCTCGGCGACCGCCCGGGCGGCGGCGGCGTCCGTGTTGGGCAGCAGGACGGCAAACTCGTCGCCGCCGGTCCGTGCGCCCTGGTCGATGTGGCGGATTTCGTCGGCCAGCCGGGCCGCGACGGTTTTGAGCAGGACGTCGCCTGCCGGGTGACCGTGTGTATCGTTTACCTGCTTGAGCGAGTCCACGTCGAGAAGAATCATGCTGAGCGGCGTTCGATATCGCTTGGCGCGGGCGACTTCCTGGGCCAGCCGGTCCGTGAAGACACGATAGTTGCCTAGGCCGGTCAGGGCGTCCGTCCCGGCTTCGCGCATCAGGCGGGTGTGTTCCCCCGCGTTCCACCACGAGCGGCCGATGAGCTGGGCCCATTGTTCCAGTGTCTCGCGGGTGCAGGCGATCGTCTGGGCGGCCGGCCCGGACGGGTCCGGCGCGGGCCAATCGGCGAGGTTCAGCACGGCCAGCAGTTCGTTTCCACGGGATGGGCAGAGAATTGGAACGATGGCGTAGCGGCGGGAGTGGTATCGATGGCTGAATCGCCGCACAACTTCGGCGTCATGCCCGGGCTCTCCGGTGTCGGTGTTCAGCCGAACTTCTCGTTCGATGGCTGCCTGGATCATCGGCCAGCTTTTCTGGGTCAGCGGGACAGTCGAATCGATCGGATGCGAGTGGGTGTGGCGCCGGAGTCGGAGGATGCCTCGCCGTGCGTCGACGGCGAAGAACGAGCTGTGGCGAGCGCCAAACGCGGGGGCAAGCTGATCGATGACGACATCGACGATGCGATCATGGTTAAGGCTGTTAAGATTCGCGGCGATGCGGAGCACGGATTCGGCCGCCGGCACCGATTCATTCGGGTCAAGCCGGCAGTCCGATGGTGCGCTCGCCGCACGGCGGATCGTTCGCTTCGATTGGCCGCCATTTGGGCGTGGCGCGAGCATCTCGGCCAGGCGCTGCTCCCAATTCGGCTGGGCTAGATCGATCGTGGCGTGGCGGTGCGATGCGGGGGGTGCCCCGCTTTCCGGGTCCGATAACAAGGCGACTTGCCCGGCGAAGCGGTCAACGCGGTCGGACCACGCTTGCGCGTCTTCGCGCAAAAGACGCGCGTCAACAAGGAGCCAATCGCGGATAGATACCCCATTTGGAAGTTCGTTTGCACTCGTGACAGACCGGAAGCGAAGGCCGTTCCCATATGTGGAAACAGCGTCACGACATCGGCCCTTCACAACGCTATCCGCCGTCGCACAAAAGACTTGTGAGACAGTTGCGCCCATCGTCTTTAATCCGAAAAGTTTTCTTCTCGCTCGCGCAAAGTCCCGCTAGCTAGATATCGGTCGGACTCAACTGCGACCGCATGTTTTGCCGACGAACAGGTCTGGAAAAATTTTCCCTGCGTCCCCGCCGAGGGGAGTGTGTCCTTGGCTGAGACCGGCGTGGTCGATGCCGAGGCGATGCGAGGCCGCAGGGCGCGAAAGATCGCCGGCGGCCCTGCGGGATCCAGAAGCGGACGCTCTGCGTCGGATTTAGTGCGGCGGGGAGACGGCGAACCTCGATCAGGATGATCGGGACGAATAGAGGCTCAGGATGAGCGACGTCATAGTCCCCACGGAGCACATGGATCAGGGCCCGATGCGACGGCATCTGGCCAGCCACTGGCAGATCCCATTGCTGCTCACATCAAGCGTGCTGTTCGGGCTGGGGCTTTGGCGACTTCGTCCGGGGCCCGTTGTCATTCCGTTTGACCAGCAACTCGCACATGTTCACGCGCTTCGAAACGCGGGCTTCCATCCGGAAGCGAGCACGCTCGCCGAGAATCTGCTGACCGTCGAGGGACGTACCGGCGCCGAACGTGCCCAACTGCACCGGGCTATCGCGGATATCATCTATAGCGCTGAAGATGCAAGGACGGTCAAGACGCCGGAAAACGCGGAGCGAATGCTTCGGCACTATCGCCTGTCGGTGGCCGATCCGGAGGAGTTCGATGCGGAAACGCATCGTCGGATGGGTCAGGCCTGGGAATGGCTCAACCGGTCGTGGGAGGCCGTGCAGGCCTACACGGCGGCTGTCGAAGAGGGCTATCGCGATCCGGTGGCGTTGCGGCGTCGGATCATCGAGCTCAAGCTGGCCGCGGGGGCGTTGGCCGGCGAGGCTCTGGCGGGCGAGCTTGATTCATTCGTGAAACTGGCGCTCGAGCAGGAGCGGTCGCCGAAGGATTACGTCTGGGCGGTGCATCGGCGTGTCGAACTGTACCTCGATGCGGATCAGCCGGAAGATGCGGAAGCCTATCTCGAGACGTTGCGACCGGTCCTCGGGCCGGCGTCGCCGGAGGCCGAGCGGAATCTGTACGATTTCCTTCGGGGGTGGATCCGCTTTCACCAGGGTCGATTCGATGAGGCGGAGCGACTGTTGCGCGCTCTGCGCGACCGGATGACCATTCGCGACGACGTCGATGCCGCGTCCGCCTGGTTGTTGGGGCGGATTCTTCAGCCACACATTGCGGATGGAGAGCTCGAACCCGGGGCGCCAGAAGTGGCACTTGGATTCTTCGACGCCGTGCTCGCGTCGCATTTCGAGGGGCCGTACGTCGCTGCGTCGAAGCTGGGTCGTGCGGAGTGCCTGGCGCAGTTGGAGCGGCACGGGGAGGCGCTGGCGGCGTATCGTGACGCGGTGGCCATGCTGTCGCGGGTCCATCACACCCGGATCGTGAGCCAGGAGATGATTGCCGATTCTGCGACGCGGCGTTGGCTCGAGATGGTCGATTCCGGCAGGAACGAGGAAGCCCTCGGCTATCTGCGGCTTGCGGCGGATCTGGTGCCGGCGAGTGATTTCGAGAAGCGGGCCGTCTATGTCGAGCGGGTCGCGGATCTTCTGTCGTTGTTGGCCCAGCGAGATCTGAGCGCGGCGATTCATGCCGAAGGGGCATCGCCTGACACGTCGGAGGCCGAGGGCGCGCGCCTCGCACTGCAGAGCCGGGCGCGCGAGCGCCTGATGGAGGCGGGCGAGGCCTATCTGCAGCTGGCAGACCTGACCGCGGGACGCGAGGCGGATTCGGCGGCTGCGGTGTGGAAGGCGGCCGATCGGTTCGACGATGCCGGCGCGCGCGAGCGTTCAATCGAGGTGCTCGAAGCGTACATTCAGGGCCGCCCCGAGAGTCCGCGCATGCCCGCGGCGCTGCTGCGGCTGGGGCAGGCGTACCAGGCGCTCAGCCAGTACGCCGAAGCCATTTCGCGCTATCAGCGGGCGATCACCGAGTTTCCGCGCACCCTTTCGGGCATCGCGTCGATGGTGCCACTGGCCGAATGTTTCATGGCGATGGGGCCGGAGCATGCCGAACAGGCCGAGGCCACGTTGCTGAGCGTGCTGGAAGAGCCGCCGGATCGCCCGCCGCTGATCACACCGGACGCGCCGGAGTTCCGGGACGCCCTGTTTAAGATCGCGGATCTGTACATGACCACGCGCGAGTACGACCGGGCGATCGTGCGGTTGGAGGAGGCCCTGAAGCGGTATCCCGACGATCCGCGGATCTCGCGGGCGCGATATCAGCTTGCCGAGGCATACCGGCTCAGCGCGGGCGAACTGCCGGCGCAAATGTCGGAGGCGAAGAACCTGGCACGCCGCGAACAGTTGGTGTCGGAATTGCGGCGGCGATTGCGCACGGCGCGTGAGTTGTATGGCGATGTGATCGCCGCGCACGCGGCGCGGGGTGAGTGGGCGGAGACGGCTTCCGGGCCGGTTGCGGACCTGGAGCGGGCGTACGTCAAGATGAGCCACCTGTATCGCGCCGACTGCCTGTTCGACGAGCAGGAGTACGTCGGCACGGCCGGCGAGGAAGGTTATACCGAGGCCATGAAGCTGTATGACGAGGCGGCGTGGAAATACCGGACGGATCCGGTGGCGCTGTCGGCGTACGTGCAGTTGATTCATTGCCACTTGCGCGTGGGTGACCTCGCCCGGGCGCGGACGACATTGGAGCGGGCGACGTGGGTGCTGCGCGGGATTCCGGACAATCCGGAGATCTGGCCGGTGCCCGGCGAGAACAAGAAGACCTGGGCCGACTACCTGGTGTGGTTGGCCGATACGCCGACGTTCCGGGCGTCGCAACAGTGAGGCTGCCATGCACACGAGCGGTACGGAATCTTTACAACGGTTCGACGAGCAGCAGGTTCTGGCGCTGCTGACACGACAGCGGGACTTCTACCGCGAACTCAAGTCGCTGGCCGATCGGCAGCGCGGCGTGGTGACGTCGAGCGAGCCGGAGGCGCTGCTGACCATCCTGGCGGAGCGGCAGAAGGTGGTGAACCGGATTTCCGGGCTCGACGGTGACATGAAGGCCGTGCGTGCCGCATGGCCGGAACTGTCGGCGGCCATGCCGCTGCCGGCGCGCGAGCAGGCGGACGCGCTCATCCGCGAGGTGCAGTCGCTGCTGGCGGACATTCTCGCCGGTGACGATCAGGACGCGAGGCTGTTGTCCGCGCGTAAGCAGAGCGTGCGGGCGGAGTCGCAGACCATGGCGGCGGCCAAGCGGGCCCACGCGGCGTACGGGGCCGCGACGGTGACGGGTTCGCCGAAAACGGCGGGAGCACGGTTTCTGGATCAGATGGACGATCAAGCATGACACCGACGCAATCCCATGTCAGCATGACCGATCGGGAACGCGAGTTGGGCGCGATCATCGCCGCGTACAACGACGTGACCGAACGGCTTAAGGAATCGCACGACCAGTTGCGCCAGCAGGTGCATCGCCTGCGTCTGGAACTGGCAGATAAGAACCGCGAGCTGGCCCGTCGCGAGCGGCTCGCCGCGCTCGGCGAGATGGCGGCGGGGCTTGCCCACGAGATCCGCAATCCACTCGGCGGCATCCAGCTCTTCGCCGGCTTGCTGACGAAGGATCTGGCGGATCGGCCGCGCGAGCGGGGCCTGGCCGAGAAGATCTCGAATGGGGTACGCACGCTGGACGGCATCGTGACGGACATTCTGGCGTTTGCCGGGGAAGCGGAGCCGCGGCTGGCACCGGTTCATCTCGGGCGGCTGATCCCCGAAGCGCTCGATCTGGCCGCGGCCACCTTCGAGCAGTGGGGCACCCAGGTGCGCTGGGCGTCGTCCGAGGCGAAGGATGAGGCGCTCATGATGGAGGCGGACCCGAATCAACTCCAGCGGGCGCTGCTGAACCTGTTGCAGAACGCGGCGGATGCCGCGGGAACCGGCGGATGCGTCGAGGTGACGGCGTCGGCCGACGCGCAGGAGCGGGTCCACGTGGCGGTCGCCGACAACGGGCCGGGTATCCCGAGTGAGTTGCTCGACCGCATCTTCAATCCGTTCTTCACGACGAAGGATCGCGGCACCGGGCTCGGGTTGGCGATCGTGCATCGGATCATCGAAGCTCATGGCGGCAGTGTGCGGGCCACCAATCGGGAACAGGGCGGTGCGATGTTCTCAGTGTCATTGCCCAAACGGCGGTGTGGGGATGCCGCGTTGCAGTGGGAGATTGCATAATGGCGCGGATTTGTGTGGTGGATGACAAGGAATTGCTGCGGGACTCGCTGGCCGAGACGCTGACGCGCGAGGACCATCAGGTCAGCACGTTCGGCGATCCGATCGCGGCCCTCGAAGCGATCAAGTCGCAGCCGTTCGACGTTGTCCTGTCCGACCTGAAAATGCCGGGCCTCGATGGCATCGGCCTGCTTCGCGAAGTGCGGAGCGCCGGCTGTGAGGTGCCGGTCATCGTGATGACGGCCTACGGGACGGTCGCGACCGCCGTTGAAGCGATGAAGCTCGGGGCGATCGACTACATTCAGAAGCCGTTCGAGCCCGAGCAGGTGTGTATCGTCGTCGATCGAGCCGTGCAACAAGGACGTCTCCGGGCTGAGAACGAGGCGCTGCGCCGCACATTGAGCGATCTGCATGACGACCGGGTACTGGTCGGCTCGTCGCCGGCCATGGCCCGAATCCGCGAACTGATTCAGCATGTGGCCGCCAGCAATGCGACGGTGCTTGTGCAGGGCGAGTCGGGGACCGGCAAGGAGCTTATCGCACGGGCGATTCACGCTGCGTCGCCGCGGGCCGAGCGGCCGCTGCTGTGCCTCAACTGCGCGGCCTTGTCGGCGCATCTGCTGGAAAGTGAGCTGTTCGGTCATGAGAAAGGGGCCTTCACCGGCGCGGACCGGTTGCGTCGCGGCCGATTCGAGCTGGCGGACGGCGGCTCCCTGATGCTCGATGAAGTGAGTGAGATTTCGCTGTCGTTGCAGGCGAAGCTTCTGCGCGTGCTGCAGGAACGGCAGTTCGAACGGGTGGGCAGCAGCGTGACTCGCGAGGTCGATGTGCGTGTCATCGCGACGACGAACCGCGATCTGGGCGATTGGGTCGTCCGCAAGCGGTTCCGCGAAGACCTGTACTTCCGTCTCAGCGTCCTGCCGATCGAAGTGCCCCCGTTGCGGGATCGCCGTGAGGATGTGCCGGAACTGGTGCAGCACTTTCTGGTCGCGGCGACGCAGCGGGACGGACGCGAGCTGCTGACGATCGAACCGGAGGCGGCACGCCTGCTGTATGCCTACGACTGGCCGGGTAACGTGCGCGAACTGCAAAACATCTGCGAGCGTGCGTCGGTGCTCGTGCGGGGGGGGCGCATTCAAGCGGACATCATCCGGCCCTGGCTGACGGGACTGAATCGCAACGAACCGGAGACGAAGGAAACACCTTCGATGAAGTGGCGGCCCGGACGGATGCTGGAAGACATGGAGCGCGAAGTCGTCCTGCGGGCGCTCGATGCCCACGGCGGCCATCGCGTGCGGACGGCGGAGGCGCTCGGGATTGGCGTGCGAACGCTGGGGATGAAGCTGAAACGCTGGCGGGAGGAGGCCGTACGGCAGACGCGTGAAGTGCGCCATGCCGGCTGACGGGTGGCGCAAGAGTTGCGCGTAGGGCGCAACACTTGCGCGAAATCGTGCGGTAGTTAGCCCATTTTAACGTCCCGGCAGGGGCCGATCCGTCTGGCACGGCTCTTGCATACAGGCGGGCGGATGAAGGGCCGGCGGAGCCAGCCTGAGGTGATGTGATGTTCATTGCGGATGTCGTCAACCGTGGAACGCTTCCGGCTTTGGAGAAAGCCTGGGCGTTTACGGAAGCCCGGCATCGGGTGTTGACCGAGAATATCGCCAACATCGACACGCCGGGTTATCGAACGAAGCACCTGGATACTGCGGTGTTTCAGGAAGCGTTGGGGCAAGCTTTGGCGCGCCGGTCGGAGGATCCGACCGGCGCGTTCGAGCTACCGGCATCCCAGCAGTTTCACACAGATTCCGGTGGTCGGCTGGTGGTGACGCCCACCGAGGAGCCGCCGGAGAACATCCTGTTCCACGACGGCACGAACGCCCGGCTGGAACGTCAGATGGCCATGCTGGCCGAGAACGCGATGATGCATCAGATGGTGGCGGAATTGCTCAAGAGCCGGTTCTCCGGTCTGAAACAGGCCATTAGCGGACAGGTCGGGTAGCGGGCGGATGAAACGTGCCCGCGGCTCGGCCGCGGTGTCTTGAGACGGTGGTGAGGTATGTTCGGATCACTCGAAATCAGCACGTCGGCCCTGATCGCCCAGCGCGTCCGGATGGACGTGATTTCGGGCAATCTGGCCAACACGCACACAACTCGGCGGCTCGATGGGCAGCCGGGGCCGTTTCGACGCCACATGGTAGCATTTGCGACGGGCAATCCGGGCGCGACAGCGGCACGCGACAGTGGTGGCATGGGCCCGGGTGTGCACGTCGCGGCCGTCGAAGAGGATCCATCACCTGGGCGTTTTGTGTTGGATCCGAGCCATCCGGATGCGATCAAGAGCGGGCCGATGGCTGGCCATGTGGAATATCCAAACATCGACATTGCCTCGGAAATGGTGGACGCGATCGAGGCTTCGCGTGCGTACGAAGCGAATATCACAGCGATCGATGTGACGAAGAGCATGATTTCCACTTCACTGCGCTTGCTGGCGTAGGGAAGTGACGAGGGAACCTGATGCCCAGTCCGATTCAGTTTGATCCGAGCCA
>JAFGKA010000542.1 GCA_016928855.1 Phycisphaerae bacterium
ATCTATCTGGACAACAGCGCCACCACGCCTGTGGATCCGCAGGTACTCGACGCGATGCTCCCCCATTTCAGGGACCGCTTCGGCAACGCGGCCAGTCGCAACCATCGCTTCGGCTGGGACGCCGAGAAAGCGGTCGAGCAGGCGCGGGAGCAGGTGGCCACCGTCATCGGCGCCAGCCCGAAGGAAATCGTGTTCACGAGCGGTGCGACCGAGAGCGACAACATCGCCATGAAGGGCATCGCCCACATGTATCGGGACCGCGGCAACCATATCATCACGCAGGCCACCGAACACAAGGCGATTCTCGATCCCGGCAAGTATCTCGAACAGGAAGGTTTCGAGGTCACGTACCTGCCTGTGACCCAGACCGGCCGCATCGATCTCGACCAACTGCGAACCACGATCACGGACAAGACGATCCTCGTCTCGATCATGACGGCCAACAACGAGATCGGCACGATCCAGCCGATCGCCGAAATTGGCGCGATCTGCAAGGAAAAAGACATCGTCTTCCACACCGACGCCTGCCAGGCGTACGGTAAGATCCCGATCGACGTGGAAGCCATGGGCATCGACCTGCTCTCGTGCAGCGCGCACAAGCTCTACGGCCCGAAAGGGGTCGGCGCACTGTACGTGCGTCGCAAGAACCCGCGGATCCGCCGGCCTGAACCCGTCCTGCACGGCGGCGGCCACGAGCGCGGCATTCGCTCGGGCACGCTCAACGTGCCGGGCATCGTCGGATTCGGCAAGGCCGCCGAGCTCTGCCGCGAAGTCCTGGGCGCCGAAGCGAGGCAGATCGCCAGTCTCCGCGACCGTCTCTGGGCGGGGTTCTCGCGAGAACTCGACGACATCTATCGCAACGGCGACGCCGACCACGCGCTGCCGAGCATCCTGAACGTCAGCTTCGCGTATGTGGAAGGCGAGTCGCTGATGATGACTGTGGACGATATCGCGGTCAGCAGCGGCTCGGCGTGCACCAGCGCCTCGCTCGAACCGAGTTACGTCCTCAAGGCGATCGGCGTCGGCGACGATCTGGCCCACTGCTCGATCCGATTCTCGATCGGCCGGTTCAACACGGAAGCGGAAATCGATTATTGCGTGGACCGTTTCGCGGCCGGCGTGCGCAAGCTCCGGGAGATGAGCCCGCTGTACGAGATGGCGAAAGAAGAGGCCGCACGTGCCAAGACCCGATAAGGCGGGAACACCGCAACGAAGTAACGGAGGAGTCCGCGGATGCCGTACAGTGAGAAAGTGATCGATCATTTTGAGAATCCCCGGAACATCGGCTCGCTGGACCGCGGCAACGAATCCGTCGGAACGGGCATCGTCGGCGCCCCGGAGTGCGGCGACGTGATGCGGCTCCAGATCCAGGTCGACGAGAACAACCGGATCGTGGACGCGAAATTCAAGACGTTCGGCTGCGGCAGTGCCATCGCGAGCAGCTCGCTCGCGACCGAGTGGATCAAGGGCAAGACGGTCGATGAAGCCCTGGAAATCAAGAATGTCGAAATCGCCAGGGAACTCGCACTGCCACCTGTAAAGATTCACTGCAGCGTGCTGGCCGAAGATGCGATTCGGGCCGCCATCGCGGACTACAAACGGAAACAGGGCCGGAGCGACAAACCTGAATCGGCGGGACAATCCGATTCGGCATGACTACACTAGAACGTATCCCAGAACCGCTGGGGACTGTCCCGATTTGCGGTGTACTCACCGCCAAATGGGACTGTCCCCTTCTCTTCGCGATTTCGGGATAGGTTCTAGAGCACCGGCCCCGGCGCCTCACGCAAGCGGGTCGCACCGGATAAGCCGGTACACAGGACAACACCCGGGGGCGAGCGTACCCCGCTAGGAGCGATCAAGATGGCGTTGGAACTGACAGAACGCGCGGCGAAGGAAGTCAAGACGATCCTCAAAGACCAGGGCAAGCCCGAGGGCACCATGCTGCGGATCGGCGTCAAGGGCGGCGGCTGCAGCGGCTTCAGCTACTCGCTCGATTTGACAGAAACGAAAGGCGAATTCGACGAGACATTCGAGTCGCACGGCGTGAAGATCATCTGCGACCCGAAGAGCTACCTCTACCTCAACGGCACGACGGTGGACTTCCAGGACGAAATCATGGGACGCGGCTTCGTGTTCAACAACCCGAACGCCTCATCCTCCTGCGGCTGCGGCAGCAGCTTCTCGGCCTGACGACGGGCACAGGCGCAAATCATTGCGCGCCGGCTTTTGGACTGTCGCTTCCGCTCGTCCCTCAGCCACTACCTACTGCCCACTGCCCACTGGCTGCTGGCTAATTCCCCCCTGTCCCCACCGCACAGCGGAATCCGATGATGGTGCTGCGGGAGTCCGGATCGACGTACCAGCGAAAGGCGACGCGGCAGACGTCGGCATAACCGTGGCAAAAGCCGCCGCGATGAACACGGTACGATCCACCCGCCGGTCCGTGCGGGTTCACATGGGGATAAGGAGTCCTGCTGTAATACGTGCTGTTGTACCAGTCGTTACACAACTCATACACGTTACCCGCCATGCCGTACAGACCGTAGCCGTTCGGCGCGAAATACCCCGCCGGGCTGGTGTGGGGACTGCCATACACTATGAACAACGGGTGATAACCACGCGTCGGACTCGTGTCGTACGTGTAGTAATCCCAGCTGTAGTAGTTCGCCCGGGCGTGCTGGATCAAATCGCTGTCTGACCAGGGAAACCGCCGGCCGGACGCGCCTCCGCGGGCAGCCTTTTCCCATTCCGCTTCGGTGGGCAGGCGATAGCCGTCAACATCCCAGTTTACATATGGCTCAACCTCGCCCGTCTTGTACACCATCGTCAAGGCCGAGTCAGTGTAATAGCACGGTGTCCGCCCGTCCTTTTGTGAGCGCGCGTTGCACCACTTGACACAGTCGAACCAATTGACGGTATGAACAGGATGGGTGCCCGCTCTGCTGGCACCGACCACAAGATCAGAATACCCGTTTGCCGTCGCCCAGGCTCTGACTTCGTCCCAGAAGGTCTTTGTCACTTCGGTCGCATCCATGTAGAACGCATCGATGTGAACGGCGTGGACCGGCTGCTCGTTGAAGTCGCCTTCGCTGAACGTATCGCCCATCTGAAACTCGCCGGCGGGGATGACAACCATGTAGGGCGGTGAATCCGGCGCGCAAGCCGGCAGTCGGTTCGGGCCGTTGAAGCACGCCGTGAAAACGGCGAAGTCCAACAGGTCCACGTCGGTGTCGATGTCGAGATCGGCCGCCACGGCACACGCCGTCGTCGGCAAACGATTCGGCCCGTTGAAGCACGCAGCAAAACCGCTGAAGTCCGTCAGATCCACATCACCGTCGTGGTCGAAGTCTGACGACCACGTTGCGGCCCGAGCTTCGTGGACGCCTTCCCCTGCCAGCAGAACACCAAAGGCAAGGAAGACCGAGAACACACCGTACGAATTGGTGAACCGTCGCATGCCAGCCTCCTTCCGCAAGAAGTGGTGCCATCATCATAGCGGATACGGCGGGTCCGTGCAAGGCCCTCCCTCCAACCGAACGGTCCCGTGTGGCCGTGTAGGAGCCGCACTCGCGAACCATCCCATCACCGCCGACCCCAAGCCAAATGGTCCGCCAGGGCAGACCCTACGTCGCTGCCTCGCTCACGCGTTAACTCGCTTGCTCGCTAACCTGTCTTCTCTTCACTCCGTCCCCGCCGCACAGCGGAAACCGAAGCGGTTATCGCGGGTCTCCGGCCCGTAGAAGAGGCGCTCCGCAACCCGGCAGAAGTAGGCACTGTTGCCCCAACAGCCGCCGCGAAGAACACGGCCAGCACCACTCGTCGGTCCGCGGGGGTCGCTGTACGGGCTACTGCTGTAATAACTGCTTGCGTACCAGTCGTTGCACCACTCCCAAACGTTGCCGGCCATGTCGTACAGGCCGTAGCCGTTGGCACCGTTGGCCGTCTGATAGCTCGTCGCCGCGCCCGGCCAGTTGAAATCCGCCTTGTACCGCAGCGAACCGTCAAAGAAACCGACCGGGCTGGTGTAGAACCATAGCGGGTGATAGCCGCTCGTCGGACTCGTGTCGTACGCGTAAGACGTCGAGCTGTTGTAGTTCGCCCGGGCGTGTTGGATCGTATCTTGGTCCGACCACGGGAACCGTTGCCCAGAAACGCCGCCTCTCGCAGCCTTCTCCCATTCCGCTTCGGTCGGCAACCGGTAGCCGTTCGCACTGAAGGTACACTCCCAAGTGGACAAGTCATAACACGGTGTGCGCCCCTCCATCACGCTGCGCCAGTTGGCGTACGCAACAGCGCCGTACCAGCTTTCCGTCACCATCGGGTGGTCTTCCTTGTCGGCGGTCACACCGAATGTGCTGCCGTCCCACGTGATCCGACTGTCGGAATAACCCGATGTCGTGTAACAATACGGATAGCTCGTGCCGCTTCCAGCCTTGTACACGGACCCACCACTGATGTAGAGTTGCCCCTGCCCGTTCGCCCAGTTGAGCGCGGCAGCGTATTGGGCGTTCGTCACTTCGGCTGCGTCCATGTAGAACGCATCGACGTAGACCGCGTGCACGGGCACTTCGTCAGCGTCGCCTTCGTTGAACACATCGCCCATCTGGAACTCGCCGACGGGAATCAGGACCATGCCGGGTGGCGCACTGGGCGCGCATGCCGGCACCCGGTTCGGGCCGTTGAAACAGGCGGCGAAGACAGCGAAGTCCGACAGGTCCACGTCGGTGTCGTTGTCCAAGTCCGCGTCAACTCCACACACGGACGACGGCGATCGATTCGGCCCGTTGAAGCACGCGGCGAAGCCGCTGAAGTCCGTCAGATCCACGTCGCCGTCGTCGTCGAAGTCCGCCGACCACGCTGCCGCCTGCGCTTCGTGAACGCCTGCCCCTGCCACCAAAACACCGAGGGCGAGCAAGACCAAGAACACACCGTACATATTGGTGAACCGCTGCATCATAAGCCTCCTTCCGCAAGAAGTGTTGCCGTCATTGTAGCCAATACGGCGGGTCCGCCGCAAGGCCCCCCTTCAACCGAACAGCCCCGTGTAGCCGTGTAGGAGCCTCGCTCGCGAACCATCCCATCACCGCCGACCCCAAGCCAAATGGTCCGCCAGGGCGAATCCCGCCCCACTGACGACAGGCACTGGCGTGCGAGCCCAAAACGGGCCGAATTGAAGAGAACCGCCGCGCCCGCGTACAATCGCCCGAATGCCAGACAGCCACGACAAGCCCGTACCGCTGAAGTGCACGTCCTGCCAGCGACCGATGGACTCGCCGGTCTGCTGCCAGGACTGTCACACGCTCTACCCGGTGGGCACCTCAGAAGACCACTTCAAGCTCTTCGGGCTGCCTCGGCGGTATGCCCTCGACCTGGACGACCTGCACCAGCGATTCTTGTCCATCAGCCGAAACATCCACCCCGACTTTTTTGGTGCCCAGGCGGCCGAAATGCAGGCACTCTCGCTGCGGCTCAGCGCCCAGGTCAACGAAGCCTACGCAACGCTGAAGGACCCCGTGCTGCGGGCGGAGTACCTTCTCGAAAGCACCGGCGGCAAGAGTTCCGCCAAGGACAAGAGCGTGCCCGGCGAACTGCTCGCCGAAGTCATGTTGATGCGTGAGGCCATCGAGGACGCCCGGGCCGCTGCCGATAGCGAAACCCTGGCCGCCAGGCGGGCGGAAATCGAAGCCCGCCAAGCCGCCACGCTGGAGAAGGTCGCGGCCCTCTGTGGTCGCCTCGACGAGCAGTCAGAGAACGTCCAGACCGAACTCCGCCAGCACCTGAACGCGATGCGATACCTCGGAAATCTTCTGGCCACCTTATGATCGGAACCTATGGCGACCCCTGAATCCCCCATCGTCGGCATTGACCTCGGCACCACGCACTCGCTGGTGGCTTGGTGTGACGAGGCCGGCCCCCACGTCATCCGCGACGAGAACGGCGACGCCCGCATGCCCTCGGTGCTGGCATTCGATCCGAGCGGCCGCGTGACGATCGGCTGGCCCGCCCGCGAACACGCCGTCGAAAACCCGCAGAGCACCGTCTTCTCGATCAAGCGGCTCATGGGCCGCGGCTACGCCGACGTCGAGCAGAGCGAACTACGGTTCCTGCCGTATCACGTCGTTCAGCGGGCGACCGACCAGGAAGGCCGTGACATCGCCGCCGTCGAAATCAACGGGCAGCCGCTCACGCCGCCGGAACTCAGCGCGATCATCCTGCGAGAACTCAAGGCGCGCGCGGAACACACGCTCGGCACCGACGTCCATCGGGCGGTGATCACCGTGCCGGCCTACTTCGACGACGCCCAGCGCCAGGCCAC
>JAFGKA010000543.1 GCA_016928855.1 Phycisphaerae bacterium
CTGACGGTCCTGCCCACCGAGTTCCTGGTCAACGGCATGGGCTGGTAGGCCGAGCTCTGAACCGCCAAGCCAAGGACGCCAAGAAGACATAAGGACGGGTGGCCCATCCCCTGCGTAGCACGGCGCAGCCGGGCGAAGCAAGGGGGGCGTTGTTACCATAGCGGAACATCACGCGGCGGCGTAGCCGGCTGGAGGTCGAATGCGAAATGTCGGATTGAGGTTCGGAGATGCCGCATGAGACGAGTTCTCGCCGTGGTTGTAGTGGCCGCCTTGACTACCCCCACTCTGGCCATCCCGCCTTCGGAGCTGAAAGCGAAGGTGGAAGAGCATCTTGCGCCCTTACTCAAAACGGGAGAATTCGCCTATGTCGTCGGCGTGCTGACCGGCGGACAGGAGCACGTCTTCGCTTACGGGACGCTCGCAACCGATTCGCAGCAGCTTGTCGACGGCGACACCATCTTTGAGACCGGTTCAGTGGGCAAGACGTTCACCGCGCTGGCGCTGGCCGACATGGTGCATCACAAGCTGGTCAAATACGACGACGCGGTTCAGCAGTACCTGGCGCCCGATTGCCGCATGCCCACGCGCGGCGGCAAACAGATCACGCTGGAGCATCTGGCCACGCACACCTCGGGCCTGCCCAATATTCCGCCGGAACTGGCGCTCTTCGCTCTCTTCAGTGAAGACCCTTACGCCCGGTACACGCCAGCGTGTATGTGTCAGTTTTTAGGCACGTATAAGCTGCCGCGCGACATCGGAGCTGCGTGGAAATACTCGAATCTCGGCGCAGGCCTGCTGGGTTACGCGCTGGCCCGCCACGCCGCCGGCGGCAGCTACGAGCGGCTGATCGTGGAGCGCATCTGCAAACCCCTGGGCATGCGCGACACCTGCATCACACTCTCACCGGACCAGAAGCGGCGGCTCGCCAAGGGCTATGATGAGGATGGGGAACCAGCGGCCTATTGGCACGATGACGCCCTGGCCGGCTCGGGGGCCCTGCTCTCATCGGCAAAGGATATGCTGCGTTATGCCACCGCACAGATCGGGACAATCAAGACGCCGCTGGACGCCGCCATCCAGGACACGCACCACCCCAGAGTCAGCGAGACCGAGATCCCCGATCACGCCCAGGCCCTGGGCTGGCTGGCCATCGTGAATGCTGAAGGCCAGGCGCGGGTCCATTGGCACGATGGCGAGACCGGGGGCTTCCACTCCTTCGTCGGGTTCATCAAGCCGGGCGGCGTTGCCGTCGTCGTGCTCACCAACCGCGCAACCGGGGAGACGACGGTGGCCGGGCTGAGACTGCTGATAGAGCTGGCCAGATCTTCTCCAGCCAGTTCCCGCAGTGCGGATTAACTCGCCGGTTTGGACATCGCCATTGGCCTCTGCGGCAAGAAAGAACCCGGCGCAGCGAATGTGTTGTTTCTGTGGACGAGAAGTTATCTGAATCTCAAGCCGCAACCGGGGAACAGTCATGAACCGCCCATCGATAGATGAAAGCTCTTCTCCAATCGAACCCAAGCCTTCCGGCCCCACAACGCGACCCCAATTAGCGAATGCGCCCTAGAATATGTCACCACGCGATACGAATCACGTAGGGTGGGTCGAGCGAAGCGGACTTACCTTCGGTTTGCGTGAATCGGCGGAATCCGCCGGCCAATTGATCCGTCCGCAGATTCTCGCAGATGACAGGTTGGATCAGGCCGATCCGACGGACGCGGCTCCGCCGCAAGCCAAAGCGGCGTCGTGTCGCCGCAATCCAAAGGCTTCGCCATTCCCGGTGGGTGCCACGCGGGAAATGGCATTCCCGATGCTTGTGCGGATACTATCTGATTGTGGAGTTCCTTCTGGGCAGCTTTGCCACCTTGATCGAGATCCTTCGCGTGGGCTGATTCCGTCGCAGGCGGCGATGGGGCGACCGCAGGCGGCGGTGGCACCGACGAGGCCGCCGCCGTTTCTCGGACTTCACCACGGTCAACGTCGTCAGGACCCGTGGCTTGGGCTCCTCGGGGCCGATTCCTGTTCCGCGAGGTCCGAAATGGGCCCCACGGAAAAGCCCGGTCGGCGGGGGCCGGATGCATTGGATTTCGTGCCGCCCACCATCAATCCATCCGACGGGGCCCCCAAACCGCTTTCATTCTCAACGGTCCCTGATGTATAATCAGTAGCGTGGCCGTCAACGGTCGTTCTCTCTTCTCATCACGGCGGGGTGGATCGGAGGCAAGCGATGCACATTTCCTGTAGCGAGCAGAACGTTTCCCGTACGAGCAGAGGTGTCCGGTTTCTCGTCGTGACGGCGGCGTGTTGTGCGGTGTTTATCGCACTATTCGCTCCGGCTGTGGTGATGGCCGGCGACGGTATCGTGAAGGCGCTGCCGGCCGGCACGCAGGTCGATCGGCTCGAATGGATCGACGGCTTGGCGCAGATCGACCTAACGCTGCCGGCCGACGTCAATCCGACGACACTGTCCGACGGGCAGATCGAGGCGATCTACGCGGCCTTGGCCGATGCGGTCGATCCCGATCGCGAGTCGTTGGGGCTCGTCGTGCGCGGACGTGCGGGTGTCGGCGGCGACTATGCGCCGCTGTCCAGTGGGCCGGCTGTGGCGGCTGAGCAGCCCGAACGCGAAACGGATACTGTCGCCGAGGCGCAGCCGCTGACGCCCGCCGGCCAGGAAGCGACCACGTCGCTCGGCGGCCCGACAGCGCACGGCGGCACGCAGCCGGCCGGGGCGCTGAGCGGGGTGATCGTCTACGCCGCGGCGGGCCATGGCTGGACAGCAAGCAGCTCGGCCTGGTACCTGCAGCGCCCGCTCATGGAGGACATGAATGAGGATTACGGCAACGTCGATCAACTGCATTATTTCGTACAGTATCTCTACAACGCCGGCGCGACCGTCGTGCCGTTCCGGCCGGTCGGCTGGCAGACGATCGAGGTTGTGCTCGATAACGATGATCCGGGCGTGACGTACACGGGAACGTGGGGCAACAGCACGGCTGGCGCGGAGTACTACGAGAACGGGGTCACGGCCAGTGGCGTGCCGTACCGCTATGCGACTGCGGAGGCGACCGAGTCGGCGACGGCCCGCTATACGCCGACGATTCCAACGACGGATTTCTATCCAGTTTACTGCTGGACGCGCGACGACGATGACTGCGTGCGGCAGACGTATCGCGTCGCCCACAGCGGCGGTGTGGCCGAGGTGGTGATCGATCACCGGATGGTCGGCAAGGGCTGGATCTGGCTGGGCAACTACTACCTGCTGGCGGGTACGGACAACTACGTCGAGATCACGAACGCCTCGCCGGATACCGGCGTGGTGATCGCGGACGCGATTCGGTTCGGCAATGGCATGGGCGATATTGTGCGGCCCGGGCCTGGCACAATCAGCGGTTATGCGCGCGAAGAAGAATGCGCAAAATACTGGGCTCAGAGCGAGGCCGGCAACAACGCTGTGGGCATGCCATCGAGTATCTGGGGCAACAGTGGTGACGACGGCAGCGACAACGTCGGGACGTCCGCCCGCTGGGCTGCCGCGATGAACCGTCAGAGTTACAACAATGATCGCTGGCGCCGCGCGTACATCGAGTATCACACCAACGCGACTGGCAACCATCTGGCGCAGGGCACGATCAGTCTGATCTCCTCGTCGGCACCGACGACCAACCAGGAGGCGTTTGCTACGATCACCGGTGAGAAGATGGAAGCCGACATGCTCCAGTTGGATGACGAATTCGAGTATCCGTGGGGCGATCGTCCTACCAACATCTATGCCGGCGGGTACGGGGCCATTTCGACGTACAACAACGACAACGAATTCGATGCGACATTGATTGAAGTCGCGTTCCATGACCAGCCCGAGGATGCGGCGAATCTCCTGAATCCGACGGTGCGGGCCGCTGTGGCCCGTTCGACGGTGCAGGGGTTGACGATCTTCCTTAACAGTCTCTCCGGAAGCACCGTCCCGCTGGCCTTCGCGCCGAGCCCGCCGGAAGACGTCAGCGCCGTCCACGACGGAGCCGGCAATGTGATCGTGTCGTGGAGCACCCCGCCGAGCGGTGGGGCCTTGGGCGATCCGGCGACCGGCTACAAAGTGTACCGTTCGCCGAACGGCTACGGCTTCGACAACGGGACGGCGGTGGGCGATGTGCTGACCACGACGCTGACGGATATTCCGGCGAACACGACGGTGTATCTGCGCGTGGCGGCAACGAACGCCGGCGGCGAATCGATGCCGACCGAGGCGATGGCAGTGTGCGTGCCGAGCAACCGCTGGGCGCGGGTGCTGCTGGTCAACGGGTTCGATCGGGTCGCGCGCATCGAAGATCCAACGGAAACGATTCCTCTTGGTCCACAGAAGCGGCCGCTCTGGCGGCAAGTGAATTCGTTCGATTACACCGTTCAGCATGGCAGTGCGATTGCCGCCGCGGGGATCGGCTTCGATTCGAGCAGCAACGAGGCGGTAGCCGACGAAATGGTGTCACTTGCTGCGTACGAAGCGGTGGTTTGGATTCTAGGCGAGGAAGGCGATGCGGATGTGACATTCTCTGCGACGGAACAGGCGGTCGTTACCGCATTTCTCAACGGAGGCGGGAGCATCTTCGTCAGCGGTGCGTCCATCGGGACCGACCTGGACCTGCAGGGCAACGGTCAGGCATTCTTCGAGAACGTTCTTGGCGCGAATTGCCTCAGCAGCTTCTCCTCGTCAAACGCCGTTGAAGGTGCTGTTGGGACGTTTCTCGCCGGCGTGGCCCAGACGCCGTTTGGCCTGGCCGGCGTGGCACCTTACTGGGTGCAGGCTCCGGACGTGATCGGGCCACAGCCTGGCGCTGTAACCGTAATCAACTATCCGGGACGGATCAAGAAGAGCGCCGGCGTGGCATATGACACAGGAGTATACAAGGCGGTAACGTTCGGTTTTCCGTTCGAGTCATTGCATAGCGATGCGGTGCGCGATCAGGTCATGGCCAGCATACTCGATTACCTGCTTGAGTGTGCCGCAGATCTGGATGGCGACGGAGATGTCGACCTTGCAGACTTTGGCATATTCGCGGGCTGCTTCAACGGGCCGAACCGGATCCCTGTGGGATCGAATTGCGGGCCGGCGGACCTCGATTCGGATACGGATGTGGACTTGGCGGACTTCGGCATGTTCTCGGCTTGTTTCAACGGCCCGAACCGCCCGGCGGCGTGCAACTGAACGCGGCGCGAAGGCGGCGGCTTTCGGACGTTTAGCCGAACGTGATGCGTTGTGCCGGCAGGCTGTGCTGTTGGCAATGCCCGATCAGCAGGGCGATGTAGCTTTCGCGGATGAAGTCGCTGTCGCCGAGCCCGAGCGTGTCACGGGCTTGGTGTACCGTGGCCTCTTCCGCTGCCTCGATCTCGACGAACAGGCCCAGGTGCGGCAATTCGTCCAGTTCGACCCGGCTCGCGCCGAATCGCCAGCTCTCGCGCCGTTTCTCGAACGTCACGGTCTCGACGAAGCCCAGCGCCCGCAGAAGCCGGCAGGCTGCCACAGCGTCGCCGATCGGCGTCTCGATTTCCTGGCGGGTCTTCAAGGCTGCGTCGGTCCGCGCGCCCTTGAACGTTAACGTGGCGGGCTGCTCGGCGCCGTCGAGCACGTGAATCGCCCGTACTCGCAGGCCGCAATCCGTGGCGAACAACGAGCGGTTGGGCCGATCGAAGATGTGGTTCGTCTCGAGCACCGCGCCGATACGTTCCGCCTCCAGCTTCTGCAGTTGGGACCGGATCGGGCCGTGCGAGCGGACAGCGTATTTGGCTTCGATCTCAAATGTCATCGCGGCTCCCTGGTGGCGGGAACGCCACACGCGCGACGCTACTTCACGACGATATTCACCAGCCGACCCGGCACGCAAATGATCTTGACGATGTCCTTGCCGGCGATCTCCGATTGGATGCGTTCGTCGGCCAGTGCCGCGGCCTGCATCGTCGCCGCGTCCGCATCGGCAGCGACCATGATCCGCGACCGCAGCTTCCCCTTGACCTGCACCGGCACCTCGATCCGCTCGTCCCTGGCCAGGTTCGGATCGTAGGCCGGCCAACGTTCCATCGCGACCGAGTCCTTCCAGGCACCGCCCTGGATGCGCTGCCAGAGTTCCTCGCCCAGATGCGGCGCGAACGGCGAGAGCATCAGGACGAGTGGCTCAGCCACCCGGCGCGGAATCGACGTGCCCTTGATCGCGTTGTTGAGCTCGATCAGCGCGGCGATGGCCGTGTTGAACCGAAGGTCGTTCATCAATTCGCCGACCTTCTTGATCGTCTTGTGGGTCAGACGCAGCAAGGCGTCGTCCGGCGCATCGTCTGTGACGCGTGAGGCACCGTCTTCGCTGACCAGCTTGCGCCAGACGCTCGACAGGAAGCGGCTCATGCCGACGATGTCACGCGTGCTCCACGGCTTGCTGGCCTCCAACGGCCCGAGGTACAGCTCGTACGCCCTGAGCGTGTCCGCGCCGTGCTCAGCGATGATGTCGTCCGGGGCAATCGCGTTCTTGAGGCTCTTGCCCATCTTGCCGTACCGCTCCGTCACTGGCTGGCCGTCGTGGAAGAACTGCTGATCCTTCTGGCCCTGGACTTCCGCCGCGGGCTTACCGTCCTGATTGACCACTTCGATCGCCGGGCGGCGGGTGCCCCGCTCATCTTCGTAGTAATAACCCTGGATATAGCCCTGGTTGAACAGCCGGCCGAACGGCTCCGGCGAGCTGAC
>JAFGKA010000544.1 GCA_016928855.1 Phycisphaerae bacterium
GCGCAGTAGTCGCTCTCGAGCACCTGCTTGCGGAAGGCCATGCGGGTCAGCTCGATCTTCTTGGCCAGCGCGATTTCCTGCGGCCGCGTCAGGAGCGGAATCTCGCCCATCTGCGTCAGGTACATGCGCACGGGATCATCGATACGGCGAGAGCCGCCATCGTCCGACTGCGCCTTTTCGAGATCGACCTCTTCGTCGCCAATCGGTTTGCGTTTGCTCTTCTTCGGGCGCGCGTCCTTGGTGTCTTCGCGCACGCCGAGCCGATCGGCCTCGGCCTCGTCGACCATCTCGATCTCGTTCTGCTCGAGGCGCATCATGACCATCTCGAGCTTGTCGGGCGAAATGGCCTCGTCCGGAAGGATCGCGTTCATCTCCTCCCAGGTGAGAAAACCCCGCTTCTTCGCCAGCGTCAGCAGTTGCTCAATGGACGCCTCGACGGGATCGGTTGCGATATCTGCTAGTTCAGCCATGCGTTTCCTCTACGTCTTCAACGACCTATCCGTGCGGCTCTCACGCCGGCCTGGGTGCGTTCTGTGCGCCCTTGCTTCTCCGGCACCAATGCCGCGCCTCCTCCCCAATCCTCACGTTCGCGCCGCTTCGGGACTTACCCCGGTCCGGGCCCGTGTGACAGCGGGTGAAAGCGCCGGCGTGCCCGGTTGCCCACGTGCGCCGCCATCAGAGCCCGTGTTTCCGCTTCCCGATCGTCCGGACGACGCGCCTCCATGCCCGCCGATATCGTCTTGGCTGTCTCCGCCAGTTCGGCTAGCCGCGCCAACGCTCCACCGACCGTCGTCGCATAGTTCCCGCGACGCTCACCGGCCGTCTGGAGGTCTGTCACGACCTGCCCGAATTGGGGGCTCTCGAACCGGCCGATGAGTTCATCCAGACGCCAAGACTCGCTTTTCTGTCCCTCCCGGCACCAGGCCAGCACCTCCTTCGCAATGGTCGCCAGCACCGGGTCCGTGATTACCTCCGCTTCCAAGGTCTCGCCCACCTGCCCGACGAATTCCGGTTCGTTGAGCAGGACTTCGATCAACTGTCGGAGAATCGCCTGCCTCGCGCCTGACGGTGCGGCCAAACCCGTCTCAGACGCCTGGACCGCTTCCTTGCCTGCCGGTCGCCGCAGCCGTTGCTGCGCCGCGGCTACCAAGCGGTTCACCTCTCCCGGGGAGAGGGATAGAAGCTTGCCTACCTGGTCAAGGCCGATACCCCGTTGGATGTTGTCCACGGCCCCTTCACGAAGCCAGGCGGCGACCTGTTCGATGAACTCCTCTACCGCTCGGCGTTGTCCGGGGCCCGTCTCGCTCTGGTGGTAGCGACCCACCACCTGAAGCCACTTGAATTCTAGCGCGGGCCGGGCGTCGATCAACAACCGCGCGAAAGCATCCGCACCGGATGCCAGCAGAAAATCGCACGGATCCTTGCCCGTGGGCACGTGCGCCAGTCGCACATCCAGCCGTTCGCACAGGCTGACCGATATTGCCCGGTCTGCCGCACGCTGACCGGCTTCGTCCGAATCGAAGACCAGTATTACGACGTCCGTATATCGTCGAAGCAGCTTGGCCTGCTCCGTGGTAAACGCCGTCCCCAGTGTTGCTACTACCTCTTCGAAGCCATACTGATGCGCCATCATGCAATCGGTATAGCCCTCGACGACGATCGCTCGGCCGGTTCGGCCGATGGCATCCTTAGCCCGGTTGAGCCCGAAGAGCCCGCGACCCTTCTCAAACAGGATCGTTTCCGGGGTGTTCAGGTACTTCGCCGGGTCGTCCCCGAGCGTCCGGCCCCCAAAGCCGATTATCCGATCCGTCGTATCGGCAATAGGAAACATCAGCCGATTTCGGAATGTGTCGTAACAGCCGCGCGGTCCGCCGGCGCGAACAAGCCCGGCCGCCGCAAGAAGCTCCTCGCCGTGGGCGGCCTGCCGGGCGGCCTGCAGGATGCCGTCAAAGCTGTCCAGTGCGTATCCCAGGCCGAATGCCTCCGCCATTTCCGGCTTGATTTGCCGCTTCTCGACGTACGCGCGGGCGGCTTCGCCCGCCGGGCTGAGCAGTTGCCTGCGGAACAGTCCCGCGGCCCACTGGTTGGCCCGGGCGATATCCACCTTTCCGGGCCCCTGATTGTCGCCGTGCCGGTCGTCGTCGAGCGAAATACCGGCACGGTCGGCCAGAATCGCCCTGGCTTCCAGGAAACTGACCTTTTCACGAAGCTGGATGAAGTTGAAGACGTCGCCGCCCGCCCCGCAGCCGAAGCACTTGAAGATCTGCTTGGCCGGATGCACGTTGAACGACGGCGTCTTTTCCTCGTGAAACGGACAGAGCCCCTTGAGGTTGGCCCCAGCCTGGCGCAGCACGACATAACTACCGATAACGTCGACGATGTCCACGCTGTCGCGGATGCGTCGAGTGGCCGCTTCTCTGCTGGCTGATGTCAACTAAAACACTCTCTACCCAGCGAGTGGGCTATGCCGCCCGCCTTGACGTAAATTTTTATGCTGGCTGAAATTAGCGCCGCCCGCGGTCGTTACCGGCAGCTTCCGCACCACCCGATAAGACTAAGATTATATATCACGTGTTTTGGGTTCCGTCAAACGACGTTACGACTTTGTTTGCA
>JAFGKA010000071.1 GCA_016928855.1 Phycisphaerae bacterium
CGGTGTACAGTAAGATATGCGCGGTCATATCCGGACAGGCTGGGAGCGTCGTCTGCGCAAGGAGGCCGCGATGCACAATCGACGCATCGGGATCACAGTAGCTTTGATCGGGTTGTTGGCGTGCTGGACGGCCACCGCTGGCGCACAGACACCCACCGCCGACACCGCCGCCACCATCAACGCGGAAACGGCGCCGGTCTCTGTGAGCACCGACGCGCCCGGACCGGACTATGCGCAACTGCTGCGTCCGGTCTTCGGGCCGACCGCGATGCTCTGGTTCGGCGGCACACTCTGGCTCGTGCTCGGCATCGATCTGCGACGATTTCTTTCGCTGCGCACGATCGATGTGCTGTCCATCGTAGGCCTGGCCATCCTGCTTGTGTTCCGCCACGACAACCGCGGGGTGACGTTCTTCGGCACGGAATGCACATACGCCCTGTTGGCTTGGACCGGTATCTTTGCCATCTGCGCGTACCTCCTGTTGCGCACACTCGGCCAGTTGCTTCGTCGCACGCCGCGCGTCATGGCCGCACCGGGGATCGGTCCGACCGCGTGGCTGCTCCTCGCATTCGCGGTCAGCGCGAACTTCTGCGGATTGAGCGAATGGCACGCCGACACCGAAAGCATTGCTCTCGCACGCGGCAGTCGTCACCTTCTGACCACCGGCCAGATGCCGTACGGCCAGATCGCCAACCGCACCGACTTTGGCCCGACGCTCTATCAGCTCCACGCGGGCCGTATGGACCCGCAGGGCTCCGAAGCGGACGACCTCGGCGTAACAAAGTCGATCGGCGCGCTGGCTCACGCGGCGATCCTGCTCGGCCTCGTGCTGCTCGGGTGGCAGATGCATAACGCCTCCACGGGCGCATTGCTGGCCGCGTTGTACGCATTGTTTCCGCCCGTTGGCGTCATGGTGGCCACAGCGCATCTGACGGTTCCCGCGGCACTGGTCATCTGGGCCCTGGTCGCCATGGCGCCCAGACTGCGAAGCATCGGCGCCGCAATCGCCGGCGCGCTGCTGGCCGTCGCGTCCGGCATGATGTTCTATCCTCTACTGCTGGCCCCGGCGTTCCTGGCAAGCTGCCTGCGGCGACGAGGCGTCTATAGCCCGGTCATGCCGCCCCCGAACCCGCACGGCAGCCACCTGCGGGGCCGTAACTTCGGCGCGTTGACATTCATCGTCGCCTTCGTGGGCGTCGGTTCGCTGCTCGATTGGAGGACGCTGTCGGCAACTACCTCGCTGCCACCGCGATCGGATGCGATCCAGGCCGCGCTGTGCGAGTCGCCTTCGGTCCTGCAGGAGTTGGGACGCACCAACGGCCAGTGGACACTGACGCCCGTCGTACCCATCGCCACCCGACCGACCCCGCCTGGGGCGAAGTGTGCAGCCACCCGCTGTCTCGCCTGGCTGGCGGCCGATGGCAACCCGGACGATGAACCCGTCCTCTCCGCATCCGCCCTCCAGGCCATCGGGGCGGAAGCCTGGGATGCGGCCGGCGTGACCACACGCCCGGCAACGATCGCCACGGACGGTGCCAACGTTCCGCTGCGACGGATCCGCCCCGCCGACGCCGAGGCCGCCCGTGTGCTCGCCACGCTCTATGACCACGCCGCAGTAGACTACTCCTGGTGGCGACAGACCGTCGCGAAGGGGCGGACGATCGTCGAAGCCGCCTGGTTCGACGGTCGCCAAACGGCCGACGACGCGGGATCCCCGCGCGAAAGCAGCGCCTGGCAGCAGTGGCAACGGCGACAGCAGACGCTCTTCGACGCGGGACAACCGCTGCTCAAAGAGCGAACCGCCTGGCTGGACCGTGCGCGCGATTACGTCCTGCTGGGCCAGATCGGCTTGGCGGCCGCTGCGTTCTTCCTCCTGCTGCTGTTCAAGTCGCGTTGCACGCCGTGGCATCTGTGCGCCGTCAGCGCCGCAATCGTGACGGGCACTCAGCTCTGGCCACTCCACGGAGGCGGTACGGCGATCCCGTGGTTCCTGCCATTGGTCGTCGTGGCTCTGCTGGTCAGTCGGGCACCAGATCCACCTCCCTCAAACCCACTGATGGCCGCTGCGCTGGAAGCTCGGATGCGGCATTGACATGCCCGGGCCGGCCCGGTAGGCTCTGCGGTCCAGACCTATTCGAGATTAGTTTCGATGGAGGCCGTGAACTATGGCAGACTTGGAAGGCATGGCCGTTGCATTGACTCGCGGGAAACGCGATGAAGTCGTCAAGAAGGTGCAGGAAGCCATCGATGAAGGCGTGCCCGCCGCGACCATTCTCAATGATGGTCTCGTCGGCGGCATGTCCGTCGTCGGCGAGCGATTCCGTCGGAATATCATCTACGTGCCGGAGGTCCTGATCGCGGCGCGGGCCATGCAGGGCGCCATGCAGATCCTGGAGCCCGTGATGGCCGACGCCGGTGTGGAGCGGGCCGGAACGGTCGTTCTCGGTACGGTCAAGGGTGACCTGCACGACATCGGCAAGAACCTCGTGGGCATGATGCTCCAGGGTGGCGGCTTCGAGGTCGTCGACCTGGGTACGGACGTGCCGGCGGAGAAGTTCGTCGAAGCCGTCAAGGCAAAGAAGGCCAAGGTCATCGCCATGAGCGCGCTGTTGACCACAACCATGCCCTATATGTCCAAGGTCGTCGACGCGATCAAGGCCGACGGCCTGAGCAACGTGCGGACCATGATCGGTGGTGCGCCGGTCACGCAGCGATTTGCCGATGAGATCAAGGCTGACGGCTATGCGCCCGACGCCGCCAGCGCCGTGGAAATCGCCCACCGGCTTGTCACGGCATAAATGGTTTCAAGCACCAATCCAACGTGAACCCGTAATACCCCGCACCCGGCGGGGTATTTTCTTTGTCGACGCGAGCATGGCGACAAACATCGATGTGTGACGAAGAACAGGACTACAAGGTCAGCGACGAACTCCTGGATCGACCGCTCCCGGTCGACAGCGACGACACCGAGCGCGTTCGCCTGCGCATGCGCCGGCGTCTCGTCGGCCGGCGCCTGGACCGATACCTGCACGGCCGGTTCCCGCACATGTCGCGCACGTTGATCCAGCGACTCATCAAACAAGGCGGCATCACCGTCAACGGCAAGACGACCAAACCCAGCTACGAACCGAATGCCGGCGACATCATCGAAGTGCTTGTGCCTCCGCCCGAGCCGCTGGAACTCATCCCCGAACCCATCCCGCTCGACATCGTCTACGAAGACGATCACATGCTGGCGCTCAACAAGCGCACCGGCATCATCTGCCACCCGGCAAAATCGACGCAAACCGGAACCATCGCCAACGGCCTGGCCTACTACGCCCAGTCCCTCAGCCACGGTGACGACCCATTCCGGCCGGGCATCGTCCACCGCCTCGACAAGAACACGACCGGCATCATGCTGATCGCCAAAACCGACGAGGCGCACTGGCGGCTCGGGCTGCAGTTTGAGCGGCGCACGATTCACAAGACGTACATGGGCATTGTCGAAGGCGAACCACAGCTCGACGGGGACGTCATCGACGCGCCCCTGGCCGCCCACGAGCGCATCAAGGAACGCTACATCGTCCCGGGCATTCGCCACCGCTCGTTTCTCTTCAAGGAAGCGGTCACCCGGTATCAGGTGGTCGAACGGTTCCGCGGATTCACCCTGGTCCACATGCACCCGAAGACGGGCCGCACGCACCAGCTCCGCGTGCACATGTCGCACATCGGCCACCCCATGTTCGGCGACACGTACTACGGCGGCCATCACTTCAGCGAAAAGGATCTCACGGGCTCCGGCAGCGAGGAGCCACTCCTGCTGTTCCAGGCCTTGCATGCGTTTCGGATCGAATTTCGGCACCCGATTACCGAAACCATGATGGAGCTACAAGCCCCCCCGCCCGCGGAGTTACAGCGCGTCATTGACCTGCTCCGCGCGCATCGGGGCAAGTAACCTCCAACGCCGCAAGAAGGATAACCACGAAGGGCCGAAGGACACGAAGAAGACCGGAGATCGGACAAGGGACCGAAGAAGCCATAGATCTGGCCCCGGGGTTCAACCTCTGTGCGTGACCTGGATCACCAAGAACTCCGTCCTTCGTGCTCTTCGTATGCTTCGTGGTGGTGTCTTCCTATGCGCTGGAGTGGTACTATCCCGTCCAGGTGAACTGCCGCGGGATCCTGGAGCCAACGCCCATGCCGGCCAACAACACCTCGGACGTCCTCGTGATCGGCGGCGGCGTGATCGGCTTGGCCATCGCCCGGCGGCTCGCCATCGACGGCGTTTCTGTCACACTCCTGGAGAAGGACCGCATCGGGCTATCTTCGTCCTGGGCCGCGGCCGGCGTGCTGGCCGCCGCGAACTGGCACCGGCAGGACGCCATGGTCCGGTTTCAGCGCAAAAGTCTGGCCATGATGCCGACCTTCTGCGAGACATTGCACGCCGTCTCCGGCATCGACCCGGAATACGTGCGGTGCGGCAGCCTGGAGCTGCTCTTCGAAGACCAGAAGTTCCGCATGGCCATGTCCGAAGTGGACGCCGCCGCCGCACAACATGACGAACACGACGAGCCGATCGTGCAGTTGCTCACGCCCGCGCAAGTGCAGGCATTCGAACCGAAAGTCACCGGGAATCTGCTCGGCGCCAAGCGCTGCACGGCCACGGCCCAGGTGCGAAACTCGCGTCTCGTGCCCGCGCTGGCCGCGGCGGCTCGGGCCGCCGGCGTCCGCATCCACGAAGGCACCGAGGCTACCGGCCTGTGCCGCGAGCAGAATCGCATCATCGGCGCGCGGAGCGCCTCGGACATCTGGCATGCCGGCCACACCATCCTCTGCGCCGGCGCGTGGTCGTCGCTGCTCGATGAATCCCTGCGGGCCGCGGTGGACGTCTTTCCCGTGCGCGGGCAGGTCCTTCTGCTCGCGATGCCATCGCTGCCGCTTGCGCACGTCGTCAAGCATCGCAAGTGCTACGTCGTGCCGCGACGCGACGGGTTGTTCCTGGTCGGCTCGACGGTTGAACCCGATGCGGGCTTCGCCAGCGAAGCCACCGCCGAAGGCGTTCAGTCGCTTTCGACCCAGGCCATACGGCTCGTGCCGTCCCTGGCCCGCGCCACGTTCGTTCGCGCGTGGGCGGGCCTGCGACCGGGTACGCGCGACCGACGACCGTACATCGGCCCGGTCCCCGGCTTCGACGGACTCTTCGCCGCCACCGGCCACTACCGAACGGGAATCGGCCTGGCCCCCCTGACCGCCGAGGTCGTGACCGAACTCGTCCGTTGTGGATCGTCAAACGAGGATCTGTCTGTCTTTTTGCCAGCCCGCCGGCTGCGAAGCTGACGAAACCCCCGCTCCGGCGGCCGACCGACCGCCCTGACGACGCCGAAACCCGCCCGCTTGACCGGCCGGGCCAGCCTGCCTATCCTATGCGGCTCGCAAGACACCTTGGGAGAGTGATGCTCCCGCGAACTGCTTAGGAGTCAAGAAACATGGCAATCAAGGTTGGAATCAATGGTTTCGGTCGGATTGGGCGGCTCGTGATGCGTGCGGCCATCGGTGACAAGGATATCGAGTTTGTCGGCGTCAACGACCTCGTCCCCGCGGAGAATCTCGCGTACCTATTGAAGTACGACTCCACGCACGGTCGGGCGAGTGCGGAGATCAAGGCGGACGGCGAAAATATCGTGATCGACGGCAAAGCGATCCCGTGTATCTCGATGCGTGACCCGGCGGAACTACCGTGGGGCAAGCTCGGCGCCGACTATGTTGTCGAGTCGACCGGGCTGTTCACCAAACGTGCCGACGCGGAGAAGCACATTAAGGCGGGCGCCAAGCGCGTCGTGATCTCGGCCCCGGCCAAGGACAAAGACATCGCGACGCTCGTCATGGGCGTCAACCATGAAAAATACGATCCGGCCAAGGACAACGTCGTTTCGAACGCCAGTTGCACCACGAACTGCCTGGCGCCGATCGTGAAGGTCATTCTTGACAACTTCGGCCTCGAAGAAGGCCTTATGACGACCATCCACGCGATGACCGCAACGCAGCCGACCGTGGACGGCCCGAGCAAGAAGGACCTCCGCGGCGGCCGTGGCGCCGCCCAGAACGCGATTCCCGCATCCACCGGCGCGGCCAAGGCCGTCGGCCTCTGCCTGCCGGAGGTACAGGGCAAGCTGACGGGCATGGCATTCCGCATTCCGACCGCCGACGTGTCCGCGGTGGACCTCACGGTCCGTACCACCAAGGAAACGTCGCTGGCCGCGATCAGCGCCGCGATGAAACAGGCGTCCGAAACGACCATGCGGGGTTACCTCGGCTACACCGATGAGCCGGTTGTCAGCAGCGACTTCATCGGCTGCAAGCTCTCGAGCATCTACGACTCGACCGCATGCATCGAGCTGAACAGCCGCTTCTTCAAGCTGATCTCGTGGTACGACAACGAGATGGGCTACTCGTGCCGCGTCCTCGACCTGATGAAGCTGATGGCCAAGAAGGACGGCCTGCTGTAAACAGTCGATCACGCCGGCTCTGGCGTACATGAGCGGATTTTCCGAATCGGCCGGCGGACGTGAGTCCACGGCCGATTCGTTTATGGCACAATCAACGCGTTCAAGAGAATACCAGAACAAAACAGAAATGGGGCGAACACCATGGCGAAGAAGACGATTGCCAACGTGAATGTGAAAGGGAAGAAGGTTCTGATCCGTGTCGACTTCAACGTACCGCAGGATGCCAACGGCGCGATCACTGATGACGCGCGAATCCGCAAGGCCCTGCCGACAATTCAACACGTGCTCAAGGGCGGCGGGCGACTGATCCTGATGAGCCATCTCGGTCGCCCGACCGGCGAACCGGACCCACAGTATACCCTCGCGCCCGCGGCCAAGCGGCTGGGCGAGTTGATCGGCCAGAATGTCGTCATGGCGCCGGCCAGCGTCGGGCCCGATGTGGTCACAATCGTCAACGGCCTCAAAGACGGCCAGTGCTGCATGCTCGAAAACCTGCGGTTCAACAAGGCCGAGACGATCAAGGACAAGGAAGCCAAGGACAAACCCGAGCTGCGTCAGCAGAAGGACGGCTTCGCGAAGCAGCTCGCTGACATGGCGGACGTCTATGTCAACGACGCGTTCGGCACATGCCACCGTGACAACGCGAGCATGCTGACCGTGCCGCAGCAGATGGGCAGCAAGCCTAAGGTCGTCGGCTTCCTCGTTCAGAAGGAACTCGAGTATCTCGGCGACGCACTGAACACCCCGAAGCGCCCGTTCGTCGCGATCCTCGGCGGCAAGAAGGTCTCGGATAAGATCGGCGTGATTGAGGCGCTGCTCGGCAAGTGCGACGCTGTGCTGATCGGCGGCGCGATGCAGTACACGTTCATGCTCGCGCAGGGCCAGAAGACCGGCGGCAGTCTCGTCGAGCCGGACAAGGTGGACGAGGCCAAGCGGCTGATCGCTGCCGGCGGCGGCAAGTTGAAGCTTCCGGTCGATTGCACGATCGCCGCGGAACTCAAGGAAGGCGCCGCCACGAAGACGACCGAAGGCAACATCCCCGATGGGATGCAGGGCCTCGACATCGGCCCGAAGACGATCGAACTCTATAAGAAGATCATCGCCGACGCGGAGACCGTCGCATGGAACGGCCCGATGGGCGTCTTCGAGGTCAAACCGTTCGACGTCGGCACGTTCGCTGTGGCAGACGCCCTGGTGGCCGCCACAGCCAAGGGCGCGATCACCGTCATTGGCGGCGGCGACAGTGCCGCAGCGATCCAGCAGGCCGGCCTCAGCGAAAAGGTCAGCCATGTAAGCACCGGCGGCGGCGCCAGCCTCGAATTCATGGAAGGCAAGCCGTTCAAGGCGGTTGACGTGCTCGACAATGCGTAGCTGGCGGCGGTAGAATTCGTCGAGCGACTCTCAGGCACAGCCCCAATCGGAGACGGTGCGATGATCACGAAGCTCCGCCTGCACAACTTCAAGACGTTCCTCAACTTCGAGGTCGGTCTTACCGGAAGGCATCTCTTCATCGGCAAGAACAACAGCGGGAAGAGCAACCTCTGCTACGCGCTCCGCCTTCTAGGCGCAAGCGCCTGCACGGACTATGACAAGGCCATGGTGCCCGGCGGCCTGTCCGGCCTCTGCCATCGCGGATTCCGCAGTTCGACGGCCGAATTCGAGTGCCATTGCACCCTACCCTTGCAGGGCCAGGAACTGAAATACGAGTACCGGCTCCACGTTGACGTGGGCACTCAGTCCCCGTCCGGAGATGTGGAACAAGCAGCCATTCGCACGCACGTTGAGCAACTCACTGTGTCGGATCCCGATTTCCGGAGCGTCGAGTTGATCACGTCCGATGGCACTTCGGTCAAGTTGCTGAACGAGACCCGGTTCTTCAAGGGCGACCCTGGCGAGCCCATCGAGACTCGAGCTCCCGTTGGCGCGTCCATGCTGTCGAAGCTGTACCAACTCGACACCAACCCGCGCGCTACGTTGTTCAAGCGTTTTGTCGCATCGATAACCTACCACGCCTTGGCCGCGCCCCTCATGAGGTATGGGTGGACACTCCCTTCGGACGGTTCTCCCGTACTTCCAGGACTCGGATGGCATGGCAATAATCTCCCCTTCGCGCTGTTTCACCTCAAGAACGAGGACGAACCACGGTATCGCTCCATCTTGGAGTACGCATCTTTGCTGGAGCCTGAGATCGACTCGATCGGCTTCTTCGTCACTCCTGACAACAGGCCCACGCCTTATGTGATGCTGAAGGGAGGCCATCGCGCCAGTTGGGATAGCTTGTCCGACGGCACGCTTTACGTGCTGGCCCTGGTGACGGTCTTCATGCAAGCCGAACGGTCCAGTGAACTCGGACGTTGGCCGCCCCCGCTGATAGTTATCGAGGAGCCAGAGAACGGGCTGTTCCGCGGCCTCCTTCGCACGATATGGGATCGCTTGAGTTCCGTGGCTGTCGGCTCTCAGTTCATTCTGACGTCGCACAGTCCCTACTTCATCGATCTGTTCGATCGGGATCTATCGAGCGTGACTTGCCTCAAGAAGGATGGTGGGGTTACCGTAGCCAAATCTCTCGAAGATGCTCGTGACACGATCGAGCAATACCGCGGCGACTTCTCCCTTGGCGAACTACACTACAAGGAAGCGTTCGAGTGATCGACACGATCGGCGTCGTAGTCCAAGGTCCAAACGACCTCGGCTTCCTCAACGGTCTCCGGGATCGCCTCGGGTGCCGCTCCGTCGTTGTCGAATACCCCAACGCGCCCATGCTTCGGCAACGGGGAAGCCATACACGTCGGTCTGATGCTCAACTCCTTTGGACCCGGGTCGCACCCAGGGTTACTATACTCGTGAGACTTACCGACGGGGACGTCGCACGCCCCGCTCGGGTATGTCGTCAGGAGCTGCAGCGGTTTCCCGACGACGCGGCTTCGCGTTTGATTGTTGGCGTGTGTGAACGCGATGTTGAACACTTGATGTGTCTGGACGTTGACTACGCCGCCAAAGAGCTTGAGTTTGATGCGAAGAAGCTCCCCCGCGATCCTCAACAGCTCTCCGGTTTCATCAAGAATCGCATTGCAGCTAAGCTGCGGGCGAGTCCCTCAACGCAAACGTGCAGCGAAGTCGTGGCGAACTTCGTGAGGAGCGCTCCGCCGCGGGTCTTCAAGAACTGGCTCCAGAACCCGGCGTTCAGCGCGTTCTACGACGAGTGCAGGCGAATCGCTTCGCTGTACGATTGCGACACGAGTAACGAGCGATAGGCGAACGCGATGGACTTATGCCGATACAACTGGCCGCTTGCGGCGCCGCGGATTCGGATTGCTCCGTCTTTGCTGGCGGCGGACTTCGCATGCCTGCGGGCCGACGTGGTGAAGGTTGAGGCCGGCGGCGCCGAGATCCTGCACCTCGACGTGATGGACGGGCACTTCGTCCCGAACATCAGCTTCGGCGTGCCGGTCATCGAGAAGCTTCGCCCGCATTCGAAGCTCTACTTCGATGCGCACCTGATGATTGACGAGCCCGCCCGCTACGCCGAGGCGTTTGCCAAGGCGGGCTGCGATCTGTTGACGTTCCACATCGAGGTCACCGACACACCGCGGAAGATCGCCGAGCAGATTCACGCGCTCGGGATCCAAGCCGGCATCGTGCTCAACCCAAGCACGCCGGCCGACGCGGTCTTCGATGTCCTGCCCGATGTGGAACTGGTCCTGGTCATGAGCGTCTGGCCCGGCTTCGGCGGCCAGTCGTTCATCGCGGACGTACTGCCCAAGGTTACGGCGATCCGCCAGCGACTCCGGCCGGACCAGCGGCTCGAGATCGACGGTGGCATCGCTCTCAAGACCATCGGCCAGGCCGCCGCCGCGGGCGCGGATACGTTCGTGGCCGGCACCGCCGTCTTCGGCCAAGCCGATCCGGCCGCGGCCATGCGTGCGATGCAAGGCGCCGCCGCCGCCGCCGGAGCCGCATAGACACGAACCGGCCGATCCGGTACAAAACGGGGTCGCAGAACGAGCCTTTTCAGGGGTTCAGGAGCCAAACGGATGCCCGACGAAACGCCGCCGCCCACGACACAGAAGGTAGACGTGCCCGAAGGGGCCTGGACACAATGCCCGCGGTGCAGCGAGACCGTCTACCGCCGCGACGTCGAAGATCAGCTCGGCGTCTGCCCGGCGTGCGGCCTGCACCACCGCGTCAGCGCGCGCACCCGCATCGAACAGCTCTGCGACCCTGGCACATTTGAGGAGTTTCTGCCGGATCTCGTCTCGACTGACCCACTCGAATTCACCGACCGGGTTCCTTACAAGGAACGCCTCCGCGACGTCCAAAAGGGCACCCACCAGGCGGAGGCCATCATCATCGGCAAGGGCTTCATCCGTGGCCGTGGCGTGATTCTCGGCGTGATGGATCCGTTCTTCATCATGGCGTCGATGGGCGCCGTGGTCGGCGAGAAAGTCACCGCCGCCATCGAACGGGCCGCCGACCAGAACCTCCCCCTCATACTCGTCACCGCCTCGGGCGGCGCCCGCATGCAGGAAGGGATGGTCTCGCTGGTGCAGATGGCCAAGACCTCGGCGGCCCTGGCCAGGCTTGATGAGGCGCACGGGCTCTACATCGTCGTCGCGTCCGACCCCACGACGGCTGGCGTCGCGGCCAGCTTCGCCTCGTTGGGCGACGTGATACTCGCCGAACCCGGCGCGATGATCGGCTTTGCCGGGCCGCGCGTCATCGCCAACACCATTAAGGCGGAACTGCCCGAGGGCTTCCAGACCGCCGAGTTCATGCTCGAACACGGATTCGTTGATCGGATCGTGGAACGCAAGGACCTGCGCCGCGAGATCGCCCGCATCATCGACTACGCCGGCAAGTAACCCCCTCTGCCCCCGCCGCCGCTCTCGCCTATTCCGGGACCGGCTCCCGGGCCTTCAGCCGCAACGCCGTCAAAATGATCTCGCACGCCTGCTCCTGCGACAGCCGCGACATGTTGACGGTTAGTTCGTAGTGCTCGGGCAGACTGCCATCGACACCGAACTGTTTCTTGAGAAAGCCCTGTCGTTGTGCCTCCAGTTGCTCGACCTCCCGCCGGGCCTCTTTCTCGCTGACACCCTGTTCTTGTGCACGCTTCGCGACGCGGTCTTCGAGACGGGCGGTCACGCGTACTCGGAGCCCGACATCCGGCGGAAGCACCAGGTGCGCGCCGCGTCCGACGAAAATAGCCGGCTCGTGGTGGGCAATCGTCAGCACCGTGCGAGACAACGCACGCAGGTAATCCTCCCGCATGCTCAGCGTCTCCGGCGCACAAAGCACGAGAAGGCCGTCGATCCAACTGGACTGGCGTTCATCAAGCGTGCTATAGACATGCCGGCGGGCCGTCTCATCGCCGGACATCAACTCGAGAAGCTCGCGATCATACACCTTCCAACCCAGCCGCTCACTCAGCCGCGCCCCGAGCTTTGCCCCGCCGCTCCCAAACTCACGCGAGATCGCGATGAAATCGTGTAGAAACGGACGCTCGGACGGGTCCTCCCGCTCCTGCTTCGCGGAAATTTCCCACTTACGCAGTTGACGCTCGACAATCCGTTGCAGCCACAGTGACCGGTCAGCCAGATGGGATCGCATGGTCCGGCCCTCCACATGACGTTTCCGACGAACTGGATGGCCACTCTCCCTATCTGCATTATACCGCCAGCCCCGGGGGTAGGCCACGCGCGCTATCACGGCTGGCGCGGACGGCCACACCGACCGCCCCTGGACCAGGCCACGGAGTCAACCTCCGCTAACCGCTAGAGTTGCGACAAACGGGACCGATAATAGGCCAGACGCTCCGCCGGTGTCATCTTTACGAAATCCGGCGAACCGTCGCCATTGCGAGGGTAGCTGACGGCGGCAGACCGCGCGGCACGCGTCATGTGACCGGTCGCCTGCACGACCGGCTTCGAGCCGTTGCCGCTGGCCGTCCCCGGCGTGGAGGCGGCCGGAACCGCCGCGGGCGCCGGAACAGACACGCTGGTGCCCGAGCCCCCATAGCTCATGACCCCCGTCTGCAACTGCATGTCCTCGTCAAGACTGCGGTGGGGACGAATGCCGAGCCCCTGCAGGATGCCGTGGTAGGCCCGGACCGCGTCCTCCGGCGAGACCTCACCATCAACGATTCGCCGAAGCATCTCGACGAACGCGAGCTGATGTTCGGCGTTGTTGATCTTGCGGCCGAAAAGCGCGACCTTCGCCCCATACTTCTGGGCCTCGGCGATCAGCTTGAAGGCGTCGTAGGTCGTACCGGCCGAGCCGCCGAGGATGCCGACGACCAGATGCGGATCGTAGCCGGCCAGTTCCTCCGTCCATTTCGGCCCGTGGTAGACCATCTTGAGAAACAGCGGTCGCCCAGCCTCCGGCACGCCGGCCAGACTCCGGACGATCATGTCGTTGATAAACCCGCCGAGCTTGTCGGGCGCGACCGGGTTGACCGGCGCGTTCGGATCGAACACCTCGAGGAAGTGGCGGAACCCCTTACGCTCCGCCTCGATGCGAAACGCCTTATAGTGCTCGAGCGTAAGGTGATCCCGCTCGGTGTCGTTGTTGAACGTGACGCTGTAGAGCCCGAGATTCGCACCACGCGCGCGCTCCTCTGTGGCGCAGTCCACATGCCCACACTGAATGTGGTCGATCGTCGCCGTGCGGAACGGCTGCGCCGGGTGTCCGGTGTAGACGCTGCCGCGAGCGACGTGAATGTCGGTCGTGTCGTTGGCCCGCGCCGCGGGCGTCACGTGCGAGTTCTCGAATAGCCCCTCGCCGATCGTCAGGATATCGTTCGTGTGGGCGGACATCAGCATGATATCCACCACGCCCTGGCGCACGACCTGCCGGATGCATTCGCGATACTCGGGCAGGCTCCGGAACGAGCCCTCCTTCGCGTGGTGTTCCGGCGACTTGCCCGGCGCCGCGATGCCGAACGCCATGTCTGCGTCCTTGGCGTCCGCGATAATGAACTCGCGGCAGGATGGGTCCGCTTTGATCTTCGCCAGCTTGATATCCAGTGTCTTCGCTGTGCTCATGGTACACCCGCTCTGTTACAGAATGTACACGACGGCTTCACCCGCCCATCGACGCCATCACCTGATCCGTCACCGACTGGATCAACCGCTCCAATTCCCCATCCGACGGCCGCGGCCGGGTTGGTCCGGCCGATTCCGGCGGCGTCATCGGCGCCGACGTCGGCGGACAACCGCACGCCTGGCCCGTGAAACCCCGCCCGAAGTCGGTGTTCACACACAGATCGGCGTTCTCCAACCGTCGCGTATCGACACCCATGCCGAACTGCTCTTTGAGATCCAGCAACTCGTCCACCTTGGCGGTCTCGATCCGCTCGACGCGGCCGATCTGCTTGGCGATCACGAGCATGCGGCAGTAGGCATCCAGAATCTCTGTCCACCAGTAGGCCCGTTCGAGCGTGTCACCCCACGAGACCGTGCCGTGGTTCTTGAGCACGACGACGTTCGCCCTGCTCACGAACGGCCGGATCGTCTCGGCGAACGCTTCGCCGCCGGGCGTCTCGTAGACCGCC
>JAFGKA010000545.1 GCA_016928855.1 Phycisphaerae bacterium
CTTCGCTTCCAGGCGCGAGATCCCGGTTCGCATGTGATTCAGCACGTGGAACGCGACGCTCGGGTGCATCTGCGCGGTGACGCCGGCCACCTGGGCATGATACACGGCAAGCCGCAGCAGGCGCATGACATCGAGGCCGATCGATTCAGACGTCTTGACGACGCCGGTACCCCGGCAGGAGGGGCAATCCTGATACATGCTTCGCTTGATCGATGGCCGCTGCCGCTGACGTGTCAGCTCGATGATGCCGAACTGGCTCATGCGAAGCAGTTTGGCCCGTTCCTTGTGTTTCTTGAGGGCATCGCGCAGCGCGCGCTCGACGTCGCGGCGATTCTTCTCGTACCGCATGTCGATGAAGTCGATGATCACCAGGCCGCCCAAATCGCGAAGTCGCAACTGGCGTGCGATCTCGTCCGCCGCTTCGACGTTGATCTTGTGTGCGGTGCCTTCCGCGTCATCGAATTCGCGGAATCGGCCGCTGTTCACGTCGATGGCGACCAGTGCCTCCGTCGAGTCGATCACCAGCGAGCCACCCGACAGCAGCGGGACGTGGCGCGAGTTGATGCGTTCGATTTCAGCTTCGATTCCGTACACGTGAAACAGCGGCTCGGTGCCTTCGTAGAGTTCCACGACGCTGGCGGTGCGCGGGCTGACGATGGACAGAAAGTCCCTGGCCATCTGTGCCACATCCGGATCATCCACGATGATCTTGCTGAAATCGCTCGTGTAGACGTCGCGGATCGTGCGAATGACGAGGTCGGATTCGCGGTAGAGCTCCGCGGGCGCGCGGTCGTTCTTGATCCGTGTCGAGACCGCCTTCCAGAGCCGCTGCAGATATTGCAGGTCTCGCTGGAGTTCCCGCTTGTTGCGGTCCTGGCCGGCGGTGCGCAGGATGAATCCCATGTTGCTGGGCAGTTTCATTTCGCCGAGCAACTCGCGCATCGTCCGCCGGGCCGCGTCATCTTCGATCTTTCGCGAAACGCCGAGCCGGTTCATGCCGGGCATCAGGACCAGATAGCGGCCCGGTAGCGAGATATACGTGGTGAGGGTCGGGCCCTTGGTGCCGATCCCTTCCTTGGTGATCTGTACGATCAGTTCCTGACCGCGCCGCAGGCACTTCTGGATCGGCGGCCGTTCGCGGCGAGGCGTCTTCCGGCCGACCTCTTCGCGCTCGCCCCGGCTGTCGGGGAAGTACTGCGGTTGCAGGTCCGAAATGTGGAGGAACCCGTTCTTGCCCAAGCCGAAGTCGACAAACGCGGCCTGGATGCTGGGTTCCACGTTGGTCACGCGGCCCTTGTAGATGTTGCCGACGTGCGATTGAGAACTCGTCCGTTCGATGAACAGCTCTTCCAGCCGGCCGTCGGTCAGGATCGCGACGCGACATTCGTCGCCTTCGGCGACGTTGATGACCATGATCTGTTCCGGTTTCACCTCCGTCGGCGTTGCGGAACTGGTGACGGTCGCAGGGGCACTGGCCTTGCGCGCCGGGCGTCGTCGGGGTCGTTTCTTGGGGGCATGATTCTCTGTTTCCGTGTTCTGTTGTGATTCCACTGCGTTTCCTTCGCTCATGTTCAGCGGATCGGCGAGGTCGCAGGCGGTGCGGATGAGGGTACGCAGGGCTCGATGGCGGATCAGCGGCGCTAGGGCGCTGCCTCTTCCATTTGACCGCAATCGGTCGCCGTGGGGCCGGTGTCCGACCAGTCCACGCGCGTTCGGCGAAGGCGGTGTGCCAAAGGGGTGCCGGGCAGCCCCAGGGCGTCCAGCACCTCCATGGGTCGAGCCGTTCCCTGTGGGGTTACGCGGAGCACCATCTGGAGGCGTTCGCCTTCCCGGCTGGCGGTTTCCACGTAGGGCCGGATATCGACCTCGCGTATGGGCGAGCCCGCCTCCTTCGTCCGCTTCACGACGTGCGTGTCGCAGCCGAGGAACGCTTGAATCGCTGCATCGAGGTGCGGTGCCGGTGCTTCCACAGGTAGTTCGTACCAGATTCGCAAAGGTTTGGGCTTGGCGGATGCTTCGTGGATTTCGATCAGCCGAAGGCCCGCCGGCAGGACTTCCGCCAGGCACTCCAACGCTCGGTCCGGCTCTATGGACCCCTCTGTCTCGACGACAAGGATTTCGTCGTCGCTGGCCACCCCCACGTTTCGCGGCAAGGGCAGCGAGAGCCGTGGCCGAGGGTTGAACCCTTCGGTAAACCGGACCGGCCACCCGGCCCGGGTCATGGCTCGCTCGAACAACCGCACCGTATCCTGGTGCGAGATGAATCGCACGTCGCCATCGATCGCGAAGCGAACTACAAGCTTACGCCGCAAACCAATCCGTTTCCTCGCGACAATCCTTTGTGCACTGTTTTTCCAAGGGACCGGTCGAGCCATGCACACGCTGGCCCGGCCCCATTTCCGTTTTCGCCATGCACCGTTCGCGGTGCAGTGGGCGCCCTAAAAGTTGGCTCTGCCCGGCCTCTGATACTTCAGAACGCTTCGGGCATGAGTTTCCGTGTTTCGTCCCGCAGGTAGTTGGCCACCTGCCGGTCCGTATCGAATGTCAGAGCCCGCTTCGCAACACGCTCGGCATGCGCGAGCGTCGTGGAGCGAATCAGTTTCTTGATCTCCGGAACGTCGGCCGGTGCCATGGAGAACGACCGCAGTCCCATCCCAAGCAGCAGAAGCGTGTAGACCGGCTCGCCGGCCATCTCGCCACACAGGCTGCAGCCCACGTTCGCGCGGGTTGCCGTGCGGATGATATCCCGCAGCAGCTTCAGGACGGACGGGTGCGACGCCGTAAACAACGGCGCGACCCGCTCGTTCGATCGGTCCACGGCCAGCGTATACTGAATCAGATCGTTCGTGCCGATACTGATAAAGTCGACCTCGCGGGTCAGCTCCTTGATCTGCAAGGCCGCCGCCGGCGTTTCCACCATTATACCCACCCGGATGTCCCGCTGGAATGGGATGCCTTCCTCCTCCAGATCCTCCATGGCGTCGCCGAGGGCCATTTTCGCCTGTCGCAGCTCCATGAGGCTCATGATCAACGGGAACATGACCTGCACGTCGGCGCCCTTGGATACGCGGAGAATCGCGCGGAGCTGGGTCTTGAACAGCGGGAGGTTCTGCAGGCAGTACCGGATCGACCGGAGGCCCAGGAACGGGTTCCGCTCCGGCTCGACCTGCCGGGATTGCGTGTATTTGTCCGCGCCGAGGTCCAGTGTACGGATCGTCACCGGCCGGTCACCGATCGCTTCGACGACCTCCCGATAGGCCCTGTAGTGCTCCTCCTCCTGCGGCTCGGTCTCGCTCTTGAGGTAGAGGAACTCGGTGCGATACAGACCGATGCCCGTGGCCCCCTTCTCGATGCAGGTCTTGGCTTCAGGGGGAAACTCGATGTTGCCCAGCAACTGAATGGTGACATGATCCTTCGTGACCGCCGGCTTGTCGCGCAGTTCGACAAGGACATCGGCGAAAACCTTCAGCCGCGCCTCTTCGGCCTGGTACTCACGCAGCGTGGCTTTGTCGGGGTCGATGATCACCAGCCCTTTGGTGCCATCCACGATGATCGAGTTGCCGCCGGCGATCGAGATCGAGATATCCTTGAGGCCCATGACGGCGGGGATGCCCAGCGAGCGTACGACGATCGCCGTGTGCGAGGTCAGGCCGCCGAAGTCCATCGCCACGCCACAGACCTCGGTCTGGTTGAGGTTGGCCGTGAGCGACGGGCTCAGGTCATGCGCGACGAGGACGACCGGCTCGGTCAGCCGCGCCAGGTCCTCGCGCTGCTCGCCCAGTATGTTGCGCAAGAGGCGGTTCTCGATGTCCTGCACATCCCGGTAGCGCTCGGCGAAGAACTGGTCCTTCATCGAACGCCATCGCTTCTGGTAGCTCTGCATCACCACGCTGACCGCGTAGGCGGCGCTATGGCCCTTCTGGGCGACGGCGTCGAGGATCTGCTGGCGAAGGCGTCCGTGCTTCAGGACGCTCATGTGAAAGTCGAAGATGGCGCCGGTATCCTGGCCGAACTTCTCGGCCATCTGGTCGCGGAGCATGCCGAGTTCTTCCAGCGAGGTATCGAATGCGCGTTCGACCCGCTCCTGCTCCGCCTCGACCTGGTCGGATTCGATGGATTTGTACGGGATGCGGTAGTCCTCGGCGTCGAGGACGACGGCGTCGGCGATGGCGACGCCCGGGGAGACCGCAATACCTTTCTTGATTTCCATCGTCCTATCCTGCGTGCACGGTCGCCGCCAGCGCAGCCCGCAGACCCTCGTCGTGCGTGCGCATCCGCGATGGGCTCAGTCCTCGTTGAATCCGTCTGCAATGAGCTTGGCCAGCGCGTCGATGGCCTGCTCGGCATCGTTGCCCTGCGCGACCAGCGTGAGCGTGGTGCCCTGTGTGGCTTCGAGCAGAATCATTTCCATGGGACTCTTGCCATCGACGGTCTGCGCGCCCTTCTCGACCCGGATGGTGGATTCGAACTGGCTGGCGAGATCGACAAACCGCATCACGGGACGCGCGTGGAGTCCCTGCCGATTCACGATCGTTGCTTCGCGCCGCGAATGATGGTTCTCGCCCTCTGTCACGGTCGTTCGTCAGGCCTCCGGTGCGCACCAGTCGGATCCTCATTATTCCTGTATGCCGGCAGTGGTGGGTTGAGCGAATATCAGCCCGGCGGCATTTCGTCCGCCTCTTCGATGAGAGCGGCGATTTCCTCCCGCGTGGACGCCTGCCGAAGAAAGCGCCGCAGATTGTCCCGCTGAAGGTGTTTGAAGATGCTTTCCATGGCCGCCAGATGCTCGTCGGGCGAATCCGGTGGCGACAGCAGCAAGACGACAGTGTAGACCGGTGCCCGGTCCAGGGCGGCGAAATCTACTCCCGTGCTCGAACGACCCACGGTGGCCATCATCTTCGTGATCGCGGCATGTTTGACGTGCGGAACCGCCACGCCCTTGCCGAACCCGGTCGTGCCCTGGTTTTCACGCTGAATGACCGCTCGGGCGACGGCGGCGCTGTCGTCGGCGCTGATCTGGCCGCTGTCGCACAGGGCGGTGATCAGCTCCTTGATGACCCCGTTGCGGTCCGTGGCCTGCAGCTCCGGGATAACAGCTTCTGGAACGAAAAAATCCGACAGTTTCATGTTTCGATCCGATCGAATGCGATGGACTACGGTTGCGATTGGCGGCCGCCGCAGACGGATGCCGCGTTCACGATTGATCGTATGGCTTCAACAGCGTCGGACGGAGCGTCGCGAGAATCCTTTGTCAGAACGACACGACGACTGCTCGAGCCCGCGAGCGCACGGCCCGGCGGATCATGCCGGCTCCGTCGTCTCTTCACTCTTCTCGCTGTGTTTGTTCAGGTGCTTGCGATTGCGATGTTTTTCCTTGTGCTTGGTTAGCTGCCGCTCCATTTTGTCCACAACGAGGTCGGTGGCAGCAAAGCAATCGTCGTCCGTTTCGGTGGCGACGAACATATTTCGGTGCTCCGCGTTCACGATGATTTCGACGCGGTGCTTGGCCGACTCACGGTCCAGGATGACCTCGATTTCCTGAATCTTGTCGTAGTATTTGAGGAGCTTTGACGTCTTGCGCTCCGCGTACTCCTTCATCTCGTTCGTAATTTCCCCGTGCCGTGCGCTGACAACAATTTGCACGTCGCGACCTCCAAACTAGAGCCTTTTGCTGGGCGGAAATCGGATACCGAAACGCCTTGGCGACGGACCGTCACACGTTCCGCAGCCTGTCTCGCAGGCTACACACCCGCGCCCCTGGCCATTCGCAGGGAGTGCTGCCTGCGAGATTGTAGGCTTCTTCCCTGCAGCACGCAGCCTGCAACAGCCGTCTGCCGCGGCTTCCTTGCGAAAAAGCCACGGCGTTAACCATGTAACGGCAACGCATTAGGTCGCCATTAGGCTCCAGGCCGGCCGAATGTAAGGCAATGTCGGGCATGGGTCAATACCGCCAGTTTCGGTAATGTGACCCCATGCGATCGATTCGGCCCCCATGCCGTGACCTCTCTCTCTATTCTCTACGTCTTTTGGCTTGACGGAGATGAAAGTTTGGTATATGTTAGGTATATCTCCTCGCCGTCGCGGGGTACCGTTTGACGACCGAATACAGGGATAACTATTTGTATGGAAAGTGGTTGCGCTATCCATCGGGTCTCCCGTGCGCCGCGATCGCGGGAGGCGGAAACTGCGGGCTCATCCGATCGCAGGACGAGCGTTGCGGCCTTGAGGGCCCTTCTGCAACGCATGGAGGCCGGCGGTCCCCGCGGGCCGTTGCCGGAGGCGGTTCCCTTTGAGCTGCCGGCCCTCGATGCCCTGCTGCCGGGCGGAGGGGTGCCCAATGGTGCCATGACAGAGATCCTCTATTCGGCCGAGGGGTTCGGCGCGGTGTCGCTGGCATTGCGTTCAGCTCGGCGAGCGGCCGGGGACAGGGGCAATCTCGTGTGGATCGAGCCGGTGGCCGGCCGCGATGGTCTGTATCCGCCATCGCTGGTGCAGGCCGGCGTGCGGGCGCAGCA
>JAFGKA010000546.1 GCA_016928855.1 Phycisphaerae bacterium
AGACGGAAGACGGAAGACGGAAGACGGAAGACGGAAGACGGAAACCACCGTTATCCCGTCGTTAATTTACAGTACCACGAGACAACGGCAGTGTCAACAATAAATCCCCAGCGCACAACATTTTTTTCGGACGATTCGCCGACACCGGGACGGCAGCCCCTGCTTCAGCCCACCTGCACGCCACACGTATGACACCCGGCACCCTTCGGGCGAGAGCAGTTGAGTAGATAAGCAATGGAGCGAAATTCGGGTGAGACGGGGAGGCTCGCAGATCGCAAGTCACTGTCTTTTCAGTTGTTGCAGGTTCTGCTCGGCGATCCCCGCTCCCGCCGCGGGTTCCAGCTCCGCGTTCCGGCACGTTCCGTTGTGATGTACGGTTGTTGATTCACTTCGGTGGGTCCTGTTGGTATAATGCTGCGTGGGCACGCAGGGTTGATGCGTGTGCGCGCCTATCGGACCAGACAGCGGAGCCGGCCCTGCCGTCCTCGTGGGGGTGACATTTGAGGAACCCGGGTGCTGCGCTGCCGCAGTCGCGAGCCGCGGAGGCAAGGAAGGAGTCGACATGCGATGGCAATCGCGTCACCGAGCGGAACGAACGCAACGCCGGCCGCTGGCGCGCTCGCGAGTAGTCTTCCTTTGCGCGTTCGTTGGCAGCCTCTTCGCGGCAGGCTCGGCCGCTCGCGCGGATGCGGTGTGGGGCGAAGTGTTTCCGCTGCGTGATCCCGACGGCACGGTCACACAGGTCCGGGTCTGGGGCGATGAGTTTTACCGGGTCATCGAATCACTCGACGGGTTCACACTGACATGCGATCCGGTGAGTCGAGCCGCGTGCTACGCGCGCCTTTCGGCGGACGGGAACGACCTGGTGTCGACCGGCGTTCGTGTCAGCTCGCCGCTGCGCACCCGGCTCGGCCTGCAGCGGCACATCCGGATCCAGCCGGCCGCGGCCCGGACAAAGGCCCTGGCCGCGCGAGCCGAAGCCGCCATGGACCTCTCGGGCGGCGACCCGACGATCCATGCCGCTACCGCGGCGGCGCAGCCCGCCGCCTCCGGCAACGTCCAGGCGCTCTGTCTGATCGTGGATTTCTCCGACGAACCAGGCACGATCCCGCCGGCTACCGTCGACGCCTACTGCAACCAGATCGGCTTCACTGGCTACGGCAACAACGGGTCCGTCCGCGACTACTACTATGCCGTCTCGAACGGGCATCTGACGTACACGAACTACGTGCCGGCGGCGTACTACCGGGCGCAACACCCGAAGTCGTACTACAACGATCCAGACATCACATATGGCCTACGTGCCCGCGAGCTTGTGATCGAAGCGCTGACAGCCCTCGACAACCAGCCGGGCGGCTTCGACTTCAGCCAGTATGATTCCAACGGCGACGGGTACGTCGACGGCATCAACTGCTTCTACGCCGGCTATCGCAACGCGGCCTGGAGCGAGGGACTCTGGCCCCATTCGTGGACGGTCAGTTTTTCCGCAGACGGCGTCTCGACGTACAAGTACCAGATCACGGACATGCGTGACAGCCTCACGCTGAGCACGTTCTGCCATGAAAACGGCCACATGCTCTGCTTCTGGCCCGATCTGTATGACTATGGGTACGAATCGATGGGCGTTGGTCGCTTCTGCCTGATGTGCTATTCCACTTCGAACACCAACCCGCAGCATCCCTGCGCGCCGCTCAAGCTCGACGTCGACTGGACGAACACGACGCTGCTGACCACGCCCCAGACCGGCTTGATCGCGCCGGCGGCCGGCAATGTCTGCTACCGATACAATCACCCCACGCTGAGCAACGAGTATTTCATCGTCGAAAGCCGCTACCGATCCGGCCGCGACGCGGGCCTGCCAGACGAGGGGCTGGCAATCTGGCATGTGGACCTGAACGGCAGCAACAATAACGAGCAAATGACGCCTTTACAGCACTATCGCGTCACGCTCGTGCAGGCCGATGGCCGCTGGGATCTGGAATACGATCGCAATGATGGCGACAGCACGGATCTCTGGGCAGCACCGAGCTACACCGAATGCGATGACAGCACCACCCCGAACACCCACTGGTGGAGTGGCAGCCCATCGGGCCTGCGCATCGCCGACATCAGCGCGGCCGGCACTACAATGACCTTTACCTTCGGCGACTGGGCCGACTGCAACGAAAACAGCGTGCCGGATACCGAGGACATCGCGACCGGAACGAGCGAGGACTGCAACACGAACGGCGTCCCAGACGAATGCGAAGCGGATTCCGACGGAGATGGCGTCATCGACGGCTGCGACGCGTGCGCCGAAACGGTGCCTGGCACCTTGGTGGGTGCCAACGGCTGCGCGTTGGGTGACGTCAACCACGATGGCGATGTCGATCTCAACGACTTTGGCGTCTTGCAGGTCTGCTTCAACGGCCCTAATCGCCCGCTCCCGGCGACGTGGTGCGATGTAGTCGACCTGGACGGCGATACGGACATTGATCTCAGCGATTTTTCGCTCTTCTCGCGCTGCTTCAACGGCCCCAACCGCATCCCCGCATGCCGGGAATAGGTTTGACCGACGGACGCGCTGGAGCATCGAATTCCGATGGAGCGGCAGACAGACACGATCCACCTTGCCATCGCTCCCGGATGGCCAAAAAGGTGTTTCGCCATGAGGACCGTTGGCTTCCTTCTCGTTATGTCCGTGTTGGCCTGGCCTGCAAGAGTTCTTGCGGACGGAAAGGTCTTTTCGGCGGCGACAGCGACGGCCAAGACAACGATCCCCGACCAGCAGGCGTTGATCCATTTCGCTGACGACGTGGAACGGTTGGTGATTGAGACACGGTTCTCGGGCAGTGGGACGGACTTCGTGTGGGTCGTCCCGCTTCCGGCCCGTACCCGGGTCTATTCCGTACAGGCCATCCCCGAGGTCCGCTGCGCCGCGCCCGGGCTATTCCGCGAAGGGCTGGAACCGACAACCAGCGGATTTCGCCTCGGCGCCTTTGTCCTTTATCGTCTCTCCATCTGCTTCTGCCTCCTGTCTTCTGAATTCTGAATTCTGTCTTCCGTCCCCTTTGACCGGCGCCGACCGCGGCTCTACACTCGTCGCCGCTATGGCTACAAAAAAACGAACGGTATACGAAAACCCACTGGTGACGCGCAACGCCTCGGCTACGATGTGCGAGTTCTTCAGCCCGCAGCGGCGGATCGAAGCCTGGCGGCGGGTCTGGATCGCCCTGGCCGAGGCCCAGCGCGAACTCGGCTTGGCCATCACCGCCAGCCAGATCGCCCAACTCAAGCGGGCGGCCTCCGACATCGACTTCGACCGCGCGGCACGCTACGAAGCGAAGACCCGCCACGACGTAATGGCCCACCTGCACACGTTCGGCGACGCCGCCCCGGCGGCCCGCGGGATCCTCCACCTCGGCGCCACCAGCATGGATATCGTGGACAACGCCGACCTGATCGTGATGCGCGGGGCGCTGGACTGGATCGCCGGCTGGCTGGCCAATGTCATCGACGCCTTCGGCACATTCGCCCGGGCGCACCGGGCGCTGCCGACACTGGGATTCACCCACTTTCAACCGGCTCAGCTCACAACCGTCGGCAAACGGGCGTGCCTCTGGTGCCATGAGTTCTCGCGCGACCTCGAGGAAATCGAGCTGCGCCGCAAGCAGTTGCCGTTCCGCGGTATCCGCGGCGCGACCGGCACGCAGGCGACGTTCCTGTCGCTGCTCGGCAGTGCGGCGAAAGTCCAGCGTCTCGAGAAGCTCGTCGCGAAAAAGCTCGGCTTCACCCGGATCGAGCCGGTGACCGGCCAGACCTATTCCCGCAAGATCGACGCCCAGATCGGCTGCGCCCTGGCGGGCATCGCCACCAGCGCGCACAAGTTCTGCAACGATCTGCGGCTGCTGGCCAACCTCAAGGAACTGGAGGAACCCTTCGGCAAGAAGCAGGTCGGCTCGAGCGCGATGGCCTACAAGCGCAACCCGATGCTCTGTGAGCGGGCGACCGGCCTGTCGCGCTACGTGCTGTCGCTCGCGGCGTCGCCGATGCAAACCGCCGCCGAGCAGTGGCTCGAACGCACGCTCGACGACTCATCCAACAAGCGGCTGAGTATCCCCGAAGCGTTCCTCGCGACGGATGGGATCCTGCGGATCGTCACAACGGTCGCGCGCGGCATGGTCGTCTACTCGAAAACGATCCAGGCCCGCGTCGAAGCCGAGCTGCCGTTCATGGCCACTGAAGAGATCCTGATGGAAGCGGTCAACTCTGCCCTCGAACGCGGCGACCGCAAGGCCGCCAACCGGCAGGCGCTGCATGAACGCATCCGCGAGCATTCCCACGCCGCGGCCCGCGAGGTCAAGATGAAAGGCAAACCCAACGATCTGATCGCCCGGCTGCGGACTGATCCGGCATTCGCACACGTCGATCTGGCCGGCGCACTGGACGCCAAGCGCTATATCGGGCTCAGCGTGGAACAGACGAACGCATTCCTGCGACAATCGGTCGGGCCGGTGAGGCGGCGATACAAACGCGACCTCGACCGCCCCGTGGATCTCCAGGTGTAAGCCGCATCGCACAGCCGCGCGGACCGGCGGCGTGCGTCAGAGAAGCCCCCGAAGGAACGCCACCTCTTTTTCGAGGATCTCGCGGCGTTTCTCTTTCGGAGCGCGGCGAAGCGACTCGTTCTCGATGCAGAGGTCGCCCTCGTAGCCGGCCTTGGCGAAAATCGCGGCCAGCCGCTTGAAGTCGATGTCGCCTTCGTACACGGGGCAGAAGTACTTCTCGTATTCCCACCCCATCAAGCGCTGCTTCTCTCGCTCGGCCTCGGGATAGTGAATGCTCTTGCAGTGTGTGTGGCAGGCCACCGGTGCGAACTCCTCGAAGATCGAGTACAGCTTCGAGAGCGGATGGCCGAACCAGTAGAAGTTCGCGGTATCCAGCGTCAGGCCGAACCGCTTCGAACCCACGCCGTCGAACATCTTGCGCAGGAACTCCGGGCGATTCGTAATCGCGCCGTGGTTCTCCACGCCGAAACGCACCGGCGCATCCTCCGTCGCCTTGACAATCCGCCGGCCGATGCCCACGGCGAACGTCAGAAACTCATCGACGTCCTTGATCTTGCGAGCGACGACATCCAACCGCAGTGCAGGCACGCCGAGAACCCGTGCCGCCTTGGCCGCCTTGACGACCAGCTCGACCTCCTCGTCCGGACGCTCATCGAAATGGTTGTGCAGACAGAACGCGCCGATCCTGCAACCGTTCGCCTGAAGATCCTCGTGCAGGGCCTTGACGTCATCCGGCGTGGCGATCGAGTATTTCTTCGGCCCGAACAGGTGCGGACAGGTCCCGTCGAGCATGACGCTGACCTCCGTCCCGTCGACGTCGATGGCCTTCATGGCCGCCCAGGTATCCGGCTCGCCGACCTCCTGAAGATTGGCATCGCGGCAGGCGATCAACCACGTCGGTTTCGAGGTCGACTCCGCCGCCAGGCATTCATTCGCTGTATGCATGATTCCCACCGCTGCGGCAAGCCTGGCTGAACCGGCCAGAAACTCTCGCCGTGTCTGTTGCGCACGATCGTTCATATTCCACACCTCTCGTGATGGTTGTACGCGACGCTCGGCCTCGAATCAAGTCAACACTTGACCGCGTCGGACCCATCGGCTACAAGCAGGAATCGTGGTCGGCCGCCCTCCGGGCCAGCCGGCCCGGTTCGAAAGCGCCCGTAGCTCAATTGGATAGAGTGACAGGCTTCGAACCTGGAGGTTGGTGGTTCGAGTCCACCCGGGCGCGCTTTTGCACACGGGCCAGGGATGCATCGTCCCGAATTCCGTATTAGAGCCGAACGCCGATTCTTCGGGAGCGTCGGCGCGCGCCGATTTCACCACGCTACCTCGGCCAGGAGAACCGCTTCGCCGTGATCCGTTCATCCCGAGTGGAACGGATCACCGTGATGCGCGAGAGCGAGCGGCCACCGACGCCACCGTCAGACGGACGGCCACAGCAAGTGCCGAATGTCGTGCGTGATACGGTGGACCGCCGGGATGAACAACAAAACGACGACCGTCGAGAACAGGATACCGTAGCCCAACGAGATGGCCATCGGCACGAGGAAGCGTGCCTGGATCGAGTCCTCGAAGATCATCGGGGCCAGCCCGAAGAACGTGGTCAGCGAGGTCAACATGATCGGACGGAAGCGGCGAATCGAGGCCTCCTCGACGGCCACCGGCAAAGGGATACCCGCACCGATGTATTCGTTCATGGTCACCGTGAGCACCAGCGCTCCGTTGACAACGACACCACAGACGGCAATGAGCCCAAATACACTGATGACGCTCAACTCGTAGCCCATCAGCACGTGACCGATTAACCCACCAGCGACCCCAAAGGGAACACACAGGAGAACCATAAAGCCCTGCGTATAGCTGCGAAACAGCATCGCCAGCAGGCAGAAGATGCCGAGGATCGCGAACGCCAGCCCTTTGAACAGCTCCTGCAATGCTTCGCTCTGCTCGCGCTGACGGCCCTCAAACGCATAGCGCAGACCGGGGTACTGAGCGGCCAGTTCCGGCAGCGGCCCGGCCTTGAGATCATCACGAATTTTGTCGGCGTTGGCCAATTCCGGAATGACTTCACCCGAGACATTCAGCACGCGTTTGGCATTGACACGGTTGATGCGGGTGAAGGCCCGCCCTGGTTTGACGTTCACCGCTGCGGCGAGCGGCAGCTCCGTGCCGCCTGGCGCACGAATCATCAGCCGTTCAAGGTCATAGAGCGACTCGCGCTCGGCACGCGGCAATCGGACCTTCACGCGTACCTCGTCGCGCCCCCGCTGCTGGCGCAGGGCTTCGGCGCCGAAATAGGCGTGGCGCAGTTGTCGTCCCACGTAGTCCGGCGTGAGCCCCACGGCCTGCCCTTCCGGCCGAAGCGTGAAGTCGAGTTGCGGCTTGCCCGCAGCGAAGCCATCGTCGATCTCAGTCACACCGGTGTAGTTCGAGAGGATCTCTGCCAGTTCGGCCGCCGCCGCCTCGAGAATATCGGTTTCCGGATGGGACAGCTCAACCGTCAGTCGCTGCGAACCCGGCCCGATGCTGGACTCGAACAGGATGGATTCAAGCCCCGGGATTTCGCCAACCTCATTTCGCCATGCAGCGGTGAACTCGGCGGGCGTGATTTCACGGTCGGACTGCGGCACCAGTGTAATGTTCACATCGATGGAGTTGCTGCCACCGCGCCCGACGTAGCGCGACACGCCAATCATGATCTCCCGGCCGCCACTGCAGTCGACCGCTCGCATCCCCGCGTCCTCGATATGCTTGGCGACGCGACTAGCTTCCTCGAAGGACGAACCGTACGGCAACAGCACTTCACAATCGATGCGATCACCCGTGATCTGGGACATGAAGTTGAAATTCAGCCGGCCGCTGTCGTACCACGCCCACGTGAGGACCAGCGAGGCAATGAACACCGCCGCCGTCAGGTAACGATGGTACAGCAACGATCGCACCACTGGGGCGTACAACCGCTGCGTGAACCAGTCGAAGCCCGCTGAGGACCGACGCTGGATGGCGCACAGCATGCCGAAGAAACCTCCGGCCGCATTGGCCTCGCCAATCGGCTTGCCGTGACCCAGGTGGGCCGGCAGAACAAACAGGCACTCGGCTAACGAGATGACGAATACCGCAATGATCACGGTGGGCAAGGCGGCAAAGAATCGCCCGGTCGTACCCGGCACAAGAAGCAAAGGAACAAAGGCAATGATGTTGGTAATCACCGCGAACAGTACCGGTACGATCATCTCGTACGCCCCATCCACCGCGGCCTGCAGACGAGGCGTGCCCTGTTCCACCTTGTGAAACACGTTCTCGCCGACGATCACAGCGTCGTCCACCACGATGCCCAGCGTGACGATAAACGCGAACAGCGAAACCATGTTGATGCTCGCGTCCATCGCGGGAAGCAGAAGCAGCGAGCCGATGATCGAAACCGGAATCCCCATCGCAACCCAGAACGCCAGGCGCGGGCTCAGGAAGAGTCCCAGCACCACGAGAACCAGCACCAGCCCCAGCAGCCCGTTGTTTAACAGCAGCGACATCCGATCGCGATAGTCGATCGAGCGGTCCCGCATCGTGATGACCGACACGCCTTCCGGCAGCCGGTCCTGGAGTTCCGCCACGTATTCGCGCACCGCTCTGGCGATCTCGAGAGGACGTTCATCGCCGACCTGATACACCACAAGGTCGATCGCTCGCATGCCGTTGAAGAATCGCTCGTGCTCGGTATCCTCGAACCCGTCGCGGATCGAGGCAATATCGCCAAGGCGCACCTTCGTGCCGTCGTTCCGGCTGACGATCGGAATATCGGCAAACTCGCTTGCGAATGTTCGCCGTTCCGTCGTCCGTAGCAGGACCTCACCCGCCTCGGTCCGGATCCCGCCGGCCGGCACATCCAGCGCTGAGGCCCGAATCAGCGACGCAATATCGCCAAGCGTCAGCGCCAGTGATCGGAGCGATTCCTGCGAAACTTCAATGCTGATCTCCGGTGAACGGCCGCCGTACAGATCGATCTGCGTAATCTCGGGTTTGGCCAGCAACTCCTCACGCACACTGCTGACAAACGCATACAACGTACGCTCATCAACATCCCCCGCCACGGTCAGTTGAATGACGCTGCTACGGCGCATTTCGAGCCCGATCGTGGCCCTCTCGGCATCCTCGGGAAAGGAACTGACCCGGTCGATCGCGTTCTTGACTTCCTGCAGCGCCCGGTTGGGATCGACCCCGTCCACCAGCTCGATCGACACGGAGGCGGAACCCTCAAAGGCGGTGGCTGTCATCCGCTTGACGGCCTCCAGGCCACGAACCTCTTCCTCAACCGCCAGGATGATGCCCTGCTCCACTTCTTCCGGGCTCGCGCCGGGGTACGACATGCTGAAGTTGATGATGTCGATCTGATGAGCAGGGAACACTTCCTGACGAATGTGAAACGCGGCAAACAGCCCCCCCCCAAGCAGGCCGAGCATGATGATGTTGGCCGCCACGTAGTTACGGGCCATCCAGGCGACCAGCCCGGTTCGTGGCTTGGGATGTAGGCTGGAATCATCCACCATTCTGTGCCGCCACGGGTTGGTTCTCGGGGCTCGACGGTTGCGTGGCGCTCGGCGCCCTGGCGATGTCAGGCGATTCCAACGACTCGGACGGCCCGCCGACCCGCACGGCCATGCCTGGCAGAACAACCGCCAGCCGGCTCAGGATCAGCCGTTCATCCGGAGCAAACGCGTTCGCAACGAGCACACTGTCCGGCCGTCGCCAGACGATATCGATCTCGCGAATCTGGAGACGCCCCGCCCCATCGCGCACCCAGACCCGATCATTCTCGCGCAAGGCCACACGCGGAATCGCACACACGTCCTCGAGTGTTCCCGCTTCAATCTCGACTCGTACGTAGCTGTTCAGCAGGATCGGATCAACCTCCACATCGTCCGGCGCGTCAAGCCCCAAAGGATCTTCGATCGCCACGAGCACGCGGGCCATCCGCCCGCTTTCCGACAGGTCACCCAACAACCGCAGGACGTGCGCCTCGCGGGCCGTCGGCGGACTGTCACCCACACTGAGATACACCGCCGCGGGCGAGCCGCCCTGCCCGGCATCGTCCGCAAACTGAATGCGGCTGATCTGATCCAGCGGGATTGACACCTGCACCCAGAAGCGGTCCGTGCCGACGAGGTTCGCCACCAGCGTCTGCGGCGTGACAATCTGCCCCTCATCGACGAACTCCTCGACCACCAGCGAGTTGAACGGCACGCGGAGCACCGTTCGGTCCTCGTCGAGTTTCGCCAACGCCAGCCGGTTCTTCGCCGCCGACACACGCGCCGCCGCCAGTCGCCGCTGGGGCTTGCGCAAGGCGAAATCGGCCATTTCCTCGGAAGCGTCGATCTCGTCCTTGAGCATTGCCCATTCCTTGGCCGCAACGACCTGCTGGCCTCGCTCGAGTTCAAACTCGGCATCCGCCAGCTCGATGGCCACCTGCTCCTGCTCGACGCGCAAGACGTAATCCGTCGGATCGATCCGCACCACTTCATCACCGGCGAAGATAATGCCGCCGGGCATCAATGCGGGGTGCTGGGCCACGAGCCGGCCGCTTACCTGCGACCGCAGCGCTACCTCTCGCGCCGGCATTACGGTGCCAAACGCCTGAATCACGACGCGCTCGTCCTTCGGCCGCACCTCGGCGACGCGAACCAACGGCACCATAACCTCCGGCTTGACCTTACTGACGACCGGCCGTGTCTGATACAGCGTGTGCACCGTCCATGCGGCGCCGCTCAACACGACGATCGGCAAGAGGATCTTGACCAGGATGCGTACAAACCTCTTCATGCTCTTTGCGCTTCACAATCCGTCCGCGGCCCCCGGCCGCACGGACCTCACGATGGGGGCATCGACGCACCTGCGTCGTCACCCGCCGGCCAGCCACCGCCCAGTGCTTGATATACGTTGATCAGCTCGAGGAGGGTCTGCTCGCGGCTCTGAACCAACTGCGTCTGCGTCGAGAATAACGTACGCTGCGTATCAAGTACAGACAGGAAGTTCAGCATGCCGACGGCATATTCGCTCTTGGCCATCTCGAACGCCCGTCGGTTGACCTCGTTGACGTCCTCGAGCACCTCCGCCCGGCGGCGCTCGGTGGCAAAATTCGCCAGGCTTGCTTCCACCTGTTCGAGTGCGTTCAGAACGATCTGCTGATACCGGATCAGTGCCTGACGCTGGGACTCCTCCTGTACCGCGATGTTCGACAGAATGCGGCCAAAATCGAGCACGCGCCACCGCACAGCCGGCCCAAACGACCAACCCAGGCTGTCGCGTTCGGCATATTGATCGACATCGGCCGTCTGCAAGCCGAAGGACCCGGTGAGCGACATCCGCGGGAACAGGTCGGCCACCTCGACGCCGATCCGAGCCGTCTCGGCGGCAAGCTGTCGTTCCGCCGCGCGGATGTCCGGCCGCCGCCGCAAGAGTTCGCTGGGAACACCCACAGCCAACAGTGCCGGCGTCGCCGGTATCGCCTGCACCTCACTGAGTTCCGCCAGCAGATGAGCGGGCTCATGTCCCAGCAACACACTCAGCCGATAGATCGCCGTCAGGATACCTGCCTGCAGGCCTGGAATATCCGACTCGGTCCGTTCCAGTTGGCTACGCGCCTGCAGCACGTCCGTCCCGGTCGCCAGACCAGCGGCGAATCGCGTCTGGATGCTTCGCAGCGTATTCTGCTGGATGCCGATGTTCTCATAGGTGATTTCAAGCTGCCGTTGGAAACGCCGCAGAGCGACATAGTTGCGCGCGACCTGGGCCGCCAGATCCACGAGAACAGCCCGCCGATCCTCCACACTGGCCACGATGTCTGCGTCCGCCGCTTCGACCGCCCGACGCACACCGCCCCAGACATCGATCTCCCAGCTCGCACCGAAACCCGTCTCATAGGCGTTGCTGTCACGCTGAAAGCCGCCGGCAGATCCGCCGAGTGTCCGCGACCGGGACACATTGACCGTCGGAACACCGCCCGTTCCCAACGCCGGAAACGTGATCGACGCCGATGTATCGCCATACCGGATGTTCGCGCTCGGCGCTGACAGTCCGGATGCGCTGGAAAAAGACGCGGGAAAGGTGATCGACGGCCGCTCGCTGCTGTCGCGCCCTGCCGACCGATTCCGCGCCGATCGCTGATGGGAATAGCTCGATTCGAGATCAACGGACGGAAACAGATCGGCGAACGCCACGCCACGCAACGCCATGGCCTGCCGCACGCGGGCGTCGGCCAGCCGCACATCCAGGTTCGATTCCACCGATCGCTCGATCAACGAGGTCAGGACGGGATCCTGCAACGTCGCCCACCATTGGCTGAGATCCGCCGACGAAGTCGCCGGCCGGGTCGTCGCCGCAAACCCGCCGGAAACTCCGACGCCGCTCCAGGCTTCCGGCGCCGCCACCTGCGGCTCCACATAGTCCGGCCCCACGGTACAACCCGCCAAGCCCCAGAAAACCACGGCCAAACAGGTCACATACCGACCGCATCGGCGGATGCCCGGGCCGCACCGCCTCGGCACGATGTGCGCAAGTTGCCTGCTGTAGGTTGCTTTACGGTTCATGGCGTCCAGGTAAGCCCATCTCCCCCCAAGGGATAAGACGCACCACAACGCGTACGCCAACAATCCTTTAACCATTAC
>JAFGKA010000547.1 GCA_016928855.1 Phycisphaerae bacterium
ACGATCTGGTCTCGCACGCCGCGCGCCAGGGCGACGTAGTAGTCGTACTCCGAAGCCAGATCCCAGGCCACGCCCTGCGTAACGCGCAGGCGGCGCACGAACTGCTTCATCAAGGCATCAATCGGAGTCGCGTAGGTGGGATCGTAGGAAACCGGCGTCGCTTGCTGCGTCTTTGTCATAGCCGCTCAACCTCCCATTTGGCGGCTTCCATCCTCTCCGGCGAAGACCCGGTCCTCTGGCCGGGCCGCAAGGCCCAAGCCGATGCGCTGGAGCCGGATCGCCCATCCGACCTGGCCCAGCCATACGCTCCAGACCGCATCCAGATATTGTACGGCACCCCTGCCACTCGCGAAACTCCCAACTTCCGACGCAAGGCAACCCACGGCCGCCTTGCCGGAAATCGTCGAACCACCACCGAACCGCTCCACCGCAACGAAGCCGCTGCACGGGCAATGCTCTCCCCAATCGCATGAAGGGAACGTGACTGATTATCGCACACCGCGCCACGCTCGCGTCGCGCAGCGCCATCAGCGTCCTGCTGCCGTCGATGGAGTCCAGGCCAATCAGCCGCCCAGGTTGTCCTTGATGATGTGCCGGCCGCCCTCGTGCGTCAGGATCGCCGGGTGTTGCGGGTCGTGGTGACGAAGAATGTTATCCTTGATGATCCAATGATGGCAATCGGCGCTGACCTCCAGGCAGGACTTGAACCAGTTGTCGTTCGCATTCCAACTGAAGATCTGGTTGCCGATGAAGGTGATCTCCGACGCCTGATGGGCGACGACCGCGCTGAACGCGCCGGCATTGAACTTACAGTTGGAATGGATCGTGTTGCCCATGAAGATGTTGTAGTCACAGGAAGCACCGCCCCCGGGGACACCGATGACGATGCCCGACTCCCGGCTTTCCTCAAAGCGATTGTTTTGGATCCGGTTGAAGCGGGCGTGCGGCCCCATCCGCAGAGCCACCTGATGGTCCCAGTGGTAGTTCTGCGAGTAGGTGCCAGCCGAGCAATCATTGAGCACGACGCCCGTCCGCGGCACCGGCCCCTTCGGGTCAAACTGCCCCGACTGATGCGTGCCGAACTGGTTCGCCAGGATGTAGAAGTCGTTGCTGCAATGGGCGTAGAGTTGGTCGGTCCGATTCCCGATGAAGTGACAATACTTGACGGTGGTCGACGACATCGGCCGTTCCGCCGTCGCCTCGAACCGAACACCGCTATCCGCGAAATGCTGAATGCGGCAATGATCGACCTCCGAGCAGGACGAGGCCTGCCCCAGAAAGATGATGCCGGATCCCTCGTCGGCCTCAATATCGCCGACGACGAGCATGTCCCTCAGCAATGTGAACCCGCAATCCCTGAACATGAAGGCGTTGCCGGAGCCTGTCCGCCGGACAACGGTGCTCCAACCGCTGCCGATGATGTTGATCTGGGGCATGTTCTCAAACTCGATGGCCTCCCGAAGCACAAAGACCCCGGGCGCCAGCCGGATCGTGCCGCCAACCGCGGCGACGCCCTGAGTGCCGTCCGTCCTTTCCTTGCCCCGAGCCTTCATTTCGGCAACCGCGTCCAGCAGCTCGCCGGTATTGCTGACTGTCCAGAGACCCGGACCTGCTGCCGCATTGGCAGGGGCTTCCGCTCGCGCCAGGAATGCCGACGTGCCCATGATGCAAACCAGAAGAACACCTACCGTTCTATCGGCATGGCCAACCGCCCGTCCGCGCGTCATCGTTTCATCCTTTCTTCGACAACATCCCCCTGGGATTGTACTGTTCCCGACCCAATGGGAAATCCGGCCGCTCGGGCGAGCGCGTTCGAGCCAGCCGCCTGCCGCAAATAGCCTATTGGTGATATCGCAAAACGGTTTTCGCCCGCCGGAAACAGGCACGCCCGATCGCCAATTTCGACGCCGGCAGAACTGCTGCTTTCGGCCGAAACTGACCCGGCTTTTGGGGATGGGGCGCGTTCCCAAGAGGCCTGTTACGGCGTTCTTTGCCTGATACTGACGTTTTTTCTTGCATTTCCGCTCGATGGTGGTGGATTGTATGTGTGGCAGCACAGAAAGGGCGGAAGAGCAGCGCATATCTTGTAGGACGTTCCTTCTGTGAGCAGTTCGCGCAGTAGGCGAGAAGAAACCTCACGGTGGGCGCTCGTTTTTTGTGCCGATCCCGCCAGATACGATGACCGCCTACACAGTGACAACTCCCTTACTCCGTTTGGAGGGCAAGAACATGCACACGAGAATGTTGCTTACGGTTCTGGCGGTGGTTGCATTGGCATCGACGGCGACGGCCGTGCCGTACGCCTCGGGGGTCTCCACGGCCGGCACAGACGTCACGTTCATCCTGAATCAGGACGCCGACGACGTAACGCTCATGCTGGAGGGCGGCGGGACGCAGCCTCTGGGGGCTATGACCAAGGGCACGCACACCGTCACGGTGCCGACGCTAGGCACTCACCAGATCCGGGTGACCCATTCCGATGCAGTTGGCTGGACGCAGCTCCACGCGGACAGCGAGGCGACAAACTTCTGGCTGCCCTGTGGCGTATCGGTAAACAAGAACCCCCTGAGCCCGAACTATGGCAAGGTCTACGTATCGGAATCTCAGGGCGGTCTCACCGGGGCCGGCCGGACCACCACCAGCGGCATCTACATGCTGAATGCAGACACGACTGATGCCGGCTACGCGAACGGAGGGAAGGACTGGGGTGCCGCGGGCAACAGCTCTCCGTGGAAGAGTACGATCGGGCCGGACGACCATCTGTATGTCACCGACTATTCGAACGATCTGGCGTGGGAGTTCAACGCCGACATGTCCAGCGTCACCGCGTTGATCGACGCCAGCAACAAGACCGAGAAACAGTGGGTCGAGGGCATCCACGTGGAGGGCACGCAGGCGGGCGGAGACCGCGAGATCTATCTGGTCAATAGCAACTACAACGACACGGCCAGGAAGGGTCTGATCCAGTACGGCCTGGGCGGGAATGCGACCGCTACCAGCGGCGACACCGGCACGCAATATATCGGCCCGGGTTACTTCGGCTTCTATCCGCGCGACGTGGCCCGTGACAGCAACGGCGATTGGTACATGAACCAGTTCCGGTCTACCGCCGGTGAGGCTCCGCCGCTCACGAAGTTCCTGGACTCCGCCACGTTGCCGATTAACGACGCGGACTGGGAGGCATCGAGTGCCTACACGGGCGCCTATGGCCTCGATATCTACGAGGCACTGGGCTGGATTGCCTACGGGGGCTATTACGACGGCTGGGTGCGCATCTTCAACATGGCCGATGGCAGTTATGTCACCGGCTTTGACGCCGGCAGCCGGCTCCGCGAGGTCGCTTTCGATGCCGTGGGCAATCTTTACACGGTGGATACCACTGGCGAGCGGCTGCGGGTCTGGTCGCCTGGCGGCGATACGCTGATGAGCACCCCGTTTACGATTGTTCCGGAACCAGCCACCCTCTCGCTGCTGGCCCTCAGTGGAGTAGTGTTGCTGTGGCGGCGGCGGCGGTAGGTCACTCACGTTTCATGAGAACGCCCAACCGGGATCGGTCTTCGGATCGATCCCGGTTTCGTTTTGGTGGCTCCTGCAGGTTCAGCTCAGGCAGCACCCTCGCCGGGCTGGTAGCGGAAGGACGACCGTTCAGCCCCCGCGAGACAACCAAGTCCGGGGCCCCCAAGGGCAGCCCGCGCCGGACCTGAACGCCAGGAAGGCACCTGGCGCGTAAGTCATTTATTTAAAAGGCTTTATTCACTCGGGGCGACTGGATTTGAACCAGCGACCTCTGCGTCCCGAACGCAGCGCTCTAGCCAGGCTGAGCTACGCCCCGGCGTGTAAGACGGTCAGCATATCGGCGACCCGGCAGAATTGCAATAGGCGCGGGGCGCTGTTGACTTACGGGGGCGATCTGTGGACAATGCTGGGTTCTTGGCGCGGCCGGATGCGGCAGCTAGCCGAGCGGAGCACGGTGGCCGAACAGGCGCGACCGGCCACCGGCGGCGGCATCGGACGGGCCCGGCAGACGTGGAGATGGTGTCGAAGGTCGTGACGGTAACAGACGGTACGAGGAACTGATGGGTTACAAGCGCTGGACAAAGTCGGTGGAGCAGTTGAAGCCGGATTCCCGGTACGGCAACAAGCTGGTCAGCAAGTTCATCAACTGCCTGATGTACGATGGCAAGAAGAGCGTGGCATGCCGGGTCTTCTACGACGCGATGGACATCGTGGCCAAACGGGTCAAAGATGCGCCGCCCGTCGAAGTCTTCGAGAAAGCCGTGGACAACGTGAGGCCGAACATCGAGGTTCGTTCGCGGCGAGTGGGAGGTTCGAACTATCAGGTTCCGATGCAGGTGAATCGCAAGCGGCAGCAATCGCTCGCGATCCGTTGGCTCCTGGAAGCCACGCGATCCAAGAAGGGTCGTCCCGCCTGTCAGCGTCTGGCCCAGGAAGTCCTCGACGCCTACAAGGGCGAAGGCGCCGCCATGAACACCCGCGAGAACGTGCACCGTATGGCGGACGCCAACAAGGCGTTCGCTCACTTTGCCTGGCGATAACCTGCGATGCAGCCCGGCGTCACCTCGTGACGCCGGCTGGGGACAGCGGTTCATTCAGGCAACGGGGGCTCTTTTGACCGATATCTGTGTCGGCAGTAAAAGGCCGGGATGTTCCAGCGTCTCGGACAGCTAGTTGCTCGCCGACCGCTCGCGGTCATTCTGCTCTGGTGC
>JAFGKA010000548.1 GCA_016928855.1 Phycisphaerae bacterium
CTGTCTGCGGTCGGAACTGCCCATTCCGGTATCTCCGTGGCGGCGACCGGATCGAATCGTCTGGCCGGTGCCCGCGTGTCGTGGCGTCGCGTGAATGCGACCCGGCGCGATTCGATCGGCACGGCGTCAACCCGGCGCCAACGCGAATCTGTCGCCCCGCCGGGGTTTGTTCGCTCACGCGGCCCGGCCCCGGGGGCTCACGCCACCTGGCTACAGCTCTTCGCCCCCGCGGGGGCGTATGTGGTTCGCACCACCGAAGCCGATCCGTCGGGTCTGCTGACCTTACGCCCCTGTTCTCTCCGCCGGCCTCTAGACAGCCAAGTCGTTGTCTTGCTCATTGGACTTGGACGGCCCAGCACAAAACAGCGCGATGCCAAACGTGAGCGGGCCCAAACGGCCGCAGAACATGAGAAAGACAACCACCAGCTTGCCAATGGCGCTCAGTGACGGCGTGATACCAGTGCTCAATCCCACCGTTCCCAAGGCCGAAGCGGCTTCAAAAAGAGTCTGCTCAAACTCGCACGTCTCTGTCAGTTCGAGCACATACGTTCCGGCAACAAGCATGAAGATGTAGAACCCCAGCCCGGCCATCGCCATCCATACTCGCTCGAGCGGAACGGCGCGGCCCCAGAAACGGACTTCCTGATCGCCACGCAAAGCGCTGCGCATGACACCAACAAGTGCTGAAACCGTCGTGGACTTGAGGCCGCCACCCGTCCCGGACGGCGATGCGCCAATTACCATCAGAATCGTCACCACCAGCAGGACGGCCCGCGAGAGGTTGGAAATACTGATCGTGTTGAAGCCCACCGTTGTCATCGACGTCATGGCCTGAAAAAAGGCGGCCATCAGCTTCTCCTCGGGCGGTTTCGCCTGGAGGCTTGGCTCGCTCAGAAGTATCAGGACAGTGCCCACCACCGTCAGCCATAACGTACTCCAAAGGATGATCTTGCTTGTGAGCGTCACCTGTTTGGTCTTCCCACGGAATACTCGCCAATAGTCGACGCAGACAATGAAACCTATCGCCCCGAGATAGCTCAGGCATGCCACCACCGCATTCAGCCAGAAATTGCCTGCATACGCTTCGAAGCTGTTGTTGTAGAGGCTGAATCCCGCCGTGCAGAACGAGGAAACGCTGTGGAAGATCGCGCTCCAGATCGCATCGGGGGCACCGGCGTTGCGGAAGATCGGATATAACGCCAGCGCGCCGCACAACTCAATCACAACCGTGAAGGTCACGACACTTCGGATGAACTTGTCGATGCGGAACGATTTCGGAAGGCTGAACACCGTCTGGCCAACATCGGAACGCTCTGCCGACAGCTCCTTCTTGCGAGAAAGGATGACGAAAGAGCCAAAGGTCATGTACCCAATGCCGCCGAGTTGGATCAACACCAGCACGATGAACTGGCCGACGAAACTGTAGGAATCCGCGACACTGACAGTTGTAAGGCCGGTCGTCGATACAGCGGAGGTGGCAATGAACATGTTGTCGAGGGCCTTGACCCGCTCTCCGCGGTGGAGAAACGGCACGCATAGGATCAGCCAGCCCAGGATGATGTACGACAGATACCCGAGAAGCGCCAGCTTCGCCGGATGCAGGCCACTAAGGAACCCGTAGAAGCCTACCAGCATTTCCTTGGTTCGTCTTCTCATGTGGCCATTTCTCCTTCGGCCGCCTGGCTCCGTCGCCATCGCGTGATTACCACGAACAAGGATCTTCCGCCCCGCGGGGGCTTGTGTGCTCGCGCGGCCCGGATCCCAGGGGCTCACGCCACCTGGCTACAAACCTTCGCCCCGCTGGGGCGGTAGGAGGATCGCCGACGACACTCGACGGCGCCGCGTACAGACTTTCGCCCCTGCGGGACGGCACCTCCGCGCCCTCGCGCCCCGGGGCGATGACCCCGCGCCCTTGCGCATCCGAGACGGTGACTTCCTTTGGCCGCTGAACAGAGGCCGGCGCGGCGCGTTTCCATTGTAACAGAGGCCAGGCCTATTGCGAGTTTCGAGCCCGATTCGGGTCGGCTTCGGTGGCCGCGGCGGGACTGGTTTTGCGTTGGCGGCCGGTCGTGCTATAGGCATGAGGTGACGGCGGCGCCGGGGCCAAACCGGAGGCGAGCTGGGCAGGAGCCTGAAAGGACGATTCCATGCGTTGTATGTGGCCGAAACGGACGGGGTGGCTGACGGGGTTTGTGCTGGCGGCGGTTGCTACGGCGGCGATGGGTGCCAGCGACGATCTGGGCAACGGCTTCCGGCATCACGGCGTGGCCACGCCCACGAGCAACCATCGCGGCACGGTCGCGACGGTCGATGGCGACGGGCATAACGTTGTACTGTCCTGGCTGTTCGACCATCGCGGCGGCTATGCGCTGCTCCTGATCGATACGGATACGGGCAAGAGCCAGGAGTATCCCGTGCCGTTCCCGCCGGGCGGCGATTGCCCGTTTTCGTCGATCCTGTCGAGCCGCAACAAGTTCTACACGCATTACAACAGTTACTTCGTCGAGTTCGACCCGGTCCAGCGGGCGTTTACGATCCACCATGCGACCGCGCCGCAGATGGCGATGGGCATGACCGAGGGCGACGACGGTGTCATCTGGTCGGTGACATACCCCAACAGCGGCGTCGTGTCGTTCAACCCGGCGACGCGCGAGTTCAAGGATTACGGCCACGTGCACAAGGAGAGCTGGCAGCAATATCAGCGCTTCGTCGCGGCGGACGATGCCGGCTGGATCTACTTCGGCATCGGCAATACGCTCGGACATGTCATCGGATTCGACCCGAAGACCGGCGAGGCCAAGCCGATGGTGCCGGAATCCGAACGCGACCACGGCCAGGCGCGGGTGCTGCGCGACGTCAACGGCAAGGTCTACGGCTTCGCTCGCGGCGGCGACAACCACTGGTACGAGTTCTACCGCGGCGAAGCCACGAAGATCGGCGAGCGCCCCGATCTGAAGCTCAAGCCAATCATCACGAGCAACCAGGATCTGTTCCACCGCGAGTTCCCTGACGGCAAGCGCATCACGCGATTCGATCTCGTCGACAAGGTCGTGACAATCGAAGACCCGACGACGAAGCAGTCCAAGTCGATCGCGTTCACCTACACGAGCGAAGGGGCCCACCTGATGGGTCTGGCCGCCGCGCCCGACGGCACGATCTGCGGCGGGACGGCGTTTCCCATGCGGTTCTTCAGCTACAACCCCAAGACGGACACGTGGATCAACCGCGCGGCCTATGGCCAGTGGAACACGGTCGTGCGGCAGGGTGATCGCTTCTTCGCCGGCGGCTACGGCGGTGGCATCCTGCTCGAATGGGATCCGGCCGCCGAGTGGGTGCCGACGCAGAAGGGCCGCACCGACTGCAACCCGGCGTACCTGGCCGATTCGCACCCGTCGATCAACCGGCCGCACGCGCTGCTGGCCCATCCCGACGGCAAGACGCTCGTCCTCGCCGGCACGCCGGGCTACGGCTACACCGGCGGCGGAGTGCTCTTCTGGGATCGCCAGAGCCGTAAGGCCACGCTCGTCGAGCACACGGCGATTCTGCCGGAGCACTCGACGATGAGCCTCGTCGCGCTGCCCGGCGGCAAGCTGCTTGGCGGCTCGACCACCGCCCCGGGCACTGGTGGTGCCATAAAAGCGACGCTGGCCGAGCTGTACATCATGGACATGGCCACGAAGAAGCTCGAGTGGCACAAGCCCGTGTTTCCCGGCGTGCAGAGCTATTCGGCGCTGTGGATGGCGCCCGACGGCCGCGTCTATGGCGTGGCCGACTGGCAGCGCTTCTTCGTGTTCGATCCGGCCAGGCGCGAGGTGATTCACGAGCAGGATACCGGCGAGACGCTCGGCCGGACGAACTCCCAACAGGGCCCGCGCATCTTCGTGCCCGGTCCGAAAGGCGAGATGTACATGCTGTTCCAGAAAGGAATCGCCCAAGTGGATCCGGCCACATTCAAGATCACGTTGCTGGCCGAATCACCCGTCCCGATCGGCCCCGGCGGCGACTATTACGAAGGCCGCATCTACTTCGCCAGCGGTTCGCACCTGTACAGTTACGCCGTAGACGCGCAGGCGAAGCCGTAGCGCGCCACCGGACCACGATGCGTCTCTACGACGTTGCGGTCGCAAACCGTGTTTCGAGTCGCCGACTCTTGTCAGTATGACAGGTGCCACCTGCGGGTAAGCCACCGTACGTGGTGTGCTCCCTGACGTTCCGGATCCGGCTCAGCATTTCGATGCCGGCTACGCCTGCAGCCCGTGTTGAGGTTCGGCTGGCACCGAGCTGACATCCGTGTCGCGGTGTGACGGCGGACGGCCCACGCGGTGCCCCGGCGCCCGCTCGCGACGGTTCCCGCGGGATGACGACCTAAGACTCTTTGGGGCAGGCGGTTGCGCTGGAACGCGCGGCCTTCATCTTCGATATCGCGCGGCGCATCGTCCAGTTGGCTCCGCCGGCAGGGCTTGTCATGGAAGCGATGATCCGTACACTAGATAGGTTGGCGCGTTGCCGGAATTCGGCTCTGGGCCTGGATCCCCCGCGTGGGGGCAAGGGGCGGCAAGCTTGGACGAACAGAAGTACATTCGAGTTCGCGGGGCTCGAGAGCACAACCTCAAGAGCGTCAACATTGATATCCCCCGGGACCAGCTCGTGGTGGTTACGGGCCTGAGCGGGTCCGGCAAAAGCACCCTGGCGTTCGATACGCTCTATGCGGAAGGGCAGCGCAAGTACGTCGAATCGCTCTCAGCCTACGCGCGGCAGTTCCTCGAGCAGATGGCCAAGCCCGAGGTCGAATACATCGAGGGCCTGCCCCCGACCATCGCGATCGAGCAGCGCAGCGGCGGCGGTAGCCCCCGTTCGACCGTCGCGACGACCACCGAGATTTACGACTACCTTCGATTGTTGTTCGCCCGTGTCGGAAAACCCCATTGCTGGCATTGCGGCCGGCCGATCGAACGCCAATCGCCGAGCCAGATCGTGGACGCGATCATGGCCATCGAGCCGGAGACCCGCGTGCTCCTGCTCGCGCCGCTGGTTCGCGGCCAGAAGGGCCTTCACCAGGATCTCATCCGGCACGTTCAGCGCGAAGGTTTCGTCCGCATCCGGATCGACGGCGAGATCTATGACATCAAGACCCTGCCGGATCTGAACAAGAACAAGAAGCACACGATCGACGTCGTGGTCGATCGACTGGTCCTCAAGCCGGACCTGCGGGCTCGGCTGGCGGACAGCGTCGAGGTCGGCCTGAACGTCGGCGATTCGGCACTGATCGTTTCGTGCGAGCAACCCGACGGCAAGTGGGTCGATCAGCTCTACAGCGCCCAGTTCGCCTGCCCGAGGCACCCGGAGGCGAGCCTGGCGGAACTGGCGCCGCGGCTGTTCAGCTTCAATTCGCCGTACGGCGCGTGTCCGGACTGCAACGGGCTCGGCACGGTGCTGGAGTTCGATCCGGAACTGATCATCCCGGATGAGGACCTCGTGCTGGGCGGCGGCGCGATCGATGCCTGGCGGCACGGTGGCAAGCGGATGAATATCCTCTATACCAAACTGCTGCGGGAGTTCTGCGCGGGTTTCCAGATTTCGCCCGAGGTGCCCTATCGCAATCTGCCCGAGCGGATTCGGCGAATTCTGCTGCACGGTACGCAACCGGAGGATGAGGCGGAATTCGAGGCGTCGTTCGAGGGCGTCATCCCGAATCTGCAACGGCGGTGGGAGAGCACCGAGAGCGCGTACGTGAAGCAGCGGCTGCATACCTATCTGAGTGAGCGCCCCTGCGTGGGGTGCAAGGGCGGGCGGCTCCGGCCCGAGGCGCTGGCCGTCCGGATCGGCGACAAGAACCTGCGCGATATCACGAGCATGACCGTGTCGCAGGCGCATGCGTTCTTCGCGAGTCTGGCGCTCGAGGGCGAGAAGAAGGTGATCGCCGAACGGGTCTTGCGCGAGATCCAGCATCGGCTGGAGTTCATGACCAGCGTGGGGGTGGGGTACCTGGCGCTCGATCGCATCAGTGCCACGCTTTCCGGCGGCGAGGCGCAGCGCATTCGCCTGGCGACACAGGTGGGCAGCGGGCTGGTCGGCGTCTGCTACGTGCTGGATGAGCCGACGATCGGCCTGCATCAGCGTGACAGCGGGCGGCTGATCCAGACCCTTCGGAACCTGACCGAAATTGGCAACACGGTGCTCGTGGTCGAGCACGACGAGGAAACGATCCGGGCCGCGGACTACCTGGTGGACATGGGCCCGGGCGCCGGCGAGCACGGCGGCCAGGTCGTTGCCGCCGGCCCGGTCGACGCCGTCCTGGCCAACGAGGAGTCGCTGACGGCGCAGTACCTGCGGGGCGAGCGGGAGATCCCGCTGCCCAGCCGCCGTCGGCGGGCGTCGTTGGCCAACAGCATCCAGGTCAAGGACGCGCACGAGAACAACCTCAAGCATCTCGACGTTGAGATCCCGTTGGGCTGCTTCGTGTGTGTGACCGGCGTTTCGGGCAGCGGGAAGAGCACGCTGGTGACGCAGATTCTCCTGCCGGCGATGAAGCGGCGCGTGCTTGGCTCACGGGACAAGCCCGGCAAACACGAGCGGCTCGTCGGTGCGTCGCGTGTCGACAAGGTGGTCGAGATCGACCAGTCGCCGATCGGGCGCACGCCGCGCAGCAATCCGGCGACGTACACGAGCGTGTTCGACCTGATCCGACAGGTGTTCGCCAAGACGCGCGAGGCCAAGATCCGTGGCTATTCAGCGGGCCGGTTCAGCTTCAACGTCAAGGGTGGCCGGTGCGAGGCGTGTCAAGGTCAAGGCACCAAGCGCATCGAGATGCACTTCCTGCCGGACGTGTTCGTTGCGTGCGATGTGTGCAAGGGCGCGCGCTACAACCGCGAGACGCTCGAAGTGCGATACCGCGGCAAGACGATCGCGGACGTGCTGGACCTGCGCGTTGAGGACGCGATCCGGTTCTTCGAAAACTTCGCCCAGATCAAGCAGCTCCTGCACGCGCTGTCCGATGTCGGCCTGGCGTACATCACGCTGGGCCAGTCGTCGACGACGCTCTCGGGTGGCGAGGCGCAGCGTGTGAAACTCGCCGCGGAACTCGGCAAGCCGACGAACGGGCACACGCTCTATGTCCTCGACGAACCGACGACCGGCCTGCATTTCGCCGACATCCAGGGTCTGCTGTCGGTCCTGAACCGGCTGGTGGACATGGGCAACACGGTCCTGGTGATCGAGCACAACCTGGATGTGATCAAGGTGGCCGACTGGATCATCGATCTGGGGCCGGAAGGCGGCGATGCAGGCGGTGAGATTGTCGCCCAAGGCCGCCCCGAAGATATCGCCAAGGATCCGAACAGCCATACCGGCCAGTTCCTCGCACCGCGCCTGAATCGGAACCGGTCGAAACGCCGCGCTGCGCCGTAACGCCGGGCAGAACCGCAGGCTGAATCCGGCCGCTGGTGTCGCGTTTTCTTCCATGTTATCATCTTATAGCGAGCTGGCCATGCTTGTGCCCGTCTGCCGTGTTCGTGTGAGCGCATCGTGTTCCGCGGTGCCGCCCGGGCGACGGGTGACAAGTCATTCGGAGGCTGTCGATGCAAGTGCTCTGGATTATGGTGGCCGCGACGGCGTTCCTGATTCTCGGCGGGCGTTTCTACGCGCCGATCATCGGGCGCGTGCTCGGCGAACGGGCGGACCGCGTCACGCCGGCGGTGGCCATCAACGATGGCCGTGACTACGTGCCGACCCGTACCCCGGTGGTGTTTGCGCATCATTATGCATCTATCGCCGGCGCCGGGCCGATCGTGGGGCCGGTGATCGCCATTCTGTACGGGTGGGGGCCGGCGCTCGCGTGGATCTTGCTCGGCGGCGTCTTCCTCGGCGCGGTGCATGATTACGTCGCGACGCACATCGCCGTCCGCGAGGGCGGCAAGAACCTGACCATCGTCGCCCGGCGGTACATCGGGCCGGCGGCATTCGTCATGTTGCTGATCCTGCTCGTGGCGCTGTTGGCACTGGTCTGTGCGGCATTCCTCGATCTATCAGCGCAGGCACTGACGTCCACCGTGGCGCTCTCCGATCTGCAGATGGAGCCGGGCCAGGGCCTCTTCCGTGAAGAGTCGCTGGCGAACGTGCGTACCGATGTAGTCGAGCCGCACGCGCTCATCGGTGGGATCGCGTCCACCTCGGTGATCTTCATCACGGTATGCTCACCGCTGATCGGTTTCCTGTACCTCAAGCGCAAGCTGCCCGTCTGGCTCTGTTCGATGCTGGCGATCGGGATTTGCGCCCTCTCGATCGTGGTCGGACTGCGGTTTCCGGTGCCGGTCACACCGCTGACGTGGAAACTCCTGATCAGCGGCTATGTTCTGATCTCGGCCGGGCTGCCGGTCTGGCTGTTCCTGCAGAGTCGTGATTTCATCAATGTGCACATGCTGTACGTTGGCATCGTGTTTCTCGTCGTCGTGCTGGTGGCGGCGGCGATTCGCGGTGGTGGCCAAACGGCCGGCGCGACAGGCATTCCACTGGCCAACTGGACGCAAGGCAGCGAGCGGCTGGGCCCGGGCTGGCCGGTGATGTTCGTCCTTATCGCATGCGGCGCGGTCAGCGGCTTTCACAGTCTCTGCGCCGGCGGCACGACGTGCAAACAACTCGACAACGAGCCGGCGGCGCGTCGCGTCGGCTACTACGGCATGCTGCTGGAGAGTTTTCTTGCGGTCTGCGTCGTGTGCTGCCTGATCGTGGGCTTGTCGCTGTCAGGGTACACGGCGTACTGTCATCCGACCGGCGCGCAGGGTAACGCGGTGCTGACATTTGCGATGGCGGTGGGGCATTCGGCGAATGTCGGCCTGGGACTGCCGATCGCTGCGGGGGCGCTGGGGGCGATGCTGCTGCTCGAAGGCTTCCTCGTTACAACGCTGGATACGGCCATCCGGTTGACGCGCTATATGATCGAGGAGGGCTGGGCGACGTTCTTCAGTCGCTACGACGTCTTTGCCGACGTGGCCGAGGCGGCCCGTGCGCGTGCCGCGGCGGTCGAGATCGCCGGCACGGGCGGCCTGACGACGGACGTGGCGGTGGAGTCTGCCACGCCGGCTCCGCCGGTCATGCCGACGCGCGGGCTGCCGCGGCTGGCGCTGCAGACACTGCGCTACTACTGGGTGAACTCGGGCCTGGCCGTTGCGTTCATGCTGCTGTTGGGCCTTGGCAACGGCTATCAGGTTGTCTGGCAGATTTTCGGGGCAGCCAACCAGTTGTTGGCGGCGCTCACGCTGACGGTCGCGAGCTGCTGGCTGGCCAGCCGCGGCCGGTCGGTGTGGTACACGCTCGTGCCGGCGGCGCTCATGTTGGTCACGTCGGTGACGATGTTGCTGCGGTTGCTGGTGCGGGATTACCTGCCCCACTGGTCAACAAAGGCGCCACTGGCGGTGACAGCGATCCTCGTGCTGGGCATGACGGTTGGCATCCTCGCCCTGGCGCTGGGCCGCTACGCCCGGCGCAGCGCGGTCGGTGCCGTGCGCGCAGGGTCGTAATGATCGCATTATGCGGCCGCCAGGATGGGCCGCCAATACACCAGAATCGCCAAGAAGGGCAGTTTCCGTGTGCCACTGCTCTGCAAGCAGTGTCTTCATGAAGGCGCATCACCAGATCGCAGTCATTCGTCATGTCGTCGTGTCTCGCGCGCTTCCGTTGCCCGCGTCACGGGCTGGAAGCAGCGGCTGTGGCGGTCTCCAGCGTTCCGCCGCGATTCATCCGGGGCCATTCCGCGACCTGAAGACCAAGCTTGGCTGGACGCTGGTTTCGGCGACCTACGCCCGGAGTTCGTTTGCCACGAGTTCCTCGGCGAGCCGCATCGCCGCGGCGCGCGATCGCAGTTCGTTGTTGAGCTGGGCGTAGTAGAGCCGGTCGAGGATTTGACTGAACGCCGGGCCTTCGCGCAAGCCCATCGCCTTGAGGTCGTCGCCGCTGATGAAGGGAGTCGGGCGGATTTCGTCCGGCGGTATCGCGGCGACGCGCGTGAGAATCGTGTCGAGCGTGGTCATCGGCGCCCCGGTCGTTCGGCAGAGGGCCTCCACCTGCACGAGCAGGTCGCCAAAGTGCCGACTCTGCATGAGCAGCTTCAGGTCGGCCAGCGTCAGACCGGCCGGTTCGGCGAGGTCGTCCTTGTGGCGCACGAGCCATGCGACATGCTCCCGCGTGCGGTTGCTGCATGTCAGCATGCGGCAGATGCGATGCACCTCTTCCACGCCGCGATCGAGCAGCAGGATGGCCAGGACCGCTTCGAACCCGGCCTCCGCCGGCAGATGCTCGATCGTGGCCAGTGCCGTCTCGACGTGCAATGCGGACCAGGTGGCTCCTTCCCACAGGTGCTCGAGTAGCCCCGCGCCGGCCAGCAGCCGTGCCGCGTCGAGCCGGCCCGGTCCGCTCAGGCTCTTCGTCAATTCCTCGCGGATCCGCTCGGCGCTGACCCCCCGGATCATCGGCGCCATCTCGCAGATGGCCTGCCAGGTGGGCGGATCGATCGTGCAGCCGTAAGCCGACGCAAAGCGCACCGCGCGCAGCACCCGCAGATGATCTTCGGTGAAGCGATGCCGCGGCTCGCCGATCGCGCGGAGCCGGCGCGCGGTCAGATCCTCCTGGCCGCCGACGAAGTCGATGATTCGTTCGGCCAGCGGGTCAAAGAACATGCCGTTGATCGTGAAGTCGCGGCGCTGCGCATCCTCCTCGGGTGTCGCAAAACGAACCGCGTCCGGATGGCGCCCGTCCGAATAGCTCAGGTCGGTGCGAAACGTGGCCACCTCGATCCAGAAGCGGCCCTGTCGTACGAGGACGACGCCGAACTGCGCCCCGACGCGCCGCGTCAACCGGAACAACTCGAGGATGCGCGGGGGCTGCGCGTCGGTGGCGACGTCGAAATCCTTCGGCTCGCGCCCGAGCAGCATGTCGCGCACGCAGCCGCCGGCGAAATACGCGGTGTGGCCGTGCTCGTGCAGGCGGCGGACGACGGCCAGGGCGGCATCATGAAGAGATTTCGGCTTCATGGGCCCACAGGGTACGTCCACAGGGCACAGGCGTCCAGCTATACGGATGCATCGGCTTCGCTGCCGCGCGAGAGCGTCGTGATCCGCATCGTGCCGATCGACCGTTCATCGAACAGGGTCCAATGCGGCATCGGCGGCAACCGCTGCGCGTGTTCGTCCTGGCGGAGCAGCAGTAGGGCGTCGTCGGCCACGGCCGGATGGCTGCCGAGTTCGACGATGCGTTGCACGACCGCGTCGCCGGGCGTCGGTCGTTCCGTCATACGGTATGGCGGGTCTACGAAGACCAGACCATATCGCCCGTCCGGCGGCGTGGGAATCTCCGCACGCAGGGCATCGCCCTGGACGATCTGGCAAACGTCTTCGGCTCCAAGGTTTCGGATGTTCTCGCGGAGCGCCCTGGCCGCCGGGCCGCGGCGTTCGATGAAGCATGCCCACGACGCGCCGCGCGACAGACACTCGATGCCGAGCGTGCCGGCGCCGGCGAACAGATCGAGCACCGGCACGTCCGGGATGTACCCCGGTTCGGCCAAGTGGGCGCC
>JAFGKA010000549.1 GCA_016928855.1 Phycisphaerae bacterium
GCCCGGAACCGGGACAAGTCAAGGGTGGAATGTCGTGCTTGTGCTGGACGCCAACAACGACACGCAGCGGAAGTACACTTGGGGTCTGGACCTGTCTGGCACGGTGCATGCTGCCGGCGGGATTGGCGGGCTGCTGGCTGTCGAGGAGACGGCTACACAGGGCAGCCCGGCGTACTGGTACTCCTACGACGGCAATGGCAACGTCGGCCAGGTGATCGCGGCCGACGGGCAGTCCGCTGTCGCGAAATACGAATACGGGCCGTACGGCAACCTGATCGCATCGAGCGGCACGTACGTTGACGCTAATCCGTTCCGGCTCACCACGAAGTGGTTCGACGTGGAGACGGGCATGCACTACTACGGCCACCGGTATTACGCCCCGCGTCTCGGGCGGTGGCTGAATCGGGACCCGAGCAACGAGGCCGGTGGTACGAATCTGTACGTGTTCGTCGGCAATCGAACGCTCAATGGCGTTGATCCAACGGGCTTGGCGTATTGGGACACCAGCGTCGATCGGTCGGTTTGCTGTAAGTTTAGGTCTGACAGGGAGGTCAAGCTGACGCCATTTAACACGCAAAGCGGCACCATCATCACGACGAGGTGGATGGAGAACCGGACGGCTCGATCAGTAAGCGACACTCCGATGGAGACGTGCTCGTGTTGCGAGAAGGGGCAACTCCGGCGTGATGTCTCGATCGTGAGTGCCGCCTGGGGCAAGTGCTGCACGTGCCGAATGGTCGTGTTCAAAGATACCGGGCAGGGGGCAAGTCATACATTCTTTGCGATCAAGTGTCCCGACGATAGCCTGTGGACGGCGGTTGATCGCTTTCCAGACGGCGATGGGTCTTTCTTGCAGGAATGGGTGGCCACCCCTGCGGCGACCGGCGTAAAGGAGATGGAGGACGACAAAATCAACAGCGCACCCGACATCTATCGGGACTCGCAAATAGACTGTGATACAGGGAAAAAGATCAAAGCGGATATGTGGAGGATTGGGAATCTTCCCGTTGGCGCGACGGGATATTGGAAATGGGATTGTCGTTTTTGGGCGAAGGGCTTACATGACTACTGGCGCGATGAAGGTTATCCGCCATCTGAAGGCCGCGCGTGTAACTAGGATTGGGCACAGACGGGAGTGCAACTGATGGGCTTGCTCATTATCGCGATTGTATTGATGGTTAGCGTGGGTATCGTTTTCCTGAAGGGCTTCACGATACGGACTTTCGGCATTGTCGCGATCGTGTTGGCGTCCGGCGTCAGCCTTATCCTCCTCAATGGCTATCTGACGCAGCGGCATGCCCGTCGCGTGATTGCCCGAATGGATCTAATGGCATTGGCATATTTTGCGGGGCCATACGCGGCGGAGCACGACGATTCGTTGCCGCAGTCCTGGGAGCAGCTTGTCGCTGAAGGGTACGTTCAACCAGATCCCAAGGCGGCTGCGAGATTCAAGAGCTATGCCCGGAACCCTATAGAGCATCCCAGCCGGCTGCGCTGGATACCCGGCGCGAAACTGTCGGCCTACGTGGTAAATGGCGGACGCGTGCTGGACAGAGCGACATCACAGCCGGCGCGTCTGATTTGGCTGGACGGGGTATCTCCCGCTGAATGCGATGAGGTCGGCCACAACGTATCTCTGCTGAAAACCTGGCGGAAATGGAAGGAACGCCAGGCGTCTGGTTCCACAACGAGAAGAGCGGATCGTTGACGGAGTTCGCTGAGGTGTGACGTGGTCCAAACAAGGGCCGCCAAGGGGGTTCAAAATGTCGTTCCATGGCGAATGCCACGCCCTTCGGGCGAGAACAGTTGAGCAGGCACGCCCGTTGGGCGAGAACAGTTGAACAGGTGAACAGTAGAGCAGTAGAGCGGAATGCGGGGGCCGGCTGCTGCGCCTGAAGGCCTATCCCGATGTACGTCGGGACCCATGCCACCCGCCTATCGCCACTTCAGCTTGCGGGCGGCGAACCAGGTCATCTTCAGTAGGAGCCAGCCGTGGCGGAAGCGGCTGATGTTGGTTTCGCCGTAGGTGCGGGCGCGGTAGCGGACGGGGACCTCGATGATCTTCATGTCCGCCTTGGCCGCGCCGAAGATCAGGTCGAAATCGCCGAACGGATCGAACTCGCCGAAGTAATGCCGGTTGGCCGCGATGCGGTCGTAATCCCGCCGGCGCAGGACCTTCGTGCCGCATAACGTATCGCGGAAGCGCTGCTCGAGCAGCCACGTGAACGCGAGGCTGAAGAAGCGGTTGCCCAGCTTGTTCAGGAACCGCATCGCCTGCTCCTCGAGCGGATAGACCAGCCGCGTGCCGTTGATGAACTCGCCCCGGCCGGCCACGAGCGCGTCGAAGAACTTCGGCAAATCCTCCGGCGGCACGGTGAGATCCGCATCCAGGATCATCAGGACGTCGCCCTTCGCCGCGGCGAAGCCCTTGCGGACGGCGTCGCCCTTGCCTCGCCCGGTGCCCTGGCGGATCAATGCGAGATCCTTGTCCGGGTTCGTGGTGATCACGCGTTCGATCTCGCCGGCAGTGCCGTCGTTGCTGTTGCCCTCGACGAAGATGATCTCGGTATGCCTGCCCATCGTCGGCGTGCGGGCGACGGCGGCGGCGATGTTGCCCTCTTCGTTCCGCGCGGGAATGATCACCGAGCACGTGAACGACTCGGCCCCCGCCGGCGGCCCGGCCGGCTTGGCCACGAGGAACGTCACCAGCCCGAGATGGTTAATCAGCCCAAGCCGCACGAGAAACCGGTTGCACAGCCCCGCCACGAGCGGCACGTTGATCGGGCACATCAGTTCGGTGCTCTTGCGGATGACCTCGAAGCCTTCGAGGGCGAGCAGGTTTTCCAGATCCCAGAAGCTCAGCCAGTTCTGCTCGGCGACCCGACGGCGGAAGTGCATCGCCGACGCCAAGCGTAAGGCCGGCTCCCACAAGGCGTTATAGTACGCGATGCAGATCCGCGTGTCGGTCGTGCTGACGCGGGCCACCCGTTCGAGCACCCGCTGTACGTCGGCATAGTCGCCGATCGTGTTGCACAGGACGACGTAGTCGAACGTCTCGTCGAGTTCGAATTCCTCGGGATACGCCGCAATGAACGTCAGGTCCGGATGCTTCTCCGTCGCATGGGCAACGACGTCGGCGGATGCATCGATGCCGACGCCGCGGGCGGGCTTCAGCGCCGCCAGCAGATCGCCGGTGCCGCAGCCGACTTCGAGCACGCGCGCCCCCGGCGGGATGTGAAACTGCAGCAGTCTGGCCAGCGAAGCGTAATAATAGCGGTGGCGTTTCTGAAACCGTTCGAGTTCAGCGGGATCGGCGACCCGCCGGGCGTAATGCTCGCGCAGCCGTTGGCGTTCGGCCTCGCCAGGGTCGGCAGGTGGTGTGTAGTTTGCCTCGTCGGCCAAGCTGACCTCAGTGTCGATCCGGTGGCCAGTCACTCGAATAGAATGTCCGTCGTGAATTCGTCGCCATCCGCCCGAAATCGGAGCGTAATGATGTCTTCACATTCGTAGCCAATTCCCATGGAGGCGACGCGCTGACGGCCGCGTCCGATCTCCTGGCCCTCGGTGTCGACGAAGCGGCCGCCCAACGTACCGATCGCCGCGGCCCACGTACAGCGAACTTCGACGCTGCCGGCAGAATCGGGGCGGATGATGTCCGTGCCGAATTCTCCGAGTCCTGTTATCCGATTTCCTGGCACAAACAGTTCGGTGGCGGGATTGGTGATCGGTGTTGCCGAGGCGTACAGTTCGATATCCACGCCGTAGGCGCTTTCGTTGAGGAACTGGACCAGCACGAACGCTGGCGGCGGCTCGGGCACGTCGGCGGGCTCGGGTTCGGGGTCCGGGTCGCCGGAGACGCTCACACAGGCCTGGCCCATGTAGAGGGGCAGGCAGAGCAGGATGAGCCATCCGTATTTCCGGTGGTTTTTCATTATCACGGGTGAATCTCCAAAATCGGCGTAGAGAGCCGAGCCCCTGTATTCACGCTTGGCGGTTTCCGAGCGGCCCAACCGCCAGTCGAGGCAACAGACCAGCAAGCAGTCCCTGCCGGGGCCCTGGGCGCCAAGCCGCTGGCGGATCCCGACGTACGTCGGGACCGTCGGGACCAGTGGCACCCAGCGGGCGTCCGACGGGCCAAGCCCACTTGGCCAAAGAGGAGCCAGACGCGGCGGCCGCGCCGGTGCCGGCGGTCAGTCTGGATTATCGGCTTTGCCGGCCCAGGATCAAGAGGCCGGTCGGGCCCGGGTTCA
>JAFGKA010000550.1 GCA_016928855.1 Phycisphaerae bacterium
CCTTCGGGCGAGAACAGTCGAGCAGGTGAGCAGTAGAGCAGTAGAAAGGCATGCGAGGGGAGGCTGCTGCGCCGGCACTTCTTCGGGTCTGCTCATGCCACCCCAATGCGAATGCGGTTCTCCGCGTGAGAGCGGCCCCTTGAAGATCCTCGGCCAAACCACTAGGCTAACCGGGTTTCGCGGGGTGGTTCCGCGGACACGCTATCCGAAATCCCTGAGGATGCTATGTCGCTTTCGAACACGGTTAACGCCAAGGCTATCGAACTCGGAAAATACGTCGTCCGGATGACCACGGAGGCCGGCTCGGGCCATCCATCGACCGGGCTTTCGCTGGCTCACATCGTTATCACCTTGATGCATAAGCAGATGCGCTGGGACCCGGCCGATCCGTGGAACGCCGGAGCCGATCGACTCGTCTTGTCCGAAGGCCACGCCGTGCCGATCGTCTACGCGGCCTACGCGGACCTCGGCGGCGTCGTCGGCAAAAGCCGGGCAAAATGCCACACGCTAACCGCCCATGAGCTGGACCGGCTTCGGACCATCGATAGCGAGCTGGACGGCCACCCCAACCCGGCGGAAGGCTTCCCATTCTTCGATGCGGCCACCGGCTCGCTGGGGCAGGGGCTCTCGATCGGCGCCGGCCTCGGCGCCGCCGCGAAGCTGGCTGGCAGCGACAAGCGCATTTTCGTCATCATCGGCGACGGGGAGTCGCGCGAGGGGCAGATCTGGGAGGCCGCCGACTTCATCGTGGACCACAAGCTCACGAACGTCACGGCGATCTTCAACTGCAACGGCCAGGGCCAGGCGGACTACGTCTCGCCGCAACAGTCGGCGGCAACGCTGACGAAGAAGCTTCTGGCGTTTGGCTGGGATGTCAAGGAGATCGACGGTCACGACGTGGATGCGATCGACGCCGTGCTCAGCGCCGCGGTCGGGGCCAAGCCGCTGGCCGTCATCGCCCGTACGGTCAAGGGCTGGGGCGTTTCCGCCCTGCAGACCGAAGGCAACCACGGCAAGCCGTTGACGGCGGATCAGATCCCCGCCGCCGAAGCCGATCTCGACGCGATGTACGCCAAGCTCAACGTCCCGCACACCGTCGACAAAACGCTGACGCCGCCGAGGCCCAAGGCGATCGCCGCCCGGGTGGCCAAGCCGATCACGCTGCCGCCGTTCGCGGACGCCATGCGGGAATACGGCCAGGGCAGCGCCCTCGAAAAACGCAAGTTCAGTACGCGTCGGGCCTATGGAGTGGCACTGGCTGCGCTGGGCAAGGCCGATGAGCGGATCGTCGCGCTCGACGGCGACGTGAGCAACTCGACGTTCGCGAACATCTTCGCCAAAGCGTTCCCGAAGCGGTTCTTCGAGTGCAAGATCGCCGAGCAGAATCTCATCTCGGCCGCCGCCGGCATGGCCGCGGCCGGGTATATCCCGTTCGCCAGCTCGTTCGCGAAGTTCCTCGCCCGCGGCTACGACCAGATTGAGATGGCAAGCATCACGCGGGCGAACATCAAGCTGTGCGGCTCACACTCGGGCGTCTCGCTTGCGGCCGACGGCCCGTCGCAGATGTCACTGCCGGACATGGCCTTTTTCCGCAGTTTCACCGAGACGGACGATGGATCCGACCGGCCGGCCTGTGTGGTGTTCCACCCGGCCGACGCGATTGCGGCTTATCATTGCACGGCGCTGGCGGCGAACCTCCAGGGCATGTGCTACGTGCGAACGCACCGGCCGGATGTCGGATTCATCTATGATGCGAATACGGCGTTCGAGGTCGGCGGTTCGCACCAGCTCGTCATGGGCTCAGCCCTGACGATCGTCAGCAGCGGCTACATGGTGACGGTCTGCCGCGAGGCGGTCGAGCAACTAGCCGCCGCAGGCGTGAAGTGCACGCTGATCGACGCCTATAGCTTCCCGCTGAACGCCGAGCCGATTCTCGTCGCCGCCAAACAGACTCACGGCAAGATTCTCGTTGTCGAGGACAACTACGTCGGCGGCTTCGCCGGTGCAGTCGCCGAGGCGGCCGCCAAAAGCGGCGCCGCAACGGTCGAATCGATCGTCTGTAAACGGATACCGAAGTCCGCCAAGACGCCGGAAGAGATGCTGACGTACCTGGGGCTGTCGGTCGCGGACATCGTCAAGCGGGTCAAGGCGCTTGCCGGCTGAGCATTGACGCCACACGGATACACCACGGAGGCAACCATCAACAACGTCCGGGGCGACCAGCGGCAGGCACAACGCGGAACCTGTTCCATCGCGAAGCCGCCGCTGCTGCCTGCGCACGCGTTTGAGTTTACGCCATGAGTACACAACCGAAGTTGCGAGTTCCCAAGCTCCGCACCTACCTCAACCTGATCGCCACCCGCATCGTGCGCGAAACCGCCCCGCTGACCGGAATCGGGCTGCTCGATCCGGCGGAAGCGCGGTTCGACGCCCCGCCGGATACCGGCGCGTGGAAATCCGCGGCCATCGGCGATTTCTGGGGGGCCAAACAGCACTATGCCTGCTTCAAGGCGACCGCGACCATCCCGGCCCACTGGCCGACGGACGGGCTCGAGATCCGCATGGAGCACGAGGCCCGCTTTCTGGAACCCACGCGGATGATCGCCGACACGTTTCCGGCCGGCCCGGAGGGGCAACTCTTCATCAATGGCCGGCGCGCCGGCGCGATTGACGCACAACACCATCGTATCCGATACGCCTTCCAGCCGGGCAAGACGTACGACGTTCGCGCGGTCTTCTTCGCCGCACGGTGCGAGTGCCGCCACGCGCTGAAGCAGTGGGAGCTGACCTGGATCGACACGGCGACGGAGAAACTCGCGTATGACCTGACCGTCGCGCTGGACGTGGTCGAACAACTCGATCCCGCGTCCGTGGCACGCGAGCATCTGCTGCGAGCCGTCGAAGCTGCCGTGCAGGCCGTCGATTTACGCGAAACGACGGATGCGCTGGCGTTGCCCACCGAGCGGCGCCGCGATCCGGCCGGCGAGCTGTTCTATGCGTCGCTGCCGGCGGCCCAGGCTGCGTTTGACAAGGCGATGACGAAGGTTCCGCCGGCCGGCGATGTGCCGGCGATCGTCCTCGTGGGCCATGCGCATATCGATCTGGCCTGGCTCTGGCCGTTCGCTGTCGCGCAGCACAAATGCGTGCGCACCTTTGGAACGCAGGTCCGGCTGCTTGAGCAGTACCCGGACTGGGTCTTTCAGCAGTCGAGTGCCCAGGCCTACGCATGGATCGAACGCAGTGCACCAGATCTCTTTGAACAGATCCGACAGCACGTGGCGGCCGGCCGGTGGGAGGCCGACGGCGCCACGTGGGTCGAGATGGACACGAACCTCGTCGGCGGCGAATCGCTCGTCCGCCAGTTCGTCTACGGCAAACGCTATTTCCGCGAAAAGTTCGGCACGGACAGCCGCATGCTCTGGCTGCCGGACGTGTTCGGTTACTCAGCAGCGTTGCCGCAGATCATGCGGCTTGCCGGCGTCGATGGCTTCGTGACGCAGAAGCTGAACTGGAACCAGACGAACCGCTTTCCGCACCACACGTTCCGCTGGCGCGGGCTCGACGGCACGGAGACGTTGTCGCACTTTCCCGTCGGCACCTACAACGCAATGACCACCGACGCGCCGATCGCCGAGATCAAGGACAGTTGGGACCGTTATGAGCAGAAGGCCGAGTTGCTTGATCCCGTGCTGCCGTTCGGCTGGGGAGATGGCGGCGGCGGCCCGACTGAAAAGATGATCGAGATGGCCCGGCGGCTGGCCGCTTCGCCGGTGGCGGGCATGCCCAAGGTGCGTCTCGAGAAGGCCGGCGACGTCTTGCGGCGCCTGCTGCCGCACGTGGATCGGCTGCCCGTCTGGGACGGCGAACTCTATCTCGAATACCACCGCGGCACGTATACGAGCCAGGCCTGGCTCAAACGCGCCAACCGCAAGAACGAGGTCCGGCTGCACAACCTCGAATGGCTCGCGGCAGTCGCCCGGCCGCACGGGTTCACGCTCGACAAGGCCCGGATCGACCAGGTATGGCAGGACCTGCTCCTGATGCAGTTCCATGATGTGCTGCCCGGCTCATCGGTCGGCGAAGTGTACGACGAAGTCCGCGAAATGCAGGGCCGGGTCGCGAGCGAAGCCGACGCGATGTGCGCCAATGCGACCGCGTTGCTGTGCCTAAAAATCGACACATCCGCCTGCAGTGAACCGGTCGTCCTGTTCAACACGCTGGCGTGGAGCCGGCGCGAACCGGTGCAACTGCCCGATGGAACATGGCGTGACGACATCACCGTGCCGGCAAGTGGCTGGGCTGTCGTCGATGCGGCCAAACCGGTCACCTCTTCAGCGGAATCGTCGCTCACGTTCAGCCAGGACGGGCGCACGCTGGGCAATCGGTACTGGCGCCTTCAGCTCGATGCACAGGGCCGGCTCATGGAGCTGTATGACCGGATCAACGACCGGCAGGTCCTCCCGGTCGGCGCTATCGCGAACGAGTGGCAGGTCTTCGAGGACCGCCCGCTCGACTTCGACGCATGGGACATTGACGCGTACTATCAGGAGCATCCGCTGCTAGCGCCGACGTGCGAACGTGTGGAGGTCGTTGAACGCGGCCCGGTGCGTGTGGCCGTCGAATTGACGTGGCGGATGCCGCTGATCCATCGCGGGCCGCAGAGCACGATCGTACAGCGAATCGCGCTGTACGCGAACGATCCGCGCATTGACTTCGAGACGAAGGCCGACTGGCACGACCATCACCAGTTGCTCAAGGTCGCGTTCCCCGTCGATATTCGTGCGACCGA
>JAFGKA010000551.1 GCA_016928855.1 Phycisphaerae bacterium
ACGATCTGCGCCGTTCAGGGCTTCGTCGAAGAACGAATGGTGTTTGAAACAAGAATCACGGGCCTGGCGGTTTGAGGAAGAACAACTCTCCCTTGCCGAGCCGACGGGTGGTACGCCACGTGCAGCGCAGAGACCCGAGCGATCACGCGGAGCCGTGACGGCGTTGGGGCAGCGATCATCGCTGCCGGTAGACGATACGGCCTCGTTTCAAGTCGTAGGGAGATAGCTCGATCGTAACGCGATCACCCGGCAGAATGCGGATGAAGTTCCGCCTCATCCGGCCCGCTACCTGACAGAGCGCCTCATGCGCCACATCGCCCATCTGGGTCTCGACGAGGAACATCGCGTTCGGAAGGGCCTTCAGAACCACGGCATCCAGTTGTATTGCGTCTGACTTACCCACACAAACTCCGCTGCGGATGGAACTGCTCCCCGGCCGCTCGGCAGACCGACCTGCCAACAGCGCCGGGCGGTCCCGCCCGACAAAGTAAACGTGGCAGTATACCGCCCGAGCCAACGCAACACCAGTCCCCTGTCCCGTCGGTGGAACGAGGCCGCCACAACAGCCATGTTCTGTCACCACGCCGTGGCCGGCGTCAACCGCTCCAGAGACGACACAGGGCGGGCCTCGCCTGCGCAAGCGAGACTCGCCCTGAAGTCTTCATGGTTCAACCCTGTTCCGGACCGGTTACCACGCCGCCGAGGGCGAGGACAACCTAGTACTGGCGCTTGCGGTACTGCCAGTAGAAAACCAGCAGCACGATCAGGGCGACGAGAAGAATGCCCTGCCACCATGTGAAATAGTCACCGATCGCAGCCAACATCGGGGTGAGCGAAGCCTTCATAACCGTGAATCTCCTTGTAAACGCCGGCGGGCGTCACACCACAGTCGTCAACGCGCCAAGCGTCAGCCCGCGCCGCCTGACGCTTGTCGCCTCACTTCCGACAGCATTTAGCCCGATGCGGATGGCAATGTCAACCCCCCCAGGACCATTTCCTTACGTTCCATGGAGTTCGGTTCCCGTTGCCGGCCGCTCCGGGGCCAACGGCGACACCTCCGCCGCGGCGATGAAATCGGCCATGACGCTGTCCGCCACAAATAGCCCTGCCCGCGTAAGCCGGATATGGCTGCCGGTCACGACGACGCGGCCCCCCACCCCGTGAGACGCCAGCGGCTCCGCAAACAGCCGAACCGGGTCGAATCCCGTCCGTCGCTGAAACCGCTCGCGATCGAGCCCATCGATGAGCCGCAACTCAAGCATCGCGGCTTCGCCGGCATGCGCGAGGGCATCGAGCTGTTCCCGTTCGACCACCGCCGACTCTCCCGCCAGTATCCGCCGCATGTACTCGGTCATATCGGCCACATTCCGCGTCCGCTGGCCATCAAGGTAGCCGGCCGCCGCCGGGCCAATGCCCAGATAGGGCTCGCCCAGCCAATAGCCCAGATTGTGGCGGCACCGGCCCGAGGCTCTGGCGAAATTGCTGATCTCGTAGTGTTCGAAACCGGCCTCGGCAAGGTAGTCGATGGCACGGGCGTACATCTCCACCTCGAGAGCCTCGCCGCATGGCTGAACGTGGCCCAAAGACCGCCTGGCCTCCAGCGGCGTGCCGGGCTCATACGTCAACCCGTAGCACGCCAGATGATCCGGCTCCAGGTCCACGGCCCGCCGCAACGTATCCGTCCAGCTTGCCAGGCTCTGGCCCGGAATCCCAAAGATCAGGTCCAGGTTGACGTGCTCGAAACCGGCCCGCCGCAGCCTCCGAAGCGTGCGGGGGATATCCTCCGGGCTGTGCAGCCGGTCCAAGCACGCCAGTTCCGCGACATGGAACGACTGAACGCCGAGCGAGATCCGGTCCACGCCGGCCGCCCGCAGGACGGCGGCCTTGGCGTCATCGACGCTGGCCGGGTTGGCTTCGACCGTGAACTCCACGGCCGCGTCGCGCCGGGCCAGCCGACCGAGCGACCGGAAGAGACGACCGAAATCGTCGGTCGGCAGAACGGTCGGGGTACCGCCGCCAACGAAGATGGTCTGAACGCGCACGCTCGGACAACGACCAGCCCGGCCGCTGTCGAGTTCGGCCAGCAGAGCGTCCACCACCAGCCGCGTCTGGCCGGGTCCCGGCACGCGCGAGTAGAAATCGCAGTAGGCGCACTTGCGACTGCAGAACGGAATATGCACGTAGAGGCCGACAGCGAGCATGGTTGGCTTTCCTGATAATCGGCAGTATAACAGGTGCCCGGCGAATGCGATGTGGAGCCCCCGTGGCGGTTGATCGACGGGCTGGGAACCGGTACACTACACCGGTGGAGGGGCTGGACGTGCGGATGGCGCCGAAGCAGCGGCCTGCCCCCCTCGAATTGGCATGTCCGCGCTGGGGCCTCGGCCCGGATCCGAAGAGGTTGACTGGAATGGATGTCAGGCTGGTCATGTTTAAAGAGAACGGCGAACGGAAAGACTTTCCGTTGGGCGAGGGGATCACCTTCGTCGGACGCCAGGAAGATTGCGACCTGCGCATCCCGTTGGCGGATATCTCGCGCAAGCACGCACAGCTCATCATCCAGGAAGGAACCGTCACGATCCGCGACATGGGCAGTTCGAACGGCACGTATGTCAACAACCAGCGGGTCTCCGAGCAGGATCTCGGCCCTGGTGACCACATCGTGATGGGGCCGGTGGTCTTCACCCTCCAGATCGACGGCACGCCGGAGTTGATTCGCCCGGTCAAGACACGCGTCGAAGAACGCCAGCCGGAAACGCCGGCGCCCCCTCCCGGCGAAGCCGATGCGTCGGCTGCCACTGAAGTGTCCGTCATCGACGAGGAAGACCTTTTCGGCGAGGCGTCGGCGGACGGCGACCCGATCACCGCTCTGGAGGCGCTGGCGGCCAGCGGAGAGCAAAACCCCATCGATGACATCCTCGAAGAAGAGGATGAGAAACCTTCGAAATCCTGACTCGCCCGATCGTATCAGTCCCTTCGACCTGCCCCACAGCCCCGCTCGGCCTCAAATCCGTGCTATTCGGATGTGGCTCCTTCGCCTTTATGGGGTATACTATAGCATACGCACGCGGCCCCACGACGTTCGGTGAAGCTGCCGGCCGACGGAGGGTGGCCGTGGCTCCGAGTCTTTCACCTCCACCCTGGCAGCACGACAGAGGCCCTCCAATGGACGTTGCGCTGTTACTTCGCCGGCACGGTATGCCGTTCACAAAGACGACTCATGCCCCGGTCTTCGGCAGCGACCGCCTTGCGGCCGAGTCTCACACGCCCGGCCAGAATGTCGCCAAGCCGGTGCTGGTCAATCTGGGCGCCGCGCATGTGCTGTGTGTCGTACCGGCCTGCCGTCGCGTGAACTTCGATGCAGTCGCGCGGGCTATGAACGCCGAGTGGGCCCGTCTGGCGACGGAAGGGGAACTGGGCCGGATCTTCCATGATTGCGAACTGGGCGCCGAGCCGCCCTTCGGCAAGCCCTACGGCGTCCCGACGCTCATGGACGAATCGTTGCGAGACGACGAATTCATCGTCTTCCAGGCCGGCTCACACACCGAAGCCATTCGAATGCTGCGTTCGGATTATGAGCGGGTGGCCGAGCCGCTGATCGCAACGATCACGCACACATCGTAACCGCGCACCGCCGTTCCAGCCGGCGAGCCTGGAACGAAAGACAAACCGCGCGTGTAGAGAAACGTGGGCGGACGCTCCAGAGGGCGCCCACCCGGCAACGCGGCCTTTCTGATGAAGCTCAAGCGTCTGCTCAATCCCGTGTTGAAACCAGGAAAGGCCGGACGCAAGCCCAAGTAGCCGAAATCGGTATGGTGTCCCCCGCCTTGCCAGTCCGACACACTGCCGACGATTTACCATAGACTGTTGATCAACTCAACGGATCGATCGACCAGGACTTGTCCGCCTTCCGGGCCGACCAGATTACTGGCGATAACAGCGCTGTAGCCGCCGCCCTTGACGGCCCGTTCAGTAGCCAGGTAACCGCTGGAACCGTTGGTCAACTGGAGCACGAACGTCTGCAGAGCCTTGCTCCGCCCCTGCATCTGCACTCCGTAGTCAAGGAACAGTTCAAAGGGATTGGTAATGATCGCGATATCGCCGATCCGCAGGGCGTGCACCTCCACCGTAACGGTGGGGTGTTGCTCCTGAGCGCGGTGACGATCGATGACCTTCTGAAGCCACAATCGGCGCCGCGAGGTGTCTCCTTTTTTCGTCAACGCGTCGATCTCGGCTTGGGCGGCCGCCTTTTCCTGCTCGGTCACTTTCCGGACCGGCAGCGTTACCTCCTCGACTTTGTGCGCAAACGGGACGTCTGTTCCAATGTCGTCGCCGACCAGCGAGGCTACCTCCTTGATCTCGCCCACGATCCGCCGGGCAATCTCTTGCGTGTACGACAGCCCGCGCAGCTTCAGCATCCGTTGTTCGGCCGCTTTGCGGTACATGCGGTGTGGTGACTGGTCGCCGGCAGCGGCAAGCCATCCCAGAACGAGGGCGTCTTTGAAGTCCCCGACCTGGGTGTTCTGGCGGACGTCATGCCAGAAGTCGGCGTTGACCCGGGAACCGGATTCGACCTCTTGGGAAGGGCAGGCCACGTTCACGGCCACGGCCAAGGGCGGTTGCTCGGGATCGTTCCAGAAGAAGAGCAGGTCCAGACCGTAATCCTCGTAGCCCTCGATGCCACGGAAATCCGGGCAGTCGGTCTTGCCATACATGACGGCCGACCCGTCCGCATACACCGCACGGCGATTGTAGCCGACCACCGCATGGCCCAGCCCCCAACTGACACCTCCCGTCCGGCGACGCTTCCAGGCGGTTGCGATCAGTTCTTCCAGGCGATCGACAACAAAGGTCACGAACTCGCTCGGCTGCATCACGCCTTCCCGGGGAAGCTCGTAGTTGCCTTCCTCCGTAACTCCCGAGGTGTGCGTATGGGTGGCGGTGAAGATGACCTTGCGAGGGTCTATCTCGGGCAACTTCTCTGCCAATCGCCGGCGAGCAGCTTTCAGAAGTGTCTCGCGAATCGCGACCAGGTCGCAGGAGACCAGGATCACCTGATCGACGCTCCGCCCGCCCTGGTGGGCCTCGATCGCTACCGCCGTGGCGGTGATCGGGTTGTCCACCGCCTTGGCGATCCGCGCGTGAAACTGGCCGTCCAGGGCGATTGGCTCGTCCGGCGTGATGCTGGTGGTGGCCGCGCCGATCAGCAACTCGGATTCTGCGGCGCAGAGGCCATCGGCCAGGACCAAGCCCAGTCCAGCGGCGATTGCCCAAAAGACGGGCCATCGTGTGACGCAACGCATCCCTATTTCTCCCTCGTCAAACGGATGTTCGGGATGATTGTAGGATCGTCCCGGCGGTTGCCGCCACGCCAGGGTCCCGCGGCTACGGCGATGTCTCGTTCGTTTGCCACAGTCTCTCGATCATTTCCACCGTGCGGTCGACCAGTACCCGTAGTCCGAAGGCTCTAGCATCAAAGAGGCTTTCACCAGAGAATTCGTGAATGTCGTCGTCCTATAGCCTCCGGTCTCCAGCCTTCGCTGTTCCGCGTTCCGTTTTCAGTCTGAGTTTCAGGCCATTGTCACGGCCCATTATTTGTACGGCTGGCTCCAGGCGGCGGGCTTCGATTGCCAGTCGTCCTGAAGGTCATCGCTCAGTTTGACGATCTTGGCCCGCACGTAGAGATCGTTCGGCTTGAGCGTGTACGAACCTTCCGTGCCTTCGACCGTGTCGAGGACACGGCCGATGCTGGTGGAGTAAACGTCGATCTTTCGGGTCGGACAGCGAGGTCCTTCGACCACCTCGATGACGCGGCTCGCCGGATCGTAGTCCTTCTTCGTTCCGAGGAACTCAATCCGGTACTTGCCTTCCTCGCGCACGTCGATCTTCACCGAAAGCGTCTTGCCGTCGAACTGAATGTCTTCGAAATCCAGCCCATTGGAGGCGTAGAAATCGCCGGCGTGAATCGCGCGGAACAGGTCCTTCACGCACAGGCTCGCCGCCCGCACAACACTCCAGGCGTCGGCTGGCTCTACGTAGGAATGCCGATCGTCCGACCCCATTCCGAGCAGCAGCGGCTGGTCGTGCGAGGCTCGGTAGGCGTTGACGACGTCCCAGAATTGCTCCGGTTTCCAGCCCTGCGGGTGGGCCTCGTACTTCCCGTCGATCCCATTGTTGTTCAGTTCAAACAGCCGAATCCGCGGCAGCGCGATCAGGTCGTTGGGCGAATAGTCATAGTAACGCCATAAGGGATGGTTCGCCGTAAAGAGATAGTCCCGGCCGTACATTGCCCGGCCTTTCTCGAACGTCTTTTCGAGAATATCCTTCGGCTTTTGCGCCGAGATGTACGGAAACACCTCGCGGACATTGATGAAATTCACATGCACCTGCTGACCGTTAGGACAGCCGCCCGTCTGCTCGTATCCGGGAATCAGGAGGAACTTGCCCGGCTCGACGAATTGCTTCTCCAGTTCGGCGAAGGGCTTCATGCGCACGTATATCCTATCACCGACAGTAATCATCCGCACAGAACCGTCGCCGAACTTCTCAATGGCCTCGTCGACGTGTTTTTGCGTTAGTTTCGGCCAGCCGGCCGTCGGCGAAATGGGTTTCCAAAGGGAAGTCTCGCCCTTGAACGCGGCAACATCGGAAGGCTTGTTCTCGAACCCGAAACCATCGAAGCGAAGCTCATCCGACTGGAAGATGTTGTGGTCGGACGGGCAGATGAAATGATAGCCGTGGGACTTGTACCAGTCGACAGCCCACTCTGGAAGTGGGTGGCCGTCGGACCACTGGTTATGCATGTGCAGGTTGCCTTTGAACCAGCGTTTTTGTTGCGCGGTCTTACCCGCCGCCGCAGAGACGGGGTTCCGGATGCCAACGGACAGCGACGCCGCAAGCGCGGCCGACGTCTTAAGGAAATCACGGCGGGAAACGTTCTTCGGCATGGTAATGCGTTCCTTTCACTTCCTTGGGACGAACCACCGCTCACGACCCATCAACCCAGTCCTGCACATCCTCTTCCGGCGTTACGGGAGGACATTGCGACTGATCCGTGATGCACATGTCCTCATAGGGGAAATTGAATTCTCTGGCGGCTTGCCGAAAAGCAGCGTCCACTTCGGGCGGCATTGCGGCATTGGATGGTTCGGGAGCGCGGGTCATGACATTCACGCCGGCGTACTCGCCGATAGGAGTTGAGCCACAATAGGTGTACATGATCCAATCCGGATCGGGCCTGGAGAGAATGTACCAGCGTTCATGCTGAGGCTGAAGCGGTGGGTTGATATAGAAGACTTCCAGCAAGCCCGGTTCCTGGTCACTCAGCCGGAGCTCGGCGATCAAGTGAACAGCTTTGTTTTCGCTGCAACTTCCGGTTCCCGCAGGAGCACAGAAGGATGTATGATACCACCACTGTTGCGCTGTATAGACCCAGGAACTCGATCTGCAGGGAAGGGCATCGTAGCCGCCTTCCCAATTCGACCCAGGCACACCACAGTTCAGGCCCCGTGTCTCCAGCCATATTCCCTCGATCTCATCAAGGCTATCGAGAACATGTACTTTGTGAATGTTCTCGCTGGTAACCAGACATTGGCCATCCGTGCCCTTGGGCAAGCTTGGCAGACAACCGTTGTCGGCGAAGCATTGAACCAGGAGACTGTATATCTCGCTCTTTCCTCCTTGAGCGAGTTGACAGAACAGGTGGCAGGCCTGTTGTTCACTCTGCGCTCCTGCTGAACCGCATTCCGCGTTGCATGCGAGTGCTTCGCGGCAAGCCGGATCCAACACGCAAAGGATCATTCCTAAAGGGCAGTTCGTCAGG
>JAFGKA010000552.1 GCA_016928855.1 Phycisphaerae bacterium
GATCGTTGTGAAACCTTCGTTGGGCCAGCGGGCCAGCGTCATCGGGCGGTCCTGGAAGAAGAACTCCAAACGTTGGCCGGCGGCGACGGCATCGCCCATGTCCGCCACCCCAAGCGCCTTCAGATCCGCCGCGACCACGTGACCGCGCGCGGACGGGTCCAATCGCTGCAGGATCGCCGTGTCGGTGACCGGCTTGAAGCCGGTTACCCGCCTGCCGCCGATCAAACGCGCCGGCGCGTCCGGCTCGGCACGATAGACAATCGGCGCTTCGGCGGTCCCGCTGTCCTCGGCGGTGAGTTCGAATGTCGTGCGTAACACATAATCGCCACCAGCGATATGAACCGTCACGCCACCGGGCGGCAGTGGACCCTGCGGCTTGAGCTGACGGATTGCGTCGCGTGCGCGTTCGAGTGTGGCGAAGGGCCCGTCCGTCTGTGCGGCATTCGGCTTAGCCTGCTGCCCGGACCACGCATCGTTGCCGGCCGGAGTAACGTACAGGTCCATTGCCAGACAGAAGGACGAGGGCATCGCGAGGACGATGAACACGAAGCACAGTTGCGACCACCACCGCCTATCCATGGTTCGCTCCTTTACGTTGGCCATCCCGCGGTGACCAGGGCCGGCCGCGTCGAGCCCTTCGCCGTCGGTCCGTTCGCGCGAATCGGGATACCGGACAGGAGGTTTGCGGCCAGCGTCAACGGAAGTCTCATGGTAGCGCCCCTCGAAAGAGGGTGGGGAACCTGTTATCCGCCGTCTATGTGCACTACCTTCGCCGGCGGGAAGCCGTTGAACCACGTGGACGAGGCGTGGCTATAGGCGCCGATGTTCTCGCTGTAGACCAGATCGCCGAGATTCAGCTCGGGCAGCGGCTCGGCCTGGCTGATCGTGTCGAGTGCATCGCACGTCGGGCCGAAGACGGCCGAAAGCTGCGTCGGGCCCTTCTTGAACGCCTTGATAGGATACTGGCAGTGATCGAAGAACACGCCGGAGAACGTGTGGTAGATACCGTCGTTCAGGTAGTAGCAGCGCTTGCCGTCGCGGTCCGCCTTGCCGATGACCTCCGCCACGAGTGTCGCGGTCGTCGCCACCATGAAGCGCCCCGGCTCGGCCAGAATCTCGAGTTCCTTGGGGAACAGCCGGCGGAGTTCGAGATTCAACACCCGGGCCAGATCGCGGAACGCCTTGACGTTGCCGTCATACGGCGCGGGGAAACCGCCACCGATATCCAGCAGCCGAAGCGGATAGCCGCGGGTCGCCGCTTCTTCAAGCACCGCCGCCGACAGGGTGAGGGCCTGCACGTAATTGTCGAAATTCATGCACTGGCTGCCGACGTGGAAGCTCAACCCCTCGACGACCAGCCCGGCGTCGAAGGCCGCGGCGATCAGATCGACCGCCTCGCCCGGCGCGGCCCCGAACTTGCTTGACAGCTCGACGATCGATCCCGTGTTCGGCACGCGGATGCGCAGCACCAGCCCGGCATGCGGTGCGTGTTTTCGGATCTTGCGAATCTCGTCCGGGTTGTCGTATGTGACGAGCGGCCGATACGCGTCCAGCTCCTCGAGCGTCGCCCGGTCCTTGATCGGGTTGGCGTAGATGATCTTATCCCAGATGAAGTCCTGCCGCTCTTTCGCCGGCAAATGACGGATGGTTTCGTAGACCAGCCGGAACTCGCCGATCGACGCGACGTCGAAGCTGGCGCCGGTGTCGTACAGCGTTTTGATGATCTCGGGCATCGGCGCGGCCTTGACCGCGTAATACGCCTGTACGCGCGGCAGGCGGCGGCCGAACTCGGCGAAATTCCGCCGCAACACGTCGTGATCGACGATGAACAGCGGCGTGCCGTGTTCCTTGGCGAGTCGTTTGAGCACGGTGGTCGTTGGCATGATACCGATTCCCATTCAGCCGGCGCTCACCTGCGCAGCGCCGGCTGGTCCAGTGACGGCTTCGATCCGCTACAGCGCCTTGTTACGCTTCCAGTACTCCTTCGCGACCAGGGCGTTGATCTCCGGCAGCCGATCGTAGAGCCGTTTGAGCTTCCGTGGCTTGTGCCGGGCCAGTGCGTAGTGCGTCAGCATCGGCAGTGCCACCGTTGAATCCAGATAGCATACGATCGCGTCCGGCAGCGACGCCGGGTCCACCTTGCCCCAGCTCACGGCCTCGTGCGGCGTGGCGCCGGATAGGCCGCCCGTATCGGGCCGCGCGTCGGTGAACTGGATGAAGAAGTCGTGTCCGGCCTCCTTGATCCGCAGCACTTCCTGGATCTGCGGCTCCGTTTGCAGCGTGAAGTTCTTCGGTGAACCGCCGCCGACGAGCAGCACACCGGTTTTGCGCTTCGCCCGCTTCGCATCGAGCACGATGCCGGTCGTCTCGTTGACGTCGCGAGATGGATTGACCCGCAGCTTGCTGCCGCGCAGCTCGAGCCCCGCCACGTTCATGCCGATTGTCGAGTCGCCCGGCGACGGGCAGAAACACGGAACCCCCGCCCGATACGCCGCCGCGAGGACAGATGCATCCTTGACGCCGGTCTGTTTCTCGAACTCCGCACAGTACTTGCCGAGGTGCCAGTGCAGTTCGGCGGTGCCCATCTCCTTCTGGAGCTCGTCCTGCAGCAGGATCTGTCGCAGGATGTGGTCGGTCTGCATCAGCACGTCGTTGTAGTCGAGCAGGATGTCGTAGATCCGCACCACGCCCAGCCGGCGAAGCTCCGGATCGCGCGCATACGGCGAGCCGCGATACAGCGGCAGGTTCAGCGCATGGTGCATGTCGTGGTACAGGTTGGCCCCCGTCGCGACGATCCAGTCCACGTACCCGGCCTTGATCAGCGGGACGACGGCCGCGGCGCCCAGCCCGGCCGGGGTCAGTGCGCCAGCCAGACTCATGCCCACCGTTACGTCCGGCCGCAACATCCGCTCGGTGAACAGCCGGCAGGCCTCCTGCAGCCGCGCCGCGTTGTAGGCGAGGAACGCCCGGTCGATCAGGTCGGGCAGGCTCTCCTTGCCCGTGATCGGCTTCGGGAGAATGCGCTGCCCGCACAGAAACCGATTCTTGCCCTTGGCGAACTTGTGCGGGTACTTGCTGACGAACTTCCTGGGTACCTGAATCCGGCCCATTATCCTTTCTCCTTCGGCGCCTGGGGACTGGCTCCTTTTTGCCTTGGCAGAGATCGCCTACCGGATGCTCGCCTTGAAACGCACAAGGCACCATCGGGTTAACGGAGGGCTCAGGCAAGAAGGTGCCTGTCCCCTTCTCCGGGCGGGCATTGTACCGTCAGCTCGCCGCCACGGATAATCCGGCATCCGATCCGTCGAACAGCGGCACCGCCGCCCCGAGCTGAGCCCGCCCGGCTTTTCCTGTGCCGACAAGCCGCTATAGTGGCGCCGGCCGTGCGACGATCCGAGCCGGCCTGAGACGACACGTCACCGCCAATCGTCGAGGAGGTTGCCATGATTCGGGCGAAGCGATTGTCCGAAGGAACGATCCTGCTGGCTCTGGTTGTCTCGCAGGCGGGCTATCCCTCGGTCGCCGAAGCGCAGACGGTTCCCGCCGAGCCGTTCGCCACTGTCGATATCGGCGACCGCCGCCAAGTGTTCATCGACAAGCTGTTCCTGGCCGAATCGCGCGGCGTCGAACTGGTCGTCCATCCGCCGCGCAAGACCGGCGAACATACGATTCCGGCCGATCGCCCGTGGGAACGCGGGGGCATCGGTCCGTACAGCAGCGTGATGAAGGTCGGGGATACGTACTACCTGTGGTATCACGCAATGGACTCGGTGCAGTGGCACACGGGCGATACCAACGGCTGCATCTGCTTCGCGCGTTCGGACGACGGTGTTCACTGGAAAAAGCCCGAGCTGGGCCTGATCGAGTACCAGGGTGACAAAGCGAACAACATCGTCATCGGCCACGGCGCTGCCGGCCTGCGGATCGGTCAGGACGGGATGATGGTCTTCCTGGACCCGACCGCACCGGCGGAGCAGCGGTTCCGCATGGTCGCCCGGTTTGGCGCACCAGTCGAGGAGGGCCAAGCCATCCACATCTTCAGTTCGCCGGACGGCATTCACTGGACGCTGACGCATCCGTCAGTCGTCACGGCCCGACCGCAGGAACGCGGCCACCATCTGGATTGCCAGAACGTCATCTTCTGGGATGAGCGGATCGGCAAGTACGTTGTCTACGTTCGCAAGAACCGCAGCGAGCCCGGCTCGCAGGGCCGCTGCATCGCGCGGGGTGAGTCCGAGCGCCTCGGCGGCTTCCCGGTCGTGCAGGATATGCCGATCGTCTTCGGCGGCGACCGCCAGGACCTCTTCCATGGCGACACGCCCGTCGTCGATTTCTACTTGAGCGCGGCGATCCAATACCCGTGGGCTGAGCGGGCGTACTACATGTTCCCGACCGCCTACTACCACTACATCGGCGGCGCCCTTGGCGAGTTTCCCGACGCGGTGCCGACGAACGCCGGGCCGCTGGACACGCAGTTCGCCGCCAGCCGCGACGGCATCGTGTGGCATCGCTACGACCGCCGTGCGTTCGTTCCCCTGGGCATGAAGGGTGAGTTCGACTGGGCGTCGGCTCGGATGATCCGGGGGCTCGTGCCGGATACGAGCGGGCGCGAGATGTACATGTACTACCGCGCGAGCGATTGGCTGCACGGCTGGGATCGCGACGAGCGCAACAAGCGGCTGCTTACGCAGGCCGGCCTCGGTGCCGACCAGAACATCGCCGTGCTGAGCCGACTCGTGCTCCGGCGTGACGGCTTCGTGTCCGTGCGGGCGGCATATACCGGCGGCGAATTCACCACGCCACCACTCGTCTTCAACGGCCGGCGACTCGTACTCAACATCGATACCTCGGCCACCGGCATCGCCCAGGTCGGCATCCTCGACGCGGACGGCAAGCCGCACGACGGCTTTGCCGCCGGTCAATGCGACCGCATCCATACCTGCAATGAGATCAACCGAACCGTCACGTGGCAGCGCCGCAGCGACCTCGGCCGCCTTGCGGGCAAGCCCGTCCGGCTGCGCTTCGTCCTGTCGAACTGCGATCTCTACGCGTTTCAGTTCATACAGGACTGACAATGTGACGACGCGACGACGGTGGTATGGATGCATCGGAATACTCGGCCCTGACAGGGTTTGCGCGTGGACGGATAGGCGGATCGGATGCGACCCGGACGAGACGATTCTGAGAATTCAAGAACCGTGGATGCCGGTATGCGTATAAGACGGTGTCGATTCAAGGGACGCCGGCGGGCGGCGGGTCCGTTCCTGCGGATGGGCGAGGTCTACGGTCGTGGCGGGTCCAGACGTGCATGCGTACGGGCGATGCCATCGGTCACATCATGTCATGGAGAACACACGTGATTGCATGGTTCAAGCAGCTTGATGACTTGCTGCGCGGCCGGAAAACCGCGCCGGATTGCCTGGCCGAGGGGCGGATCGAACTCTCGCTCCGTCGGTTCGCGCCGCTGATGATCGTTCTTGGGGCGACGTACGGCTTCTTCATGGGGTGGTATGCCATCCTGGGTCGCGAGGTGCCGAGCTACGCCCAACTGGTGGCGTCTACGGTCAAGATTCCAGCGCTGTTCCTGCTTACGTTGATTGTGACGTTTCCGTCGTTATATGTGTTCAACGCGCTGGTCGGGTGCCGGCTGAGCTTCATCGCGATGTTGAGGCTGCTGGTCGGGGCGATCGTCGTCAATGTGGCCGTCGCCGGTTCGCTCGGGCCGATCCTCGGCTTCTTCACCCTGAGCACGCGCAGCTACCCGTTCATGATCGTGCTCAATGTGGCCTTGCTGGCCGTGTCCGGCCTTGTCGGATTGACGTTTCTGCTGCACACGCTTCGCCGGCTGGCGTATACGCCGCCGCGGCCAGCTCCGGGCGCGGCGCCGGACGCCGCGAATTCCGGTGCGGATGCACACGAGAGCGCATCGCCGCCGGTCGTGCCGGGCCCGCTGGATCCGGTATGGGCCGAGGCGCCCGCGCAGGCCCTGGGGCAGGCGCGCGGCATCTTCCAGATCTGGGTCATTATTTACGGGCTGGTCGGGGCCCAGATGGGCTGGCTGCTGCGGCCCTTTATCGGCAGTCCGAGCATGGCGTTCGAGTGGTTCCGCGAGCGCCAGGGCAACTTCTTCCAGGCGATCTTCCACGCGGTCCAACAGCTTTTCGACGCGGCCTGATCGGTGGGGATGTCCGGCATGCGCGCAGCGTTGATGCATACCGATGAGTTCCTCCGGGGCACGGGCTCGTTTCGGCCCGGTGCGGAGGCAGTGAGGCCGGCGTGGTGGCTGCCCGTCATGATCCTCGTGCTGGCTCCGATCTACGGCGCGTGGATGGGCAGCTTTCACTTCGATTCGCCGGAACGGTTGCTGCAGGTGGCATACTCGGCGGTGAAGCTGCCGTTGCTGCTGTTCTCGACCAGCCTCCTGTGCCTGCCCGGCTTCTTCGTGCTCAATACGATCCTCGGCCTGCGCGACGACTTTCGCGAGGCGATGCAGGCGGTCCTGGCCGGGCAGGCCGCCCTGAGCGTGGCCTTGGCGTCGCTCTCACTGCTCACGCGGTTCTGGTACTACTCGTGTACGAGCTATCGTAGCGCGCTGTTGTTCAATGCGGCAATGTTTACGGTGGCGACGATCGCGGGCCAGTACGTGATGCTGCGATACTATCGCGCGCTCATTCGTCGTCGCCGATACCACCGAATTACGCTGTATGCCTGGATGGCGTTGTACGCATTCGTGGGCATCCAGATGGGCTGGATTCTGCGCCCCTTTGTCGGCGATCCGCGGATGGCGGTAACGTTCTTCCGTGCCGAGGCGTTCAGCAACGCCTACGTGGTCGTCGCTCGGTTGATCTTCGGGTAGGCTGTGAGTGTGAATGAAGGAGGATCTTCATGGCTCCAGACAGGTTCCTCGAAGAGTACGGCGGACAATCCACCAACGAAATGATCGCCCTCGCATCGGACTATCGCCTGGATTCGATCATCATTGCGTTCCACCAGGCGATGGATCAGAAGGCCGCTCGCGTTGGAACGGCCTCGCTCACTGAAGAAGAGCAGATCATTCTCGCTGTCGAAGCATTGGAGACAGAGGTGAACAACGGCGGCTACGGTCAGTTCTTCGTGAACGCGTGTGAATACGTTTCCACCATCGTCCCATCGCTTGACCGAATCGCGTGTCCTGCGACAGCACGGATTACGCAGGCGGCCATTGCGGCTCTTGGAATCCGTGGCACGCTAACGGTCGACGCGATTGAACGTGCGATGGCCGAGGAGGACGAAACGCGCGACGTTACGATGAACGAGCTTGACAGCGCATATTGTGACGCCAAAGAAGATATTGCTGGACGATTGTTCGAGTTCATCAAGGCGAATCGGGACCGAATCGTGCTGACTCCCTGAAGCGCACTTGCCTGGAACGCGGGCGCGGCCATCGGCTTCTGTCGGTAGGGTGCTCCCGCGAATCCCCGCCGCCGGATCCGTGAACGTGCGCGCACTCCTCGCCCTGGACGGAATCCCACGCGCTTGGTCGGGCTCGGCGTACTCGATCTGGACTCGTGGACGAGCGCGCACTCGCCGCCCCGGAGGGGCGCAGGTGTGTAGCCAGGGGCGTAAGCCCCTGGAACGAGTGTTGCCTCTACCAGGAAGCCCCAGCGGGGCGACAGATTCGTGGTCATGTTCAAGCCGGAGAGGAATCAAACGTTGATAGGGCTATAAATCTGGCACCTTTTCTCTGCCGCTCCTCCGGGGCTGACTGACTCCAATACGTCAGTCCCAGGGACTTGTGCCCCTGGCTACATACCGGTGCCCCATCGGGGCACTACGGACCTTTGCGCAGAAGCCGAGTTTGTGTCGCTGTCGAATTGCCCGTGCGTGTTGATTGCGTGCGTGCTGACCGTGGCTTACGCGTGGGTGCCATTGGTCCTGACGTTACGTCGGGCCCCGCCAGTGTCTCCTGACTCCTATCCTCTGCTTCTGCCTTCTGTCTTCTGGCTTCTGCCTTGGCCTCGTGCCCTTCCTCCTCCCGCTCACGCCGGCCGCAGCCGGAGTGTGGCGATCTCCTTCTTCCGCAGCGGGATCGTCCAGCGCTTGCCGTTGCGGCGGAGCTTGTCGATGACCTCCGTTTCGTCCAGGCGCAGCTTCTCGACCGAGGCAAGTCTAACCGCGGCTTCGAGTGTGGCCTGCACGCTGCGGTCGGAGCTGTTCCAGAGCCGCAGGATGCACCCATCGCGATCGGCACTCTCGTAAAACGCCGCAAGCTGGACGTGCTCGGTCGGCCCGACCGTCAGCATACTCTGCGTAACCGGCTGCTCGCCGGGCTTCGGCACGCCCTGGAGGATCCGCCACGGCGTCGTGAAGTCGCGGGCCTGCTGCAAGACCTCGCCGCGGCGCCAGTCGCCGGTGTGCGGCAGAATCGCGTATTCCATCTCGTGCATGCCGATCGAATGCTGGCCGGGGTTGCGTTCGTACTCGTCCGGCGTCAACGGCTCCTTCTTCGCGAGCATGTACGCGCGGTGCGACCGCATCAGCGTCAGGGCGATCGTCCGGCGCGGATCGTCGACGACCTCGTATTCGCGCAGCCCCTTCGTCAGCAGCGCGACGCCCTGCCTGTCGTCGGTCAGGTCGATGAAGCTCTGCATCGGCTGGAACGGATAGTGGCCCTCGTGGTTGTCGCCGATGACGTCCCATTGAATATTTCGCGTGACGACGTCGAACGGGGCCTCGACCTGCACGCGGTCCGTGCACACGTCGGTCGGCAGCATCACCCGCAGCCGGTGGTCGCGGGCGGCGTTGTCGAATCGCGTCCGGATTTCGAGCCGCGGGCTGCCCCGGCGCAGCGTCAGCCACGACGTGATCGGCAGCTCGAGCGTGTGCGGCGAGCGGTCGCGCCCGGGCAGGTCACTCGACGCCGGGATGCGCATCGTCAAATCGATCCGCCACGTCGCCCGTAGCGTATTGTCCTCGACGAGCGTGATCGTCGCCGCGCTGCCGAGGCTCGTCACGACGACGTCGCGCAGCGGCGTGCAATACTGGTGCGCGTTCTTGAGCGCGCCGTTGTCGGCGAAGTAGTGCATGCCGGCGATCGTGCGGCGAGTCTTCTTGTCCGTCAGATCGAACGTGCCGTTCGGGTTGATCTGGACGCGGAGATACTCGTTCTCCAGCCCCCCGGCGGGCGTGGCCAGCAGCGGTCGGTCGCCGCCTGGCTTCGGATCGGTGGCATAGCGGCGCTTCCGTGGACGCAGGGCATATGTGCGATAACCGAGCGGCGGCACATCGACATCCATCAGCATCCGGTGGCGCACGAGAGTGTAGACCACGGCGTTGGAGTCGAGCTTGCGTTCCGCCTCGACGGTCAGGTTCTCTTTCTCGAGGACGTGGTGGCTGACCGGCCGGCCCTTCTCGTCGAGGATGTCGAAGAAGTTGTACGTGACGAGTTCATCGACGTCGATCCCCTCGATGATCGGCCCGGCGCCGCTGCACGGCTCGATGTAGAGATCGCCGAAGTCGGTGATCGGCGTGTCGATGATCGCCGGCACGACGCCGCGGCGCCGCACGGGCGTCGGGTTGAAGAACGTGATCGTCAGGTCGTCGTCCTGGAACTGTTTCGCGGTATCCAGCGTGCTCCACAGGTGCTCGCAGGCCTTGCGGCTTGTCTCACGGGCGAGCATGCGCGTCGCCCGGAAGCGCGAGGGCATATCCTCGTGGGCCTCGTCGATCGCCGCGCCGCAGATGCTGTCGTGCGCATGGTTCTTGAGCAGCGCGAGCCAGGCCCGGTCGAGCAGGCTGTGCGGATAGGCCGCGCCGCGCATCGCCGCCATCGCGCAGAGCGGCTCGGCGACGGCGATCAGGTCGGTCTCCGCCTCGTGGTTCAGCAGCTTGAGCCGCACGCGCGACGACTGCGTCGAGCCGAGCAGGCCGTTGAAGCCCGCCTCGATCGCGGCGTACCGGAATTCGCCCTTGTGCACGGGCAGCGTGCGGCCTTTGACCGCGTTCCGGGCGGCCGCGACGAACGTATCCAGCGGCGCCAGAACACACTCGTACTCCGACTGCGCGGCGTTGATCGCGGCGAGGATCTTCGGCAGATTTACATAGGGAACCGCGTTGTCCTCCATGTCGAGCGCGAGCAGGTGATCGCCGATCGCCTGCGGCCCGGCCTGCTGGGCGAGGTGGCGGATCGCGGCGCGCAGCGCCTCCGGGTCGTCGCGAAAGCCGTAATCCTCCCATAGGAGCTGGAACGCAGCTTCATAGAGCGTCTCGTCGGCCATGTGCACGGGCAGGTTCCTGCGGTCGTACTTCAGGCGCAGATCCCGCGGGCTCTTGCCGAGCACAAGCTCGTAGTGCGCGAAGAAGAACCAGTTCGTCCGCGTCACCTCGTCGAAGCAGCGGATGTGGTGAATCCGCGTGCCGTCGGCCCCTTCCCACTGGCAGATCGGCGGGACCTGATACTTGTTCGTGCCGCGGTACGACAAAGCCGTCTGCAGGCCGAAGCCGCTGTAGATCTGCGGAAGCTGCGAGATCTGGCCGTACGACGTCGCCGTGTAGCCGCTCGTCATCGCGCCGCCGAAGCGGTTGGCCATGCGCTGGCCGA
>JAFGKA010000553.1 GCA_016928855.1 Phycisphaerae bacterium
GACGGCAGATCGTGGCCGAACGGCTTCTCGATCACCACGCGCCGGAAGCCCTCGGTTTCGGCGGCCATTCCCGCGCGGCCGAGTTGTTCGATCGCAGGCGTGTAAAACTGCGGCGCGGTGGACAGGTAGTAGAGCCGGCCTGTCGGCTGGCCGAATTCGCCAGCCAGTTCGCGGAGCCGTTGATCGAGCGCTGTGAAGTCGTTCGCCTGGTTGATATCGCCTGGCTGATAGAAGATCGAGCGTGCGAACTCGCGCCAGCAGTCGGCGTGGCACTCCGTTCCAAGGACGCCGCGTGTCTGTTCGAAGAGGTGATCCCGAAACGCGGCATCGCTCATCGGCGTTCGCGAGAAGCCCACGACGTGTGTGCCGGGCCGGATGCGGCCCTTCGCGCGCAGCACAAACAGCGCGGGGATCAGTTTGCGGCTGGTCAGGTCACCGGACGCACCGAAGATGACAATGGCAGCGGGTTCACGCATGATGTGGCATTGTAGCCTCGCCGCGGGCACTGTGCGACCGTGCGGTCAATCGGCCCGCGCTTCCCACGCCCCGTTCAGGTCGGCCAGCTCCTCGCGAAGCACGGCCACTTCGTTTCGAAGAGTGCGTGCCCGATCCGCATCACGATAGACAGCCGGGTCGGCGAACTGCCGCTCGGCTTCCGCCAGCCGTTCTTCGTGGTCGATGATCGCATCCTCGATTCTTTGCAGGGACCAACGTGCGAACGGGGAATCGTCATCGGCCGCCCGACTCGCCGCCGGGCCCTTGCGGGCGCTGCGCGGCTTGCGGCCGCCCCGGGCCACGGCGCGGGCCTCTTCCGCGGCCGCGCGGGCCTGGGCCTCGCGTTCGGCGACACGCTGCTCGTACGTCGTCCAGTTGCCCGCGATCAGCTCATACTTTGCCCGCTCCGGCAGCACAAGCATCTCGTTCACGACGCGGTCGAGGAAGTAGCGATCGTGACTGACTAGCAGGATGGCGCCTTCGTATGCGATCAGCGCCTCTTCGAGCACCTCCTTGGCGGGGATGTCGAGGTGGTTGGTCGGCTCATCGAGAATCAGCACCTGCGGCTTGGCCCACACCAGCTTGGCCAGCACGACGCGGCTCTGCTCACCGCCAGACAGATCCCCGATCCGCTTGTAGACGGCATCGCCGCTGAAGAGGAAACGGGCCAGGTACGATCGCAGCGCCGCTTCCAGCGGGCCGCTCGCGCCCGGTTCGATTTCGTCGATCACGCGGTGGTTCGGGTTCAGGTCGGCGTGCTCCTGGTCGTAGTAGCCGACGTCGAGGTTCTCGAACAGCCGGATCTCGCCGGCGTCGGGCTCCACTTTGCGCAGCGCCATCTTCAGCAGTGTCGTCTTCCCGACTCCATTCGGCCCGACGATGCCAATCTTCTCGCCGCGGTAGATGTCGAGCGTGAAGTCATCAAAGAGCACGACATCACCGTACGCCTTGCGCACGCCTTCGCAGCGAAGCACCATATCGCCCGCCCGCCGCGACGGTTCGAAATCGAGCGCCATGCGGCGTTTCGCCTTCGTCGGACCGCGGAGCACCTTGCCCTCGCGCTCCATCCGATCGAGATAGCGCAGCCGTCCGCGCGACTGCTTCGCCCGCGACTTGTCCGCCTTGACGCGTTCGGCGTACTCGCGCTGATGCTTGAGCCATTCCTGCTGCTTGACGAACTCGCGCTCCGCGGTCATCCGGCGCACGCGCTTCGCCTCGGCGTAGTCCGAGTAGCCGCACGGATAGACCGTGACCTTTCGCTCATCGAGGTCGGCGATTTTGTCGACGACCCGGTCGAGCAGGTAGCGGTCGTGCGAGACAACGACGGCCGCGCCGTGGTAGCCGGCAAGAAACTTCTCGAGAAACCGCGTGGCTTCGATGTCGAGGTGGTTCGTCGGCTCGTCGAGCAGCAGCAGGTCCGCCTCCTGCAGCAGGAGCTTGGCCAGTGCCACGCGACACTTCTGGCCGCCGGACAGCGCCGCGATCGGCATGGCGTAGTCCGCCGGCGCAAAGCCCAGTCCACCGAGCACTTCGTTGACGAACGTGTCGTACTTGTAGCCGCCGGCCGCTTCGAGCCGTTGATGCAGCTCGTCGTACTCGGCCATCAGCTCATCGAGCCGGTCGGTGTCGTGGTGATCGGCGAGTTCCTGGGCGACCTCGGCGACGCGCTGCTCGAGTTCCTGCACGTGCGAAAACGTGTCCGCGACCTCGGCGTGGACGGTCTTGGCCGAGTCGAGCGTCGGTTCCTGGGGCAGATACGCGATCTGCAAGCCCCGCGTGCGGGTCACCGTTCCCATCTGCGGCTGGAGCTGGCCGAGGATGAGCTTGAACAGCGTAGTCTTGCCGCTGCCGTTGGCCCCGATGAGCCCAACCTTCTCGCCTCGCTGGATGGTCCAGTCGAGCCCGTGCAGTACCTCCTGCACCGCGAAGCCGATATGCACGTCCTGGAGCCGTACGATCGCCATTCCGGAGATGATACGAGAGCCGCCGTACGAAGCCAACGGATCGGATCGGCCGTCGATCGGCGGCGGCGGTGGGCGAGTATTCCGCTCCAAATTGGAGCAGAATTTGACCGAACGCCACATGCCTGGCAGTTGAAGTCCTGATCGGTGCCGTGGTATTATGCTTGTGGGCCGATCGGGCATTTCGACAGAGGTGGGGGGACACATCGGAAAAGATCGCAGGTAACGTGGGGGAGTCGCCCTCGGCCGTAGCGGCCAGTGGGCCTTGCCGCAGTCGACGGCGGATGGAGCGGAACACATCGGCTCCTGCCGTGAATAGCTCGCGGCGTCGCCGCATCGATGATCTGGGGTGTGCGGGAAGGTGGATTGGCGAAGAAACTGCGCCCTTTTCCAGTCTCCGGAGGTCGTCATGTTCACTCGTCGTCTTGCCGAGAATACGCGTGGCCGAAGCCGCATGCTGCCCCTGAGCGTTCTCGTTGCCGTTATGGTCATGCCCACTGCGGCCTTCGGGCGCGCGAACATCCGTTCGGCATTCTTTGAAGTCTACCCCAACGCCGTCGGCACGCCGATCGACACCGTACCGAGCCAGCCCAACCACTGCGGCGTCTGTCACTACGATTTCACCGGCGGTGGCCCCCGCAATCCTTATGGGATTCGGCTCGGTGAGGAACTGCCCAACTGGCCCAACCCGCAGAAGGACCGTGCGATTCGCGCGATCGAGAACGAAGATTCCGACAACGACGGGTTCAGCACGCTGACCGAGGTGACCAACGTCGTAACCTACAGCAATACGCCGACGTTTCCGGGGCTGACGCCCGCGAATCTGGCGAATGTCAGCAACGTCACTACGTCCGAGATCCAGATGTATCTCGTGCCCTCGACGGGCGGAGATACGACGCCGCCGGATGTGTCGCTCATCGCGCCGGACGGTGACGAGACACTCATAGCCAACAGCGCAACCACGGTCCAGTGGATCGCCGGCGATGCGAGCGGCATCGCGGCGATCGATCTTTACATTTCGCTGGACAGCGGCGCGACGTTCTCGCTGGTCGCCAAGAGCCTGAGTAATTCCGGTAGTTTCACCTGGTATCCAGCCAACCGGCCCAGCGCACTGGCCGTCTTTCGCGTCGTCGCCATGGACAACGCGTTCAACGCGAACCATGACGACAGCGACGCGGCGTTCACGATCCAGTCGCCGCCCGGCGGCATCGTCCCAACCACACTACGTGACTTCGATATGCCGGGCAGCCAACCCTTCGAAGCGGGCATCCTCAATCCGCCCGAGGCGTGCGCGGTGTGTCACGGCAACTATGACGCCGCCGTCGAGCCATACAGCAATTGGCGCGGAAGCATGATGTCGCAGGCATCGCGTGATCTGCTCTTCGAGGCGAACATGGTTATCGCGAACCAGGATGCACCCGATTCCGGCGACATCTGCCTGCGGTGCCACCTGCC
>JAFGKA010000554.1 GCA_016928855.1 Phycisphaerae bacterium
ATCGTCGGCGAATGCACGCGGGAGGCGGAAATCGAATGCGACATCAGCCCGATCGGGCTTTGCTTCGGATGGATCAAGCTGCAGGCGTCCAAAGTGACAGCAAGCACCAAGAGCATTCAGGTCGTTTCCGACAGCGCCCACGCGCCGGGGCCGTTTGTTCTGCAGCCGGGCGGCTCACTTACCATCTACGGTTTGAAGGTTGACGAAGTCATCCATTTCACGGCCCAGGGACTCGACAGTTTGGGCAACGCCGTAGCCTCGCAAAGCCAGAGCGTCACCGTCGCCTGCGGCGAGAACGTCGTGGATCTCGATCTAACCGCCTACGGCATCCTGATGGCCGCCGCGCCGTCTGAAATCGCTGCAGATGGATTGGAAACATCGCTGATCACCGCCACGCTGCGTTACTGGAAGACGGGCGATGCGCTGGCGCCGACCGGCGATCCGGTGGTCGGCAAGACGGTTCAGTTCGCGACGACCCTCGGCATTCTGAACGGCGTCAATCCGGTCGTGACTGACGCCAACGGCCAAGCCTCCATTCAGCTCTCGAGTACCCAAGGTGGCGTGGCGAGGGTCACGGCCTACGTCCAGGCGGACCAGAAGCAGGGATCGACTGACGTGAGGATTGGATCCGTGGGATCGGACATGACCTTGACGTTGAAATGGGCCCCGTCGTTCTCCGGGGGCACGGCGACCGACGGCGTGTTCGAAGCCGGGGTGCGATACAAGGATGGTACTCCCGCCGCCGGCGTGCCCGTGCATTTCACCCAGGCGGCCGGGAATATGGACCTGATCGGCGCGCTCGACGCGGTCACCGGCGGAGGCGGCACTGTGGCGATCAAGCTGTCCAGCTCCGTCCCGGCCTATGGGCTGATCGAAGTCACCGTGCCCGGGACGAACCTGGTCAAACGTCTCCTTGCCTCCCTGGGCCTGACGGTTATTGTGTCTCCGTCAATCAGTTCCCTCGAAATCGATACGGGCGAGGTATTGCTTACCGCGTCGGTCAGCCCCGATCCGGCCAGCATCGGACTGCCTGTGCAGTGCGACTGGTTCTTGCGATCGGGGAGAACTCGCAGGATTCGCAATGGGGCCGCGGAGGCGTATGCGAGATACGACTTTACGGAGATCCCGAACACGGCTCAGGCGAAGGTGTCCCGCGGGGTCGAGCCTGATACCTCTTGTGTCATCAGTGCTGAGCTTTCCTACTTCGTCGATGGTGAGACGTCGGCGGGGATGAGCTGGACCGGGAGCATGTCCCCGGCCACCGTGGAATTCTATGGGGCAGGCAAGACAGTCGGTATCCAATTCGATTCCACGCAGCGCGAACTGCCGGGCACCAATCCTAGACTCTACGCCGCTACCGTGAAGGCCTTCTTTCCGCTGGAAGGCCCCGAAGGCAAGGTGCGTTGTATCCTGAATAACAGCAAGGATGACGGCGAAACCGTGGTACCCCCCGGCTGGCAGGACGGCACCCACAGCGTTCGGGACAGTTGCGCGAGCTGCACCTTCACCGTGGTCGCTGACGCCAGCAACGGCACGGAGACGCCAGGGGCGTGGATCGCCGAGCGGCTCCAGAGATACCAGGAGGAATACGGCCATTTGACCATTACTGCATATTTCTTTGGAGAGGAATGAAGATGGCGCGCACCGAACCGTGAGCGAACCGTGGATGCGTGAGGCGGTGTCCTGCCGCCGTCGGAATCTGGAGCCTAACATGGTGTGGCGAAACACAAGGCGTGGATTGTGCGTGGGCGTTTTCATTGTCGCGGCACTGAGCGATTTGGCGATGGCCGCTCCGCGTGTTGTCCAGACCACTCCCACCAGTGGCGCTGAGGATGTCGATGCGGCTACCTCGGAGATCGTCGTGGTTTTCGATGGGGCCATGAAGACCGACGGCTACAGCCTCCTGCAGGTTAGCGATGGTGTTCTCCCGGAAATGGTTGGCGACGTGCCCGTCACGTTCACCGACGAGCGAACCCTTGTGATCCGGGTGAGATTGTCTCCCGGGACGGCCTACGCTTTCGCCCTCAACAGCGACAAGCGCCAGGGGTTCAAGTCGGTTGACGGAACGCCTCTGGCCCCGACGGTCATCCGCTTCAAGACCAGCGGCGGCGAGGAGAGCACCGGCTGGCTGCGGCGCGAGGCACGTCACCCGTTCGGAGAGCGCCCTGCTGACGCGCACGATACGGCGTCAGAGAAGGCGACGCCAAAGCGGTGGGGGACGCCCTCGTCCGAGTCGGAGCCCAAGATTCCCGAAGGCTGGACATGGATGGACGACAAGGTGCATGGCACACAGGTGGCCGTTCCGCCCGGGTGGGCGCCGCGCATTCGGGGCGGCGTGGCGCTTTGCGTCGAACCGGACGATATCCAGAAGGCCAGTGCGTTCTTCGTTCCGATGCTGCTTGGGCAAAGCGTCCCGCCGGAGGAACTCGCTGACGCCCTCGACGAGATGCTCCGTCGCGGCATGCCCGACCTCCAAACGCGTACGGTCGCCAAGCCGACGAGCGACTCTGTACAAAGAGATGTGTCGGGTACGCTGGGCGACAGACCAGGCGCCGGGACCTATCGTGCCGTGGTCAGTCGTTCCGGCATGGGTTTTCTCATGGGCTACCTCGGCCCGGCCGATCGCATTGAGCAACTTCGCCCCACGTTCCACAAGATCCTCGCCAGCTACCGCTTCACGGGCCCGAGCTTGCGGCTTCAGCCCGTCAAGTCGGCGGCCGTCGAGCTGCGGATCCCGCAAGGCTGGCAAGTCCAGACCAGCGAAGGCGACGGCACTGCCGATCAGGATATTGATTGGGTAGTGACCTGCCCGCAGATTCCGGGCGCCCGCGTCTTCATGTTCACACCCAAGTACTGCACGACGAATTGGGTGACCGACGTTTCCGGCAGCGTTGTCGATCAGACGCAACTGAACCTGTGGCGACATCGAGGGTACGAGATCGCCAACATGCCCTCGGACCAGCAGGCGATGCAGACGGCCCTGGACGCGGTACTGCCAGGCCTTCAGATCACGCGTCAACAGTCTCTCGATGAGATCCGCGACAGGAACATCCAGGCCAACGCGCAGGCGATCCAGGTCGCGAGGCAGACCGGTGGACGGTACGACTTCTACATGATCGAGCTGCAGGGTCGGCGGCAGGTGGACGGGACCGAGTTACGCTCGGTGGCGTACGTCGGAGCGACCGGTATGGTCACGATTGCCGGCATGAAAGGCGCGATGGGGACCTGGTCGGTGCAGATACGCGGCTACGAGGCGCCGGCCGCCCGGTTCGCCCAAGTGGCCACGATCCTCGAACGCGTCAGCGGAAGTTTCTGTTACACGCAATGGTGGATGCGCGAGGTGCAGAAGGCCAACGAAGAGCGGGTCCGGAATGACCGCGAGTTCTGGGCCTACATGAACAAGGTTGATCGCGAAATCTGGGACAACCGGTTTCGTACGCGGGCGGCCATCAATGAGATGATGTACGACTCGTTGCTGGCCGGCACGCCCGGCTACGTGAACAAGGAGACAGGCACCATCGAGAAGATTCCGGTGGACCGTGTCGACGCCTTCCGGGACGAAGACGGGCGCGTGGTCAGCCCTGAAGAACTCCTCGACCAGAAGGTCGATCCCCGCTGGGCCACGCGCGTCCGCGAGGCGAATGTCGATGACTATATGAATTACGATCGTCGTGCACAGGTGTGGCCATAGAGGCCGTGCAACGCGGTGGACGCAAAGGCCATCTTCCCGCCTGTGACAAACAGCCGGGGCGGCGATGCTGTCAACAGCCGGCGAGTTCAGCTCAAGGCCCGATTTCAGGACCAAGACATTCGCTGCCGGCGGCCCTGGAGCCACCGAAGCCGGCGTCCGGCGGAACAGCGATATAGAAGCAGGCCTGGCGGCCGCGAAAGAGGCTCACGGCCTGTGTGCGTCAGCTTACCACAATCACTATTCAAGCTCTCACCCCAGACTGCGAAATGCGCTCTGGCCCTACTTCGGATTCCGTACAGCCGACGATGTCGGGCCGGCATCTGCCTGGACATCCAGGTATTCGGGATACTGCCACGCGTCTTCGCGTCCGGAATCTCTGAAGGCGTCCATTTCCGCCGTCAATCTCGCCAGACGATCGGCGTCGAGCAGTGGGTCGCGTGTTTGTTGTTGCCATTGCCGCAAGTGGTCGCGAAGCCGCTGTTGGACATCGGCGTATTCCGGCCGGCCCGCCAGGTTGTTCAACTCGTCCGGATCGTCTTGCAGATCGAACAGCCGCTCGGCGCCCGGCCGCGCCCACAGCGCGAATGCGCGCTGGATCGGTTCGGAAGCTTTGGCGACGTCCGCCGCAATCAAGGTGGTCCACCAGATGTCGGGCGACAAATACACATCGTGCGTCCGATCCGCTCGGTCGGGCAGCAGGCTCACGATCAGCTTGTAACGCCCGTCGCGCACGGTGCGTTGGGGGTAGTACACCGAAGCGACATGGGCATGATATTCGGTACAAAGGTATTCGCGCCATTCTACCGGTCCCGGTTTGCACAGTGGCGCAAGGGAGCGGCCTGGCAGATTGTCGATGTTCGGAGTCGCCGTCGCCTCCAGAATCGTCGGCAGGATGTCCACGGTCGAAACGAGTTCCTGGCGTATGAGCCCCGCCGGCTTGCCGGGCCAGCGGATCAACATCGGTACCCGCACGCCGCCTTCGTAGCAGGTCAGTTTGCCACGGGGGAATTGCACGCCGTGATCGCCAAGAAAAATGATCAGCGTATTCTCGGCGCAGCCGCTGCGGCGCAACTCGTCCAGGAGCATGCCGACGCCGGTGTCCAGCCGCGCCACGCAGTTGTAGTAGTCGGCAAGACTCTGACGAGCCCGCGACGTGTCCACGCCGACACCCGGCCACATCGTGACGTCGTCGGCCGTCAGCGGGTGTTCGGGGATGCCGTTCTGCTGGGTGAGAAAAGGCAGGTGCGTGTCCGGGTAGTTCACCATCAGGAAGAACGGCTCATCGGACGCCCGCATGAATTCGCCGGCTACTTCGGCCATCTTGCGCACGTCGCGATGGTCATAGCTGCAAGACTTGCCGTCGCGCCAATTCAGGTCGAACGGGAACGCCGACTCCGGATTCACGTGGATCTTGCCGAGGATGCCCGTACGGTAGCCGGCCCGCTTGAGCAGGCTGGGGATGTTCGGCCAGGCGCGAAACATGCGGAAGCGGTGCGTCGCCAGGCCGATCTGGCCGTTCTGATGCGGATACAGACCGGTGAGCAAACTGCTGCGCGACTCACTGCAACTCGCTGTGGTCACATACGCGTGGCTGAATCGCACGCCGTCAGCCGCCAGCCGATCCAGATTGGGCGTCGGCACCGTCTTGTCACCATAGCAGCCCAGGTGCGTTCCCGTGTCCTCCGAAACGATGAGCAACACATGCGGGCGATCCGGCGTCGCTCCCGATGCGGCGTGGGTGCCTACGGCCGCACCCAGGGCGAACGCCACCGTCAGCCAACCGTTCAGCGAGTACCTCATGAGCGCTTGCCTTGACCAATGATTCCAAAATGACATCGCCCCGCGACGTCGCCGAGGCTCTGCGCCGGCATCATATAGCACCTTCGGCTGTTCGTGTCATCCCGGGCGGGAAACACAAACAGGACAGGTCCGCTCGTACGCGAACCTGCCCCGTCCGGGTTGTTCGTTGCTTTTGATTTGGTCTATTCCGCGGGCGCCGGCGCGAGAGCACGAGACGAGAGCGAGAGCATGGGGCGAGAGCATGGGGTCGAGAGCATGGGAGAGCATGGGGTCAGAGCGCATTTAGTCGTTAGCGATCCGCTTCTCCAGTTGGGCGACGGTGCGCCGCAGGGCTGGAGAGGCGGCCTCGATTCGCTGGAGGGCGCTGGCCACGCCGCCGTGCGAGCGGTAGCCCAGGGCGCTGGCGACGTCGCGGGCGCGGTGGCCAAAACATCGTCGCGCGAGGTACGCCGCAACGGCGCGCGCCTGGCCGTCGTCGCGTCGGCCAGCCGTCCAGCCGGCCGGATCCGCGTCGAATGCCTCCGCCGTGAGGGCGACGATCCGCGCCAGCGCCGGTCGTGGCCGTAAATCCGCCAGCACCGGCAATGCAGGATCGGGCGGCCGTCCGGCGAGCAGCGCGCGGACCCGCTCGACAAAGGCCTCGTCGCCAACGACCAGCCCGCTGACGGCGTCGGCCCAGGGGCACGGGGGCATTGACGCGACGCCTTCCATCACGTAGCGGCGATAGGCCTGTCGCGCCGCATTCGCACGGCGGCCGAACTCACGCAGCACGTCGGCGTACGTCACCCACGCCAGCGCACGCGCGCGATTGCGATAGCCGGGGTAGCTGCTCCATCGCCACGCTTCCGGTCGCGCGACCCGGCCGGCGCGGACCGGGTTGAGGTGGATGTAGCGGCTGATCTCCGAGTAGTGCCCGGCATTCTCGATCAGCACCGCCTTGAAGCGGCCTTGAAACAGATGGCCGACGCGGCGATGCCGCCGGTTGAAATAGGAGGTATAGCTGCCGTTGAGGTGCTGCATGCCTGCCGAGAGGTTCGGCTCGGGCGTCTCGACGTACAGGTGCTCGTGGTTGTCCATCAGGCAGAATGCATGCAGTCGCCAGCGGTACAGCATCACCGTGCGTTCGAGCCACGCCAGCCGCCGCGCCCGGTCACCATCGTCCCGCACGATCGGCCGCCGCGCATTGCCCCGCGACATCACATGATACAACGCCCCCGAGAACTCAATCCGCAATGGTCTCGCCATGCCGACCAGAATACCCGATCCGTCGCTCGCATTCAATCACTAACAACTAAATGCGCTCTGACCCCATATTCTGCCCTCGCTCTGACCCCATATTCTGCCCTAATATTCTGCCCTCGCTCTGACCCCATATTCTGCCCTAACGACTAAATGCGCTCTGACCCTATGTTCTGCCCTATGTTCTGCCTTCTGACCCCATGCTCTGCCTTAGTGTCATTCTGGGCGGGAAACACATGCTCTGGTCAGGCGCAGGATCGGCGTACCCTCTTCAAGATTCAGGTCGGGCCTCACGCCACCTCGGATTTCTCGAGCGGTTCCTCTTCATCTTGAACACACTGGCTCAGTCCTGCAACCACTTCTCCGGTCACGTCCTTTCCCCCGGCAAGATTGGTGAGTACACTGCCGATCGTAAAGATCGGGCCCCACGGGATGCCCCACCAGCCCGCAACCAGCGACAGGAGCGTGTACGGCAGGCCCCGCACAGCCCGGCTTTCGCCGCTCCGAATGAAGTAGATGTCCGACCCTCGCCTGAACGTCATGAAGACGATGGATACGCAGTACTCGAAGATGACGAACTTCGCTCCCCGCTCAAGCTCCTCGTTCAGCTCGTCGACCGTCACGCCTTCCAACCCCACGGTTCTCATGGCACCGGCTCCTTGTCTTGTAGTGGTTCAGCCTGAATTGGAGAGTAAGGCCACGCGCCTTACATACACTTTTCCATCTGAAGCTTGCGTTTTTTGAGGCATAGGGGAATGCTCCGAATCGTGGGGGTGTGGGGCAGCGTTGGAACCGCCCCGGGACCATTTGTCACACACCCGACCAGCTATTCCTGGCGGGTTGGACGCCTCCAGAGCCCGCTTCCGTTTCACCGGCTGATGGCTATTATCCGTATCCGACATGGACGATGCAAGCATCCTTCTGGCACTCGCCCGAGGGAAGATGGAGGCAGAGTGGGGAAGATCGGGTCAGAACGCATTTGGTCGGTAGTGATCTGTTTCTCCAGTTGGGCGATGGTGTGCCGCAGGGCTGGACACGATAATGGGGCGGGAATCTCTGTCGTTCCATTACTGCGTTTTTCGCGGCACCTCTCTGCCAACGCGAGTCCCCGTCTTGAACCTTACATGTTCGACATATCGGCGGCGGCGGCCGATGGGGGCGGTTCCGCCGCGATCCAAAGTGGCCTCGTTGCCACCGCCGCCAACTCCGTAACTCAATGGTCCGCCAAGGCGGACCCACGAATCGAGACGCAGTGACCGGTGGGCATATCGGCTCAACGCAGCCAGAGCGCGTACGCCAGGATCACGACGGCGCCGACGGCTATGCGGTAATAGGCGAAACCGCGGAACTTGTGGGTCTGAATGAATCGCATGAAGGCCGCCACGACGACCCATGCCACCAGAAAGGAGACGACGAAGCCGACCGCCAGCAACAGCACCTGCTGGCGCTGAACCTCGTCGAGGTGTTTCAGCAGCGAGTAGCCGCCGGCGGCGACCATGGTCGGAATCGCCAGGAAGAACGAAAACTCTGCCGCGGCCGGCGCGGACAGGCCGACAATCAGCCCGCCCATGATCGTCGACGCCGAGCGCGACATGCCCGGAAACAGCGAGAAACACTGGGCCAAACCGACGCCGAACGCCTGCCCCAGCGTGATCCGGCCGGCGTCGGAGACCTTCGGCTTCGTGAACCACCACTCGATCAGCAGGATGCCGAACCCGCCGACAATCAGCGCCGCGGCGACCGGCAGCGGGAACTTCAGCTTCGATTCGATGAAGTCCGCGAACAGCAGACCAACGACGGCCGCCGGCAGGAACGCCACGAACAGCTTGACCAGGATGTGCTCGTAGATGGGCTTGTCGGCCGGATGCAACGTCAGCCGCCACATCCGCCTCCAGAAATAGACCACAACCGCCAGAATCGCGCCGATCTGGATGAAGATGTCGAAGACGCCGCCCCAGAACGGGTCACCGCTCGGAATCCCGAGCAGCGGCGCGGTCAAGATCATGTGGCCCGTGCTCGAGATGGGGAGGAACTCGGTCAGCCCTTCCACGATCCCCATCACGATCGCCCGCAGAATGTCCGTCATGCACGACTCCGTTCGATCTTGGCGCGTGTCTCAACCCACAAGCCACAGACGTACGACAATCTGACCGATGAGGTTCGCATACACGCCCGCTGCCAGATCGTCGGTCAGCACGCCCCAGCCGGCGGGAAGTTTTTCAAAACGCCGGATCGGCGGCGGCTTGGTAATGTCAAAGACCCGAAACAACACGAACTGCATGCCAAACACGAGCAGATAGTGCTGCAATGAAGCCACTGCCCCTAACGGCAACAGCAGTATCGCCACCCATTGGCCCGCCGCCTCGTCCAGCACGAAATGGGCGGGGTCGCCGGGCTTCCGCGCGAAACGGGCGTAATAGTCGATGGCCCACGGACCCCACATGATGGACAATGCGCTGGCGATCAGCAGGAACACGATCAACCCCGCATCGAACCACGCTCCGATGCCCGCCGCACGCATGGCCCAATACCCGCCCCCGGCCATTACGATCGCGCCGAGCGAACCCCATGTGCCCGGTGCCGGGTGAAGGTAGCCCAGCCCGAAGAAGGTGATCGCCGCCTTGCGGATCATGGCGTCTTCACCGGCCGACTCGTTTCGGCCAGGAGATGGCGAGCGGAGTTGAGATACGATAGCATGGAGAGCGTTGTGACGATGACCGTGGCCCACACCATGATCGTGCGCCCGACGACGAAACCGGTCCACCCGAAGAAGAACCCCTCCGGGTGCGCGACGGTTACGAGAATCCACACGGCAGTCGTTGACTGGAAGGCCATCTTCATCTTGCCGTACACGTTGGCGGCGTAGTTCTCCCCACGGGCCTCGCTGAAACCGCGAATCCCGGTCACGAGCAGCTCGCGCCCCAGAATCAGCACGACCATCCAGACGGCCACGTCGCTGGCTTGACGGCCATCCGCCATGGCGAAGCCGCTGCCCGCGAAGAACGTGAACGCGCCGCAGACGAGGACCTTGTCCACGAACGGATCGATGATCCGGCCGAACGCCGTGACCTGGTTGTGCTTGCGGGCGAGGTAGCCGTCCAGAATGTCCGTCAGCGCCGCGATCAGGAAGATCGCCGCACAAACGTCCAGGAGCCACACCCGCAGCGGCTCGGTCTGTATCGAGAACTGCGCCAGCAGCACAAAGAACACGATCGAGAGAAACAACCGTGCGATGGTAATCTGATTCGGGAGGTTGATCTTCATGCGTTTCGTGCGCGTTTCTGGCCAGGAACACTCTGCGATTTTGACGACGGGGCTAGCGTACCGTCCGCCGCGGAGGCCTGCAAATCGTAGCCGTCGGCTCCTGTGCACCGGGCTCGCAGGAAGGTGCCCGCGGCGACGGCGGTGCCCTCGAGCACGGTGACGCCGTCCACCTCCGGGGCCTGGCCGGCGTGGCGGGCCAACTGGCCACCTTCGGCGGTGGCCTCGGATTCGGTCAGCACGTCAAGCATCTCGCCGATGCGGGCTTTGGCCCGGGCGAACACGACGTCCTGCTGGGCGGCCATCAGGGCATCCATTCGTTCCTCCCGGACTTCATCGGGAACCTGCCCGGCCATACGGCCTGCCGGCGTGTCCGGCTCTGGTGAGTACGGGAAGACGCCCAACGCGTCGAACCCGAACTCGCGGACGAAGGCCAGCAATTCCTTGAATTCCGCTTTTGTCTCCCTGGGAAAGCCCGCGATCAGCGTCGTGCGGATCGTGACGCCCGGGATGCGGTCACGCAGCTTGGCCAGCAGCGCCTCGGTCTGCTTCCGGGTGACCCGGCGGCCCATCGCCCGCAGGACGCGATCGTTGATGTGTTGCAGTGGGATATCCACATAGGGCACCACATGCTCGCATTCGGCCATCGCGTCGATCATCGCGTCGGAGAAGACCGAGGGATACGCATAGAGCAACCGAAGCCATCCGACACCGGGTACGGCGTCAAGCTCGCGGAGGAGGCCCGCCAGGCCCGGCTCGTAACCGATGTCAGCACCGTAACTTGTGGTGTCCTGACCGATCAGATTCAGCTCGACGGCCCCGTCGGCGATCAGTTCGCGGGCTTCGGCCAGCACGGCCTCCGGCGGCTTGCATCGCATCGGACCGCGGATAGCGGGGATCGTGCAGAACGTACATTTCTGGTTGCAGCCCTCGCTGATGCGCAGATAAGCATAGTGCGGCGGCGTCAGCCGGAGTCGTGCCGTGTCCACGGCGACGAACGGGTGGTAGTCACCGAGATATAAGTCCGGCTTATTTCGTACTTTACGACTCTTCGTGCGGGGGGCTAGCGGCTTCATCGCCGCCCGAGCCACGTCGTCGCGGTTATGCACGCCGACGAGGGCGTCGATCTCGGGAAAGTCCTCGAGCAGCTTCGTACCATCGCGCTGGACGAGGCAGCCGACCACCACGACGCGTCTGCAGTACCCCATCTTCTTGTTGTTGATGGCGTGGAGAATCTCCTCGTAGGCCTCATCCCGCGCCTCCGCGAGGAATCCGCACGTATTGATGACGACGACGTCCGCGTCGGTATCTTCGGAGGTCAGTACCGCCCCGGCTTCGGCAAGCTGGGCAAGCATCTTTTCCGAGTCGACGAGGTTCTTGGCGCAGCCGAGCGCCACAAACGCCACACGGATCGGTTCAGCCACAAGGCAATCTCCAACAGGCCCGCAAACCTGTATTGTAGCCCCGGCGCGGACCGGGCCCAAGCCGGCCCGGGCGACGTCGGTCAGCCCGGAGGTACCAGGCCGCCGTACCGGCGTTGGCGCGCTGCGTAGTCCTTAATCGCTTCATGCAGATGTTCCGGCCGGAAGTCGGGCCAGAGCACCGGCGTGACGTGCAGTTCCGCGTAGCTGATCTGCCAGAGGAGGAAGTTGCTCAGACGGCGTTCGTTGGCCGTGCGGACGAGCAGGTCGGGGTCCGGCACGCCGGCCGTGTACAGCGCGTCGCTGATGGCGGCTTCGTCGATGTCGTCGATCTGGCGATGGCCGTCGACGACTTCGCGGGCCAGGCGTCGGAACGCGTCGACGATTTCCGTGCGGGCTCCGTAGTTCAGCGCGAGGCAGAGGGTCAGCCCCTTGTTGTCGCGGCTCATGGCCTGCGTGATGTCGAGTTCCCGGAGCACCGTGTCGGGCAGCTCCTGGCGCCGGCCCACCTGGAGGAGCCGAACATCGTTCGCCATGATTTCGTCGCGCTCCTTGACGAGGTACTCGGCGTAGAGGCTCATCAACGCATCCACTTCATCTTTCGGCCGTTTCCAGTTTTCCAGGCTGAAGCTGTAGAGTGTGAGATAGCCGATCCCGAGGCGGGCACACTCGGTCACGATCGCACGGACCGCGCCGGCACCTTCGACATGCCCGCTGATGCGCGGCAAGCCGCGCTGCCGGGCCCATCGCCCGTTGCCGTCCATGATGATCGCGATGTGCGCGGGGAGCTGCTCC
>JAFGKA010000555.1 GCA_016928855.1 Phycisphaerae bacterium
GCCGCCAACACGACTCGGATCGACCGTGCGGTACGCCATGGCAATCGCGTGACCGATCGTCGGCAGATACGCATGGTCCATCGGCTCGTTGGGCTTCGGCTCGATGGCGATCCGGACGTTCGTATCATGCTCGAGCATCGCATTGAGCGCGTCGAGGAGGTACTGGTGCGCCTGGCGCGCGTTCTTCGACTCGCGGACATAGGTACCTTCGCGGGCAAGCCAGAGCACGATCAGACCCGTGCCAAGCTCGTTGGCGATATCGATCGTCTGTAGTGCGCGTTTCATCGCGTAGCGCCGGCAGCTCGCCGAATTCGAGGTAAAGCCGCCGTCGATCGTCTCAGGACTTTCCCAGAGCCGCGGGGCAACGAACTCGGCGACGAGGCCGTGGCTCTCGAGCTGCTTTCGCACCTTGCGAGCGCCGGCCGCGACCTGCCGGGCCGACTTGCCGTCCAGTTCGGGCACGGCATCATCGTCGTGGAATTGCACGCCGGCAAAGCCGAGCTGCTGATAGACCTTCAACTTGCGGGCGAACGCGATCGGCTTGCGCACGTCCGGGCCGAACGGGTCCGCGCCTTCGTGAATATTCCAGGGACCGAATGAGAATCGATACTTCGTCTTCTTCGCCATAACCATCAACCTCCGCGGGATAGGACCAAACAGGCCGCCGGCCGCACGCCAGACCAGCCGGAGCACAGTTCTACCGCATTTGGCGGCCGGATGCCACTTGCCTGGTCGCCGCTACATCTTCAAAATCTTGTCGATCGTTCGCGATTCCTTCCGCAGATCGGCGTCGGCGCGGTTGAACGTCTCGAGCGTGACCGCGCCGGTATACTTGATTGCGCGCAGGGCCTTCATGACCGCCGGGTAGTTCACGTCGCCCTTGAGCAGGTCGCAGAAACTCGCCAACCCGCCCGGGTCGCGCTGGTAGTCCTTGAAATGCACACGCTTGATGCGTTTGCCCAGGATCGAGACCCACTGCTCGGGATAGCCGAACGCCATCATGTTCGCGGTGTCGAAGTAGAAGTTGACGTACCGGCTGCCGACCTCGGTCAGCAGGCGCTGGAACTCCAGCGGTGAGTAGAGCATCCCGTTCCAGACCATCTCGCAGCAGGCGTGTACGTGGAGCTTCTCCGCTATCGAGCCGAGTTCGCGCAACGACTGTTTGACCAGTCTATAGGCCAGGTCGTACGGCACGACCGGCGCCTTGGGCTCCCACGGAATGTGCACGTAGCCGGGCACGACGAGCATTGCGTCCGTCCCGAGCCAGCGGGTGATTTCGAGACACTTGGCGTGCAGCTTGACGGCGGCCTTGCGCTTCCGCGCGTTCGGATCCGAGAGGCTGTTCGACCAGCCCAGCCCGCAGGCCACTGACGCGATGCGAACGCCGATCGCCTTGGCGGCTTCCTTGACGCGACGGCAATAGGCTTCATTGCTCGCCGGGCTCAGGTGCTGGCGCTCGTTGATCGCCAGCTCGATCGCGTCGAAGCCGAGCTTCTTCGCCTTCTCCATCGCCTCGGCCGGCTCGAGCCCTTCGATACCACCGGGGAACGCCCAGATACTGATACTCTTGATCACGACAGTCTCCTTCTATTCACGCAGCGCACATGCGGACTAACGGATCGGCACGGGTTTGCCCGTCCGGATGCTTTCGAGTTCGGCCAACGCAATCGCAATGGCGTCGCGGCTGTCCTGCGGGGTGCTCGTGGTCGGCGGCGTGCCGGCCGCGATGCACGAGAGGAAGTACTCGATCTCCGCAAAGAAGCCGTCCGCCTCGGGCACCTTCGGCGTCTCGGTCTTGCCGTCGTTGTGCATGACGCACAGCGGCTTGCCGGTGGCCATGTCCCAGATCGCCGCGGCCTTCTCGAAGACCGCCGTGAAGCCCATGTTGAACGAAAAGCCCGACGGGAAGTCCCAGCAGCCTTCCACGTAGACACACGTTTCGGTGTTGTAATGCCACAGGGCGTGGACGCGATCAGGGCTGCCGTTGCGGATATGGCCCTGCGCACAGACGGATTTCGGCTTGCCGAGCAGGTACAGGGCATAGTCAGCATCGTGCACGTGAAGATCGAGCAGTGCGCCGCCGGACTTGGTCGGGTCGAGCATCCAGGCGCCGGCCGAGTGGCTTGGCGTGCCGGCGTTGCGCCGGAGCGAGAGCGACTTCAGCTTGCCGTAGCGATTCTCCGTGTGGGCCTGCTTGAGCCAGACGTATTCCGGCCAGAATCGCACGCATTGCGCGACCATGAGCAGGGCCGAGGAGTCCTTCTGCGCGGCGAGCATGCGGTCGCATCCCTCGACCGTCAGCGCCATCGGCTTCTCGCAGAGCACGTGCTTTCCCGCGGCCAGCGCGGCTGTGGCGATGTCCGGGTGGAGGAACGTCGGCAGCGTGATATCGAGCATATCGACATCGCCGGCCGCGACCACGTCCTCCCATCGCGCATAGGGACGAATGTCGCCGAGATCCTGGACACGGCCGGTCGCATCGGCCAAGTTGCCTCCGATGTTCGTCCAGTCGCCTGCCCGCCGCGCCGGGTCGGCATCGCAAATCGCCACCAGGCGGGCCCGGTCACCAAGCAACTGGTACTGATTGAAATGGTTGCGGCCGACGAAGCCGGCCCCGACGAGTGCTACTCGGATCATTCCCGTGGTCCCTCCGCTGCACGCGGTTCGTGATGTTGTCCAGAGCGCTGAATCTACGCGGTAAACGGCCGGAAGACAAGCCAGGACCGCAGGCGCGAGCACTCGCCAGGATCCTCCCGGGGGGCAGGACGGTTTGCATTGCGGCCCGTGGTGCGTAGGCTGCTGGGTGACGGCGTAGCCCGCAGGTCCAGATGAGGTGCAGTATGCTCAGAGCGGCATGTGCGATGGCGGCGATGATGGGTCTATTCCCCGCGGTGGCGGCCGAGCCACCGGCGGACGAGACGCTGCTCGTGATCGAGCCGAGCAAGGCGTATCCGCGCAATTCTGAGGGCGACCTCATCGAGCTGCGGGATGGTCGGCTGTACTTCGTCTATACGCGCTTCACTGGCGGTGGTGCCGACCATGCCGCGGCCGAGATTGTCGCCCGCACGTCGAGCGACGGCGGTCGGCAGTGGAGCGAGGACCGCGTGGTCGTCGCGAACGAGGGGGCGCAGAACGTCATGTCCGCCAGCATTCTTCGGCTGCGCGACGGGGCGCTGCTGCTGTTCTACCTGCGCAAGAACGATGCGTGCGATTGCACGGCATATGTACGCCGCTCGACCGACGAGTTTGAGACGCTCGGCGAGCCGGTGCGCGTCAGCGTGGCCGACGGCTACCATGTGGTCAACAACGACCGCGTGGTCCAGCTCTCAACCGGCCGCTTGGTGGTTCCAGCGGCCTGGCATCCCTGCCAGGATGGCGACAGGAAGGTCTGGGGAAGCCGCGCGTTGCCGCGCGTGTTCGTCTCGGATGACGAAGGCCGCACTTGGCGGATGGATGCCGATAGTGCCACCGAAAGACCAATGCCGCAGGTGGTGCTACAGGAGCCCGGCGTCGTCGAACTGACGGACAAGCGGCTGTGGATGTGGTTCCGCACGGACAAGGGCGTGCAGTATTCGTCTTTCTCGAAGGATGGGGGGCTGCGGTGGTCCGAGCCGGAGCCGAGCCGGCTGGCGTCGCCCCTGAGCCCGGCGACGATCGAGCGGATTCCGTGGACCGGCGATCTGCTGTGTGTCTGGAACGATCACTCGGGCCGGCACGTCTACCCGAAGGGAAAGCGCTCGCCACTGTGCGTAGCCATCAGTCGCGATGACGGCCAGACATGGACGCCGAGTCGGGTGATCGAAGGCGACCCGGAAGGCTGGTACTGTTATACATCGATCACGTTTCTGAAGGACCGGGCGATTCTGTCCTACTGCGCCGGCGACAAAAAGGTCGGCGGTCTGAATCGCCTCAAGATGCTCGCTCTGTCGCGCGCGTGGCTGTACCGCGACGAGTGAGCCGTGGATGATCGTTGACATATCGGGAAAATCGAAGGGATACACGAAGACGCAATTCCGTCAGAGTGGTCGTAAGATTCTTCGCATCCATTGGTTCGGCGCGTGTGGCTGTCGCGTGCGCTCCTATCGGGGGCGCTCTGCCATCCGCAAACCTGCAGGCCAACGGGGCTCTGCACATGCGCGATGGGAGAGAGACGAAATTTACAGTTGTTCGGGATTTTCGCCTTTCGCGAATGGTGAAGTCGCTGTACTATGTGGTCTGCGTGTTTTCAGGTCCTGTGTGGGGACCGTTTCAACAAAAGGAGACCTGTCCATGAGAAACTTCTTGACGGTAATGCTAATGGTTGCAACCGTAGCGTTCTTCATCGTGCCGAATATGGGTTGTCCACCGCCAACGCCGCCGACGAATGGCGATGGGACGAATGGGGACGGAACGAACGGTGATGGAACGAATGGCGACGGTACGAATGGCGATGGAACGAATGGGGACGGAACGAATGGCGGCGGTACGACCGGGCTCACGATCGTGAAGACGGCGATTCCGGTGCGACATGATGCGAAGCTGTTGTGCGGGAACGATCTGATTGCGTTTGGCACTGAGACCGCGGGTGCTACCGTCGGCGTGTCGTACATCGTTCCCTCGACGGCGCCGACCGTCGGCACGCCCGTCCCGAACAGTGAACTCTACAGCAACAAAGCATTCGCCGTGGGTGGCAGCACGATCTTCCTTGCGGGAATCAACACTGCCAGCCTGGCCTACCAGGTGAGCGTCTACGACGTGCCGACGGCCACGATGACGCAAACGTTCAGCACGGATGAAATCCGGATTGGTACGACCCCGGTCGGCGCGTACGATGCAGGACACATCCAGGCCGACGGCAACTACTGTGTCGTGATCTGCGACCAGAGTACGGTGACGGATGGTGTTATCCTGAAGGTGATCGATGTGAGCAGCGGAACACCCACGCTCATTCCGCTGACGAACAACCCGGCGTCGACGCACTTCCAGGTGGATCAGGTCGCCGTAGATGGGACGACGGGGACAGTAGTCGCCGCTGCAAACGACACTCTTTACGTCTATGACATCGCGAATCCGACGGCCGCGCCGACCGAGATCGCGGTGGCCAATGGAATCGCCGAGAACATTCAGATGGCGATTTCTGGCAATTACATCATCGCGGTCGATGATCAGGGGTACACGGCGGCGTTTCTGGTCGATCTGTCAACGAACAGCGTGATTACGATGACGGACGCCGAGTGTGTTAGGAACCCGGCGATCAGCAGCACGGTCTTCGCATTCCACAGCAACAACTCGGCCGAGGACACCCAGACACGCATTGCGGTCGGTACCGTGCCGGGTCCGGGCTTTACCAAGCCGGCAGCCGATCAGTACATCGACGGTTCGACGCCAAACAATGGCTCGGTCGGCTATGGATCCGATGTGGCCATCAGGCCGAGCGGAAGTCACATCTTCCTCAGCGGCGCGTACCTCCAGTACAGCACCAGCGGCGTTTCCTTCGTGGTGCCGGCGGATCCGGGCGGAACGGATCCGTACGGTTGTCCGGCCTGGAAGGTGGATTGCAGCAGCAACACCGTAGGCTTCCAGACCGCGGCGGTGACCACCTCGGGCACCCCGAAGACCGTCGGCTACATCATCCTGCCGTAACGGTCGAACGAGGGCGTTGCGCTCCTCCCGGAACGCGACGCGAATGTGATGAAAGAGAAAAGCGGGAGTCCTTCGGGGCTCCCGCTTCTTTTTCAGAGCTTGGTGGCTGAACGTGTCGGAATTGCCCGCATGCCGCGGCGAAGCGCCGGCATGGGCCGCAGCCGGATGCTCTTCAAGAGCTGCGGGTGGCAGCGTGTCATGCAATCGGTGTGTACGGGAGGCAAAGCCGTCGTGTCCGCGATTTGCTTACCCATGGTCGTCCACCCGGGTGCGGCAAGCGGCGCAACGAATGCCCCACGGAGCAAGCCAACAACGGCCACCCCATGGGGCATGCAATTACGGTGACTGCGGGGCGTATGATCCACCGTCCGCGTTAACCAGGACTATCAAACCCTGCGGCGACGCAGGAACAGGCCGGCGAGGCCGAGCAGCGCCAGCGTGGCCGGCTCGGGAACCTGGGCGATGCTGATGTTGTCGAAATTCAGGCCGCCACCGGGCGACGAACTGTCACCGGGACCGCCGAGGCGGAGGACGTTGTAGCCAATACCCGTCTGATCCGCGGTGGCAATCAGTCGCTGGCTGTCCACGGTGCCGTCGGCGCCGAGGTCCAGCTCAAACAGAATCGTTGTGCTCTTGATGGTCGCTCGGAGGTGATGCCATCCGAGCTGCCCAGTGGGGTTGCCCTCGAACGTGACCCACTCGTCGGGAGCGCCACCGATGAGCGATGTTCGGATGCCGTAGCCGTCATATTGCAGACTGGTGGCGGGGTCTACCAGGGCGTTATACCGACCCATTTCGAGGATTGCGGTCAGCGTGGCGCCGCCGCCGTTATCGCGCAGGCCCATTGTGAGCCGCTTGTTAGGGTTTGCGTCATCCCAGATATCGCCTTCCCAGACGATCGGCTCGGCATCGCTGGGGTAGAGCGACGCAATGACGTGTTTGCCCGCCCTTCCGCCTGGATGCCACATCGACGCGGCCGGGTTGCCGAAACCGGCGGAAAGGGTGGCCGGCACGGTGCCGACGTAATCGTCGCCCCAGGCGCCGGGCGCCAACATCGAGGTCGTATTGGTATACGAACTGAAGTCGTCGAAGAACGACGCATGAGCCGTTCCGACGCACAACGCTGCGATCGCAGCCGTAAGTACTGCCCGGGTTACCATCTTTTCCTTCTCCTCGTTGAATGTGTCGCGCACCACCAAACTCCGGCAGGCGGGACAGTCCCGCCTCCACGAAGTCGCCCGCCGGCGCGTGACGGGCACAGCATTGTGCCTCATCGACCGCCGGGCATCTCTCTCACGCCCAGAGTCTCTCGCGGGCTCACGCGAGGAATGGATCATCGCGAGCCACGCTGACATGCACGCTGACGGCGATTCTTCCCCCAACGCCGCGCGGGTGCGAGCGGACTTGTCCCCTCCGCCGCCATCGTCATGCTACCGAAAGTGAATCGAGATGCAAGGCCGGCGCTGGTCCGGCTGTCGATGGCGGGAGGGCGGCTTGACCGGCTTGAGCCGACAGGCGAGACTTCGACGGGGGTCGGTACACCACAGGGAGACAAGCCATGAACGATGAACGTGCCAGACACATGGTTGAGGCGGGTCAGCTCTACGACGATTCGCAGGAGGATACGCTTGGGAGCATGATCCGGACGTTCTACTGCCGCTCGATGCTGCCGCTGGCGGCATTGGTCTGGTTCTGGGCGGTGGTATTCCTCGCGGGAGCGGTCTATTGCGGCGTTGTGTTCTTCCGGACGGACGAAACTCGGCTGCAAATTCTTTATGCAGCGGTCTTTGTGTGCTGCATCCAGTTTGTGGCAATGATGAAGGTCTTTGCGTGGGGGATGATCAATCGCGTCCGGATCAC
>JAFGKA010000556.1 GCA_016928855.1 Phycisphaerae bacterium
CACGGCCAGCAAGAGCGGCTATCCGGACGCCGTGACGACGGCCAATGTCGAGATTGGCGTGGTGACGGGGAACATGTATGAGCGGGACCTGATGCTTGGCGAATTGCCGGGCGTTTCGGCGGACTTTGATGGCGACGACGACGTCGATATGACGGACTTCGGCCTGTTCCAGATGTGTTTCAACGGCCCCAACCGGGCGCCGGCGGAGAACGATTGCGACGCCCCCGATCTGGACGGCGACGGGGATGTCGACATGACGGACTTTGGTGTGTTCCAGGCCTGCTTCAACGGCCCGAACCGCCCGCCGGCTGCCGGCTGTCCGTAAGGTTCGTTGGACGCCTGACGAACAGGCGTGATGTTTGAATGCATGGCCGTGCGGCCTGAGATTCTCTCGGGTCGCGCGGCCTCCTTTTCTTAAATTTCTCTGCAACATTCCGGCGGCACGCGCGCCTATGTCTCTTAGAAGGGTCTGAGCGACCTGGGCCGTCCCCGTGCAGGGCAAGGACCAGGAATAGCGAGCCCTATGCCTGCCTGAGCGATGCGAATGGGTGCGGTTGCGACCTGGTGCGGTAATCGGACATGATATAGTGTAAATTCTCGCCGGTTGTTTCCCGGCGGCAAAGACGAGACAACGCCGTAATCGCCGAAGACTCGCTTGCATCGGCAGTTAGCGACGGGTAAGATGTGAAATAGAGCCATAGTCTGCACACTGGGCGGGCCCATGGTGCGTAAAACCTTACAGTACAGGTTGTTGTCCTTTTTCACGCGTGATGCGAGGAGGAACAGAGGCATGTCAAGCGGTATTCGCTGCGCGAATCGTCGTCTTGCGATCATGGTCGGGGCGTTACTGGTCGGTGTCGTGCCGGCTGTGGGCGCCGAGGTCATCGTGGACAACCTGGATTCCGGGTTCACGGTACTCAGCGGGGACTGGACCGAGGGGGCTTACGCCGGCTACTACGGTACCAACTACCGGTGGGTCGAGACGTCTGGCGAACCGTTCAGTGAGGTGGAATGGCGGCCGAACCTGCCGGCTGCGGGTGCCTATGAGGTGGCCGTGTGGTATGTGCAGGGCGGGAATCGCGCGAACAACGCCCCGTTCACCATCGACCACGCCAGCGGCTCGGACACGGTGTATGTCAACCAGCAGGCGTACGGCTCGCAGTGGTTCGTGCTGGGGGTTTATGACTTCGCCGCCGGCACGGCTGGCCGCGTGCGGTTGAGCAATACGGCTGGGCCGTCGGTGGTGATCGCCGACGCGGTTCGGTTCGTGTCGACTGATGCAACCGCTCTGACGATGGCGGTGAATCCGCCCAACGCCGGCACGACAAGCCCGGCCGTTGGCGGTCCGTACAGCTACGACATCGACGAGGTCGTGCCCATTTCGGCATCCGCCGCATCCGGCTACACGTTCGATCACTGGCAGGTCTCGGGCGGCAGCAACGTGGCCAGTCCGAGCTCGCCGACGACAACGGTGACGATGGACCAGAGCAAGACGGTCACGGCTGTGTTCACAGGCGGGGCGGTGACGGGTCCGGAGCTCCGGGCGTTCTGGGCCGATGCGTTCCACGACGGGTACAAGAGCACGGCGCAGATCGACGAGATGATCGCCAACGCCGTCGCGGGCAACTACAACGCGATTATTCCGGAAGTGCTGGCGTTTCAGGATGATGTCAGTGCGAGCGGCCACGGGGCGTACTGGAACTCGTCGATTGTTCCCAAAGCCAAGGATATCGAGGGCGGGATCGACCCGCTGGCGTACATGGTGCAGCAGGCCCATGCGGTCGGGCTTGAGGTCCACTGCTGGCTGGTGGCGTTCCGTGTGTGTGCGACGTGGCCGCCGAGCGGCAATAGCGTCGTGCAGCCGGAGTGGCTGATGGTTCCGCGGGCCCAGCGGGGCACGGTCGCCACGGTCGGGGGCTACTACACGCTGGACCCGGGCGCGGCGGGGGCCCAGGAATATCTCTGCTCGATCGTCAACGAACTCGTCAGCAACTATGCCATCGACGGGATCCACTGGGACTACATCCGGTACACGCAGACGGACGCGGGCTATCCGACCGACCTGAGTGATCCGAAATCGAGCCTGGCGCGCTTCCAGGCGATCACGGGGCGGGTGGACGTGCCGCCGGCCACCGGTGATACCGAGTGGAACGATTTCCGCCGGCGGACGATCACGGAGGTCGTTCGGCGTGTGCAGGCCGAGATTCCGATGATCGGGAGCAATCCCCGGCAGCCCGTACGGCATTCGGCCGCGCTGATCATGTGGGGTAACGCGCCGGCGACGTTCGAGGGTTCGAGCGCGTACGGGATCTTCCAGAACTGGCGGGAATGGATGGAGCTGGGGTACATCGACACCGGCATTCCGATGGCTTATTTCCGGGAGTACAACACCGACCAGGCGCAGTGGTACCGCAACTGGGTCGATGCGGCGATCGCGTGGCAGTACGACCGGCAGATGTGCATCGGGCCGGGCATCTACCTGAACAGTTTTGCCGACAGCGTGACGCAGATCCAGTACGCCCGCAACGCCGGTGCGGCTGGCTTCTCCACGTACTCATATCGCGGGACGAACAACATGGGCATGCCGTGGGATGACTGGTATCCCTATGCGGGAGTGAACGTGTTCACCAGCCCGGTGGCGACGCCGACGATGCCGTGGCGCGATCCGGCGACGGCGACTGAGGGCACGCTGTACGGCCAGGTCACCGACTATGCCACGGGCGAGCCGGTGGATGACGCCACCGTGCAGGTCGGCGCGGCCGGCACGGTCAAGACCGACGGCAACGGCTACTACGTGTTGACGATGATCAACGCGGCGGCGTCGGGGACGTCCTACGACGTGACGGCGAGCAAGAGTGGCTTGCCGTCAGCGACGCACCTGAACGTGCAGGTGGTCGCGGGCGACGTGCGCCGGGAGGACCTGGCTCTTGGCGCGCCGGCGTGTGTCGCGGCGGACTTTGATTGTGACGGCGACGTCGATCTGACAGATTTCAGTGCATTCCAGGGCTGTTTCAACGGGCCGAACCGGGCACCGGCTGGCGAGGATTGCGACGGTGCGGACGTCGACAGCGACAATGATGTCGACCTGACGGATTTCGGCGCGTTCCAGAGCTGTTTCAATGGCCCGAACCGGGCACCGGCCTGCGCGCTGTGATTCGGGGTTCACGGCCATAGCGAAACGGATTGATGCGGGGCGGGGCGTCCTCGTTGGGGGGTGCCCCGCCGTAATGACCGACACGAGTTCCCGTTGATGCGGGAGGAAAGCTTCATGGTTCGCGAATCGAATGCGTGGCGATGGTGCGTGCTGGGCGGCCTGTCGTCTCTGTGGTTGGCCGCGACGGTCGCGTCCGGTCAGATTATCGTGGATGACGCGGATTCGGCGTGTACGACTACCGGGAGTTGGAGTTCGACGAGCATGCCGGGGCAGTGGGGAAACAGCTACCTTTACAAGACGACGGTGGCCCAACAGACCGGCACGGTCCGATGGTGTCCCGATCTGGCCGTGGGCGGCAAGTACTCGGTATCGGTATGGTATCGTTCGACCGGGACGTCGCGGCCCTACGATGCGCGGTACACCGTTACGCACGAAGGCGGTTCGACGGAGGTCTCGGTCAACCAGCAGATCAACGGGTCCCAGTGGGTAGAACTGGGTGAGTATGATTTTGCGACGGGTACCAGCGGATCTGTTACGCTGTCGGACGAATCGACCGACGTCAACAAGAGCATCGTTGCCGACGCGGTCATGTTCGAGATGGTCGAGGGGGGCCGGGCTGAGTTCCGCGCGTTCTGGGCTGACGTGTTCCACTATGGCCTGCAGGATGCGGCTCAGATCGACCAGATGGTCGCGCTGGCGGTGCAGGGCAAGTACAATGCGATCTTCGCCGAAGTGCTTGCCTACCACGACAATGCGACCGGCTCGAATGGTGCGTATTGGCGCTCCAACATCGTCACGCGTTCCGTGTATGTGACCGATGCGTTTGACCCGCTGGCGTATATGGTGCAGCAGGCGCACGCCCATGGGCTGGAACTGCATCCCTGGGTGGTGGCCTATCGGGCGTCGGGGCTTTGGCCGCCGCCGGGCAACGCCTACCTCGGCGATCGTCCCCACTGGCTCATGGTTCCGCGGGCGGCCATCGGCGCCGGGCCGGCGCCGGTTGATGGGAAGTACACGTTCGACCCCGGTAACTCCGAGGTGCAGGACTACTTGATCTCGATCGCCAAGGAGATTGTTACCTACTACGCTGTCGACGGCATGCATTGGGACTATATCCGGTACACCCCGACGAACGCGGATGCGGGGTATCCGGCGGACGACACCGTTCTGACGTCGGGTCTGGCGCGGTTCCAGGCGATCACCGGACGAACGGACGTGCCGCCGGCCCAGGGGGATGCGGACTGGGATGACTTCCGTCGGCGGACGATCACGGAGCTGATCCGACGATGCCGGGCGGAGATCGCGACGATTACGACGAACCCGAACCAGCCGTTGCGCCACAGCGCGTCCGTTGTGACGTGGGGGGATGCGCCGGAGGATTTCGAGGACACGAGCGCGTATGCGCGATTCCAGAACTGGCGGGAGTGGCTGGAATTGGGCTATCTGGATACCGCTGTCCTGATGGCCTATTTCCGAGAATACAACACCGACCAGGCGCAGTGGTATCGCAACTGGGTGGATGCGGCGATGGGCTGGCGTTACGACCGCCAGGTAGTCATCGGGCCGGGCATCTATTTGAACGAGACTTTCGCTGACAGCGTGACGCAGATGCAGTATGCCCGCAATGCCGAGGCGGATGGGCTCTCGACGTATTCGTACGGGGCGACCATAGACAGTGATAGGAACGGCGTATCAGAGTGGGATCAGGCGTGGTATCCGTATGTGAGGGACAATCTGTTCGGCGGCAACGTTCCGACGCCGTCGATGCCGTGGCGCGATCGGACGATAGCCACGGAGGGGACGCTCTACGGCCAGATCACGGACTTCGATACCGGCGAGCCCGTCGATGACGCGGACGTGCAGGTCGAGGTCGGCGAACTTGCATCGGTGAAGACCGATGGCAATGGTTACTACGTCGTCACGATGATTCCGAGCGACGCTGCTGGGGTCATGCTGGATGTTCGCGCCAGCAAGGACGAGGCGCTGGCGGTGCATTACCGCGTGAAGGTCGTGGCGGGTGAGACGCGGCGGGAAGACTTGGCGCTCGGTGAGCCGATCTGCATGCCCGCCGACCTGGATTGCGACGGTGACGTAGACATGACGGACTTCGGCCTATTCAGCCAATGCTTCAACGGGCCGAATCGGGTGCCGGCTTGCGCGCCGTGATGGCACGAGGGCCTGCCCGAACGGATTGTGGAAGAAGCACGGCGGCCGCGCATGGGTCGCCAGGACTTGACGTGACAGGGCCCGTCACAGACGGGAGGAGGATTTCATGTCTTGCAGACAACGCTCCTTTCTTCGGTCGACGTCGATTATTGCGGTGAGCCTCTCGCTGGCCGCGCCAACGGCTTTCGGCGCCTCGGTGATCGTGGATAACACGGACTCCGGCTTCTCGGTACTGTCAGGGACATGGAGTACCACGAGTGTTACCGGTCAGTGGGGCACGGACTATCGCTACAAATCTACAAGCAGCAGCGTGACCGGCGAGGTCGAATGGCGCCCGAATCTGCCCGAAGCCGGGGAACACATTGTATCGGTGTGGTATCGATCGACCGGCAGCTCTCGGCCGAACAACGCCCGCTATACCGTCCACTACAGCGGCGGTACAGCGGACGTCTATGTGAACCAGCAGATCAACGGCTCGGTGTGGGTCGAATTGGGCACCTACAGTTTCACGGCCGGTACGACGGGTCGGGTGACGCTGGTGGACCAGGCGCAGACGAGCAAGACGATCGTGGCGGACGCCGTGCAGTTTGAGAGCACCGAACCGCCAGGCCCCGAGTATCGCGCGTTCTGGGTTGACGCCTGGGGCGCCGGCCTGCTCAACCAGGATGAGGTGGAGTTGTTGCTGGGCGAGGTGGGCAACCCGGACAGTGGCGGGCGGATCCGCGATGTGAACTGCAATATGGTGATCGTGCAGGTTCGGCGTCGCGCGGATGTCTGTTACCCGTCCGGGATGGGCGAGCCGTACATGAGCGGCCTGACGCCCGCGGATTTCAATTCGTTGCAGGCGATGATCGATGCAGCGCACGACACTACCGGCGGTAAGAAGCGGATCGAGGTCCATTGCTGGCTGGTGGATTTCAAGACCGCCAAAGGGTTGGTTTACAGCCAGCATAGCGACCCGAGCGATCCGGACAACTACTGGCCCACGCGTCTGGAGAACGGGAATGAGAACGGGGATGGCGCGTTCGACCCGGGTCATCCGCGCGTGCTGCAGTACCTGACCGATGTGTGTATGGACTTGGTGAACAACTTTGACATTGACGGCATTCATCACGACTACATCCGGTTCGAGGGCAACACCGAGGGGTACAACCCCACGAGTGTGGCGCGCTACAACGAACGCTACGGCCTGACCGGTCAGCCCAGTTCCTCGAGCGAGCAGTTCAAGCAGTGGCGGCGGGACCAGGTGACCGCGGTCGTTCGCAAGGTGCATGCGAACATTCAGAAGAGCAAGCCCTCGGTCAAGCATTCGGGTTCGTTCGTGACGTGGAATCCGTCGCCGACGGCATCAACGCGGGCGGCGTTCATGGCGACCCGCCCGTACTACGACGTTTACTCGGATTGGGACAGTTGGGTGGAGGAAGGTCTGGTGGACATGGCCGTCCCGATGACCTACTACCGGGAGCATGAATTGCCCGCCGACTATGTGCGGTGGATGAATTTCGAGAAGGATCGCAAGTTCAACCGGCATATGATCATCGGGCCGGGCATCTACCTGAACTATTTGTCGAACGCGATTCTGCACTTGCAGAAGACGCGCGAGCCGTCGCCGGCCGGCAATTACGCCGAAGGGTTCAGCGGCTACTCCTACCGCTCTCCTTATCGGATCAGTTCCGACCCGCTTGTCTATGGTACGTGGGACGATTTCGCGCCGTTACTGGAGAGTGACGTGACGCCGACGTGGGTGGATATTCCGGAGATGCCGTGGAAGACCGCCCCGACGGTGGGCCACATGATGGGTACCATCACGCACCCCGGCGGCGCCTGGGCCGACCATGCGACGGTCAGCATCACCGGACCGGCCAGCCGCAGCATGTATGTGGACGGCACCGGCTCGTATGCGTTCATCGATCTGCCGACGGGCCTGTATACCATCACGGCCAGCAAG
>JAFGKA010000557.1 GCA_016928855.1 Phycisphaerae bacterium
CGAGGTGCTCGCGATGCCCGAGAATGCATGGTACGACGGGATGGACGCGGAAGAGGCCGCCCGGCTGCGGACGATCTATTCCCAATACCACACGCTGCATCAACGGGGCCGGTGAGCCGGCCGAGCCGATCGCTCGGGTAGGGATGCGGCTCGCCGCCGGGTAGAATAGTGTGGTGGCCTCCGAGATGGACGCGTGCGGGGCCCGCTGGGGGTGGCATAGTGGACCCGGAATTGGTGGCTTCGGACTCTTTTTCTGGCGGGGGCTTGCGTCTGTGCATCCTGGGTGGACTTCGGGCGTTGGTGGGCTGGGTCCTGATCGTGCTGGTTCGGGGCTACCAGGTCGGTCTACGGCCGCTGATGCCGGGTTCGTGCAAATTCTGTCCCTCTTGCAGTGAATATTTCATCCAGGCCGTCCAGAAGCACGGCCCGATTCGAGGCGGGTGGCTTGGTGTGCGTCGGCTGCTTCGCTGCCATCCGTTCGGGGCCGGCGGGTACGATCCGGTGCCGTAGCGGCCCCTGAAGCGGCACGCGTGAACGAAATGTAACTTTCGCTGCCGGCGGGGATAACGCTGTTGACGGCCCACGCGTTGGCGCGTATCATGACCGGGACGTTACGGGCTGCCGCGCCCATTCCCGCGTGGACTCATTGGTACGTTTTTGCGACTAAGCATGGAAGCATGAGTGATCGGTGGCTGAATCCTGGCTGGACGCTAGGTTGTCCGAGGGGTACCGTGCAGCAATTAGGAGCATTCCTGGCCGAATGAACGAAGCGACCGAGACATTGCGTCGGCGGATTAACCTGAGCATCGCGGGCCTGCTGGTTATCAGCGGGGCAATCGCGGCGCTGTGGCTGGTGCGCACGAAGCCGCTGCCCGCACACGAGTCGGCGAACGCGCGGGTGCCACACGTTGAGGTCGTGCGTGTCGAGCCGGGCGTGTTCGATCCGCCGATCGTGGGCTACGGCACCATCCGGCCGAAGCGACAGGTCAAGATCATTCCCGAGGTCAGCGGCCGCCTTGTCCGCGTACATGCGGATCTGGCGCCGGGCAACATCATCCTCGAGGGTGAACTGCTGTTCGAGATTGATCCACAGACGTACGAGTCGCGACTCAAGCAGGCCGAGGCCGAAATTCAGCGGCTCGAAACGCAGCTTGAGCGGCATGTGATGCAGAAGCGTCATCTTGAAGACAGTCTTGTATTGGCCGAGCGCCGCGAGGCATTGGCTCGGACGCGAGAGGCACGCGAGCGATCACTGGTGGATCAGGAATCCGGGACGGCGCCGGAGCTTGAAGCCGCCGAGGATGCACGGCTTCGTTATCAGGAGGCGGTGCTGGCATGCCGCAGTGAACTCGCGATGCTTCCGCTGCAGGTGCAGGAGACACAGGCATTGCTGACGACCCGGCGGGCGCAGGTCGATGAGGCCAAGCTTGCTCTCGAACGGACGAAGATCCTCTGTCCATTCGATGCCCGGGTCGATGAGGTGCGGGCACAGGCCGAGCAGGTGGTCATCGCGAATCTGCAGATCGCCTCGCTGACGGACATGGAAGCATTGGAGCTGTCGGTCGTCGTCGACCCGCGCGAGTTGCGGTGGACGGACCAGGACGCATTTGCCAGTGCGGTCGGCGAGGACCGGGCCGCGGCGCCGGCGGCGCGCATCACATGGACGTTGCTGGGCCGTTCGTTCTCGTGGACGGCGCGCGTGACGCGGCTTGAGCGGATGGATGAGGCGACGCGTACGGCCCATGTCGTCGTCGAGATTCGCGACATCATGCAGAGCATGGAGTTGGCCAAGGGGCGGAGTCGTCCGCCGCTGTCGGTCGGGATGTTCTGTCGAGCCGAGTTGCCCACTGAGCCGTTGCAGGATGCATTGGTCGTCCCGCGGCATGCGATTCATGAAGGCCGGTTTGTCTACGTCTACGAGCCGGACGCGGCCGACCCGGCGCAGGGCCGGCTGGTTGTTCGACAGGTTCCACTGCTGCGTGCGGTCGCGGACCAGGTGCTGGTGGCATTTCGGCGGGATGGTGCCGAGTCCGGGGAGGCCAGCGTTGGCGAGGAGGCGACCGTGCCGTGCGAGCTTCGCCCCGGCGACCAAGTCGTGTTGTCGCCGCTACCCAAGGCGGTCGATGGAATGCGCCTGAGGCTTCGTGCGTCGCAGGAGGCCGTGGCGTGGCATGTTGTGCCGTATGCGTCGACGACCGTGGGTGCGGGGGCAGTGACCGGAGTCCAGTGACATGTCGTGGCTGCGGGGGCTCATCGCGGCGGGCGTCCGCAATCCTGTATACGCCAAGATGCTGGTTACGGTCATCGTGGCTGGTGCCGTGTACGCCGTGCATGATCTGGTCCGCGAGACCTACCCCGAATTCTCTCTCGATCGTGTGTCCGTCGAAGTGGCTTACCCCGGCGCCAGCCCGGAAGAGGTCGAGCAGGGCATCTGCCTGAAGGTGGAAGAGTCGCTCGAAGGCCTGACGGGCATTCGGCGCGTTTGGTCGCGCGCGGCGGCCAACGGCGCGCTGATCATGGCCGAGCTGCGCGAGGATGTCGCGGATCCGCGTCTGGTCATGTTGGATATCAAGGATCGGGTGGACCGGATCACGACGCTCCCGCCCGAGGCTGAACGACCGGTGGTGGCCGAGGTCGTTGTTCGGCACCAGGTCATCCACGTCGCGATCTATGGTGATGTGCCCGAGCGCGCGATCAAGGAGTTGGCTGTCGAGGTCAAGGAGGAACTCCTCGCGCATGCATTGCTCTCGCAGGTCGAATGGGCTGGCGTGCGCGATGACGAGATCACGATCCAGGTCTCGCAGGAGGCCCTATTGCAGTACGGCCTCACGCTGGAGGCCGTGGCGGCCATCGTTGCGAAGGACAGTCTGGACGTACCGGCCGGCACCCTTCGAACCCGCGATGAGGAGCTGACGCTTCGCACGACGGGCCAGCGCTACACCGCCCAGGAGTTCGAGGATCTCGTGGTGATCGCGCAGCCGGACGGGGCACTGATCCGCCTGGGTCAGATCGCCACGATCACCGACAGCTTCGAGGAGAGCTTCAAGTCGGGCCGGTTCCAGGGCCAGCCCGCCGCCATCCTCGAGGTGTACAAGACGCCGGATCAGGACACGAGCACGATTGCGAGAATCGTCCGAGAGTATGTCGAGCACAAACGCGCCGCATTGCCGGCAGGGTTGGCCATGGACGTGTGGGCGGATAGCTCACGGCAGGTGGATGCGCGCATCGCGATGCTGGCGGAGAATGGTCTGTTCGGCATGGCGCTGGTCGTTTTTACGTTGACGTTGTTCCTCGATTTTCGCATTTCGCTGTGCGTGGCCTTCGGGATTCCGATCTCGTTCGCCGGTGCATTGATGGCGATGCACTGGCTCGGACAGTCGCTCAACATGATCACGCTGTTCGGGCTGATCATGGTTACCGGGCTGATCGTAGACGACGCGATCGTGATCGCGGACAGTTTCCGGATGCGGGCAGCCGCCGGCGATCCACCGGCTCTGGCAGCGGTCAACGGTGCGTGGGAGGTGGCCCAGCCGGTCCTGGCGTCGTCCGGAACGACCGTGCTCGCGTTCCTGCCGCTGTTGTTTGTCGTCGGCATCATGGGCAAGTTCATCGCGGTTCTACCGGTCGTGGTCATTGCCGCCATTGCCTTTTCGACGATCGAAGCCTTCTGCATTCTGCCTTCGCATCTGAAGCATTGCCTGCATACCGCCGGCCGGCCGCCGGAGCGATCGGGGCGGCTTGAGCGGTTCCGCATCGCGATGGAGGCTGGCATCGACTGGGTGATCGTCCGCTTGTATCGCCCGCTGGTGCGTCGGGCGGTGCGGGCGCGGGCAATCACGATCGGTGCGTCACTGGCGTGCCTGCTTGCGGCGGCCGGAGCCGTACTCGGTGGCCGCGTGCCTTTCACACTCTTGCCCGAGATCGACGGCGACATGCTGCGGGCGAGAATCCGGTTTCCGCAGGGTGTGCCCGTCGAGCGCGCGCGCGAAGCGGTGCGGCAGATCGAATTGGCGGCAGCCCGCCTGAATGATCGGGCCATTTTGGCGCACGCCGGCGAGGATGATCTCGTACGCCGTGTCTTTTCCGTCGTGGGGGAATGGTCCGGGTGGATCGACGAAGAGGGAAGCCATCTTGGCGAGGTGCTGATCGAACTGGCGCCGGCCGAGGAGCGGCGTCTCGACAGTCAGGTAGCGCTGGCGGCATGGGCCGAACAGGCTGGGATCGTCCACGACGCGATCGCCGTGACGTTCACCCGGGCTCAACAGGGACCGACCGAGAAGCCATTGGAGATTCGCCTGCTCGGGAACGATCTCGATGTGCTCCTCGCCGCGGCAGAGCAGGTGGCGACCAAGCTGGGCGAATTCGCCGGCGTTACCGGTGTCGAGCACGACCTGCAACCGGGCAAGCGTGAGGTGCGGATTGAGCTCAAGCCGATGGCTCGTACGCTGGGCGTGACGGTCGAGGCTCTGGCCCAGCAGCTTCGCAGTGGCTTTCACGGTGGTGAGGCCGTGCGCGTTCAGCGGCGGCACGAGGAGGTGCGGGTCCAGGTTCGCTATCCCGATGCCGAACGGAAGCATCTTGCCGAACTGGAGAACATGCGGGTGCGCGGGCCGAACGGAAGTGAGATTCCGTTTCGGGAGCTCGCGTCAGTTCACCTCGAACGCGGCTTCGCGAACATCTTTCATCAGGATGGGCAGCGCCGCGTGCGCATCACGGCCGATGTGGACGAGCGACGGGCGAACGCCGAGCAGGTTCTGGCCGCGATGAACGCAGACTTTTTGGCCGCGTTGCCGCAACAGTATCCGGGCGTGACGGTTCGACTGGAAGGCCAGCACGCGCAGATGCTCGAGTCACTGCGGAGTCTGTTTGCCGGTCAGGTGTTGGCACTCGTGGCGATCTACGCGGTGCTGGGGGCGATGTTGGCGTCGTATACCCAGCCGTTCGTGATTCTGGCGGCGGTGCCGCTTGGGTTCATCGGCGCGATCGTGGGCCATGCCGTGACCGGGCACGATCTGACGATCATGAGCGTGTTCGGGATGGTGGCATTGTCGGGCGTTGTCGTGAACGATTCACTCGTGCTGCTCGACCAGATCAACGAACGGATTCGCGCGGGTCGGCCCGTGCTGGAGGCGGTCCTGGCGTCGGGCGAGCTGCGATTTCGGGCGGTGCTGTTGACGACGCTGACGACGGTTGCCGGGCTGGCGCCGCTGCTGCTGGAGCGGAGCACGCAGGCACAGACGCTCATCCCGATGGCGGTTTCGTTGACATTCGGCCTGGCCTTTGCCACCCTGTTGACGTTGGTGGTGGTGCCGTCGCTGTTCCTGGTGCTCAGCGATGTTCGCCGTGCGAGCCGCTGGCTGCGCCGCGGCGGGGCGTATCCGTCCGCAGAGGCCGTGGAACCGACGGGGCCAGCCCAGTCGTTGGGATGAAAACGCGGACCTGCCCCCGGCCCCGGCGGCTAAAGTGGGATTGGTGAGATCTGATGCGCAAATGGATTTCAAGTGTACTGTTGGCGATAGCGCCGCTGGCCTGCCAGGAGGCGGCGCCGTCGATTGAGACGGCGGCGACACAGACGTCGGCGTCTGTCGCCGTGGCGGACAGGCCACTCGTGAGGCCGCGTGACGTCCCGCCGCCCGAGGCAGCGGTCATGGAACTGCCGGCGGGCGTGCTGGATCTGGCCCGGGCGCGTGCCCTCGCGCTGGAGGCCAATCCCGATCTGCAAGCCTCGGTCGCGAGGCTGGAAGCGGCGCTGACGCGAATCGCCGAGGCGAAATCGTTCTATTTCCCTCAGATTGTGCTGGCCCATACGTCCAACCGTACGCTGCTGGCGCCGGACCAGCTTTCTCGTTTCCCGCAGTCGCTCCAGTCGCAGTTTGTCCTGCCCGAACTTACGCCGAACCCATCGCTGATTGACCTGTTCAATCTGTTCTTGAAGCAGCTTCCCCGGCGTTCGTCGTTGTCCACGGCGAATCAGAACTCGTTCAGTGACCACAGCAGCGCGCTGACGGTGACATGGCTGCTGTTCGACGGGTTCGCGCGCGAGGCCAGGCTCCTCAGCGTCAAACATGCGCATCGAGCGGCGGAGATGTCGGTTTCGGATATGAGACGACTCGTGATCCGGGCGATCGAAGCAGCCTACTATCAGGGGCAGCTCGGTCGGGAGCAACTTCGCATCGCGCAGGCGGATGAGGCGTTCAGCAACGAACAGTTAGCGATCGCGCAGCGATGGCTGGAGGCGAAGAAGGTGACCAGGGCCGGTGTGCTGAACTTCGAGCTGCGCGTGCGAGCGGCGCAGGCGGAAGCGATTGCGGCCACGGCTCTGATGGAGACGGCCAAAGTGCTGCTGGCCGAACTGATGGCTCTGCCGGGTGCCCGGTTGCCGGACGGCGTCGAGCTGGCGCCACTCGAGCCCGAGGCGCCCGACGAGATGACGCCTCCAGTTGAAGAGGCCTGGGTCGATACGGCCATGGCGGCGCGGCCCGACCTGGTTGCGGCGCAGTACGTGCTCAAGGCCCAGGCCGAGAACATCCGGTTGGCCAAGGGCGAATACGCGCCGGAACTGTCGCTGCGCGGCTCCTGGGGCTTTCAGAAGGTCTCGAACATGGGCTATTCCGACGACGATCAGGCGGCGGCGGTCGGCGTCGAGATGCGGTGGTCGATCTACTCGGGCGGCTTCCGCACGGCCCAGGTCCGGCGGGCGGAGGCCGAATGGCGGGAGGCATCGGCCGCGCTGGAGCAGAAGCGCCTCGAAATCGCGTCGGATGTTCGGCGGGCGGTCGTTGCCTTGCGTGAGGCCCAGCAGCAGATCGAGCTGCAGCGGCAGAATCTCGATGCGGCGCAGGAGAACCGGACGCTCGTCGAGCGGGAATACGTTGCGGGCAAGGCCTCACTCGTGCGTCTGAACGAGGCCCAGCGCGATTATGTGCGGACGGACGGCGATCTGGCCCAGGCGCGCGTGCGCCTGCGCCGGGCGTGGAGCGAGCTGGCTGCCGCGGCGAACGTGTACGCGGAGGCGTCCCCGCCAAACGAGGGACGCGGGCTGTGACGCAAGAGCTGTAATCCACTGCGGTCTCGAATCGCTATACTCTATGTCGATGAAGACTGTGCGAACATCGCCGACCGGTTCCCAGCGTTCTCGGGGTCTCACGTCTTCGGGCCGACCATTCACAGGCAAGATTCTCTCCGTCCTTGGGCGTTGCGGGCCACTTCTGTTTGTCACTGTGATTACGGCGGTGGCATATCTGAATGCCGACCACGAGGTGTTTCATTTCGATTCGGCCGGCACGCATATCGTGAAACCGCAGCCGATGCAGGAATTGGCGGAAACGATGCGGCGACTCGTGACGAGGCCTTGGGTGCCGGGTCGTGGAGTGAGTACTGCAACGTTCATGTTCAATACGCGTCTGAACGAGGCCTTGGGGCATGACCCATGGGATGTAACGGGCTTCCTGATTGTCAATGTCCTTGTGCATGCGATCAATGCATGCCTGGTGTACGGGTTCCTGCGGAGCGTGTTGCGTCTGCTCGGAGCGGATGAGGTTGCCGTTCGCTGGGTGCCGGTTGCGATGGCCACGCTGTTTGCCGTGCATCCGATGAATGCCAGCAGTGTTGCCTACATCGTGCAGCGAGCGGGTGCGTTGGCGACGACGTTCTACCTTCTGGCTGTGTGGGGTTATGTCGGCGTGCGGCGCCCGCCGTCCTCCGGTCAAGCCTGGACGGCCGCGCGTGCGGCAAGGGCGGCGGGCGTCTTGCTGTGTTTCTGGCTGAGCATCAAGTCGAAGCCGCTTGGCTTGACGCTGCCGGTGATGATTCTGATGCTCGAAGCGTGCCTCCTGGCGCCGGATCGAGTGGCGTTACGGCGGTTCCTACGGGTGTTGGTGCCAGGGGTGGCTGTGGCGGTTGCCGGGATGCTGTTTTTCGTATGGTGGCGAGGCCTCCTGACCATCTTTCCGTTTCAGCTTCATCCTCTGGGCGGGCCCGGCGCGCTGAAATGGGGGGCGTGGGAACACTTTCTGACGGAATCCCGGGTCTTCGTGCACTACTGGAAGCTGTTGCTGCTGCCGCTGCCGCAGTGGAGCTGTATCGATCATGACGTCAAGCTATCGACCTCGCTCTTCGAGCACTTGGCGGTTTTCGCCATTCTGTTTCATGCGGGGTTGCTGGTGCTGAGCTTTGTCGCGTCGCGTCGTGGGTATGTGCTCGCGGCCTTTGGCGTGCAGTGGTTCTATGTGGCCCTGATCCCGTATGTCGCCCTCGCGCAATATGAACTGATGGTGGAGTACAAGACCTACCTGCCATGCGTGGGGTTCATGTTGGTCGTGGCCGAGGGGCTCTGGAGGATCCAGCGGCGCGTTTCGATGCGATGGCTGGTGCCGATTGTCGCGGCCAGTGTTGCCGTCCTGCTCGCGATTACCGTGCACCGCAATACCATCTATCAGACGCCGTTGCGTCTGTGGACGGACGCCGTGGAAAAGTCACCCGGGCGCGCGCGGCCGCACTACAACCTCGGCAACGCATTGGCTGCCGAGGGGCGGCTCGATGAGGCGATCGACCACTACCGGACTGCCGTGCAGCTTGATCCAACAGCGTTTCGCGTGTACAACAACCTTGGCCTCGCCTTTATGAAGCTTCAACGGTTCGACGATGCGATTGCGGCATTTCGCGAGGGCCTCCGGTTGCGGCCGGACTTCGTCCACGTGCATAACAATCTTGCGACCGTCCTCGTTGAAGTCGGTCGGCGGTCGGAGGCCCTCGAGCACTATCGCGAAGCGTTTCGCCTGCGTTCTGACTACCACGGGGCCCGCTTCAATTATGCCGTGACGCTGCAGGAACTCGGCGAGACCGATGCGGCGCAACGCGAGTTGGAGTCACTCGTGGCCCAGGCTCCCGGGTTCGGGCAGGCGTATGCGCGGCTGGCCGACCTGGCCATCCGGCGGGGCGAAACCGAGAAAGCCATCACGTACTACCGGCAGGCGGTCGCCCGTGGAGCTGCGATGCCTGAACTGCACGCCGCGTTGGGCGATGTCTTCCTTTCCGTCCGCCGGTTTCCGGAAGCCATCAAGGCTTGCGAAGAGGCGATCCGGATGGTTCCGGACCACGCGTGGGCGCGGAATTCGTTGGCGGCGGCACTGCTGGCCATGGAGCGGACGCAGGAGGCGCTCGCGTGCCTGACGGAGACGGTGCGGCTGTGCCCTGACGCCTTCGAGGCGCATATGAATCGTGGGCAGATCTACCGCAACCAGGGCGAGTTCAGCCGTGCCCTCGCTGACTTTGACAGGGCGATCGAACTGAAGCCCGATTCTGCGGTGGCCTATCGGCATCGCGGTCTCACATATGCCGGGATGAATGACGCGGCACGCGCCACCCAGGACCTGCATCGCGCCATTGTGCTGGATCCGGATGGGGTCGTTGGTCAGCAGGCACGCCAGGATCTGGCCGGGCTGCGATCCGACGACCGATAAGTGGTACGTTGTTCGCGCTCGCACGCGTGGAGGGCTCGGGTCCGGCACGCGATCCTCCACCTCTGCGTCCAACAGCTTCAGCTGCCATCCGGTGGGACCGGTTCTTCTCGGCAGTCCTGCAACTGGCCATTTCTTGTGAGCGTAGCTTCATGTTGCAGCAGAGGTTTACGGTCTCGGCGGGGATGCGGAGCAAATTCGCATTCAAAAAGGGCTTGACAACGGCGAGTTTATCTGTCATAATATACGTATGGCAGATAAGGATACCGGGATTCCCCGGGCAAAGATGGCGGTCCGTGAACGGCAGGTTCGGTCGCAGTTGACCCAGCTACTGCACCGCTGCGGCGTGATGCGGGGCTCACTGCTGGTACGCCGACGCAAGTGTGGCAAGCCCAATTGCCACTGCGCGCAGGGCGAAGGGCACGAGAGCCTGTTCCTGGTGATCTCGGAGAAG
>JAFGKA010000558.1 GCA_016928855.1 Phycisphaerae bacterium
TCAGGAATCTGTGCGTCGGCTGCTTGAGGGCATCCGATGGACTGGAGCCGCCGATGTCGACCTGATTCTGGATCCACGCGATGGCGTACCAAAGATTCTCGAGATCAACCCGCGCGTAACGGCCGGGATCAAGATTGGGTTTGCCGCTGGGATCGACTATGCGGATCTTCAGATTCGCCTCATTCGCGGAGAGCCGATTCCGCTGATCGAGTCGTACCAGCTTGGCGTCCAATCTCGAAATCTCTGTATGGATCTCTTGTGGTATCTGTTCTCCACTCGGGAATCGCGGCGGAATGCGTGGCCGCCCTTCATGAACTTCTTTGGCCGCAACGTGTACTACCAGACGTTCGGCGCGGATGACCCGATGCCTCTTCTCGGATTCGTTCTCGGCATGATCGGCAAGTATACCGATCCGAAGGTATGGCGAGCCAAACTTGGCCGGGACGTGTGATCGTGCTGAAGTGTGGTTGAGCCGATGATTCACGCGCTCACAATCGACGTTGAGGACTATCATAACGTCATCGCCCGCGATTGGCTGGGCCGCGATGGGCCGCCTACCGAGGCGGTGGTATTGAATACGCAGCGGCTCCTGCGGCACCTAGACGCATCCAACACCAAGGCCACGTTCTTCGTGTTGGGAGAGGTGGCTGAAACATTCCCTGAGCTGATTCGCGAGATTGCCGGCTTGGGCCACGAACTGGGCGTACACGGTTATTGCCACCGGCAGGTGTTCAAGCTCACGCCGGAAACGTTCCGGTGCGAGGTTGGAGACGCCAAATCGCGGATCGAGGACATCGCGCAGGTTGAGGTCGTTGGGCACCGGGCACCGGCGTTCTCCATCAACCCGGATACCCAGTGGGCGCTGGAGGTGCTGGCCGAGTTGGGGTTTCGCTACGACTCGAGCATCTTTCCCATCTCGGGACGGCGCTATGGCTGGCCGGGGTCTCCGCAGGACATCCACGAAATGACGCTGCCGGGCGGCCGTTCGATCATCGAAGCGCCGCTGACGACCGTCCCGATTCTGGGGCATCGGCTGCCGGCCTGCGGCGGCGGCTATCTCCGGCACTTTCCCGGATGGGTGACGCGGTGGGCCATCCGGCACGTCCAGCGTCGGCGCCCGGCGATTGTGTATATGCATCCGTACGAGATTGAGGTCGGGTGTGGTCCGCTGGACACCTCCGCGTTATCGCCAGAACAGGCCCGTCGTGTTCATCGCTTTCACGGCCTGCAGCTTCGGAATCGGCATACCGTGGAAAGAAAGTTGTTGCGATTGTTGGGCGGCTTCGAGTTTGCGCCCCTTGGCAGGGTGATCGCGCTGACTCGCGAAGGCGGTCGCGGAAACGTTTGATTATAGGTGAGGATGTCCTTGGCGGAACCATGCGGATCCTGATTCTCACGAATGACAACTTTTTTTCCCATGCGGTCCTGCGGAGTTTTCTCGCAGCTCGTCGCAGAGATCTCGTGGGGATCGTGTTTTCGGATGCGTTGGTCGGGAAGCGCGGTACCACGGACTCGTTACGATGGGTATTGCAGAATACGGGCTGGCGGCACTTCTGTTTCAAGACCGCCGTGTACGGCGTGTTCCGGCTGTGGAACCGGCTGATGGCGTGGCTGCCTGATAATCGCTGCGTGAGTTCGACATGGCTGTGGGCCACACGCAACGAGGTACCGGTGTTCCGCTCGGCGGACATCAACGCCCCGGCCTTTGTGGAGAAGGTGCGTGGTCTCGATCCGGAACTCACTGTGTCCGTCAGCATGAATCAGATCGTGAAGGAAGCGCTGCGTTCGGTGCCACGCTTCGGAAGCATCAATGTGCACAACGCGCCCTTGCCGCGGTACGCTGGCATGTCGCCCTATGTGTGGGCGTTGGCTAACGGAGAAGACCACTCGGCGGCGACGATTCATTATATTGAGGAAGGGTTGGATGTCGGCGATATCCTCGTCCAGGAAAAAGTGCCCGTGCGACCGCGCGAATCCTCATTCAACCTGTTCTGGCGGTGTTGCGTGGTGGCGGGCTGGCTGCTATGTGATACCGTCGATTCGATCGAGGCCGGCACGCAGACAGCCTACCCACAGGATCTGTCCAAGCAGAGTTATTTCTCCTGGCCGACCAAGGAGGCGGTGCGGCAGCTCCGGTTACGGGGACATCGGCTTGCGCGCATCGGCGACTTCGGGCGTGCCCTGTGCGGCGGGCGCCCGCGCGGGCTGTGATGGCTGACGTTATCGAGAACGCTTTGGGGACCATGGTATATTGGCGGAATGATGGAACCGAAGTATACGATCATCGAAGTCCTTCAGGGCGAATGGTGGATTGGCGCGCTGGCTTTTGGTGTCGCGCTCGTCCTTACGCCCGTCGTGCGTCTCATTGCGTACCATACGAATGTTGTTGATCGGCCCGACGAGCTGCTCAAGCCGCACGGTCGGCCGATTGCGTATCTGGGCGGGGTGGCCATGTTGATCGGCTTGCTTGCCGGTCTTGCGGCCATGGCAGCCGTGATTCCTGACCGCGCGGTGGTCTGGAGCGACGCAAAACGCCATCTGGCGGCGGGTGAGCTGTCACTGCTGCTCGACAACCCGTTGTGGAATCTGTTAGGAATCGCGCTGGGAAGCACGGTGATGGCGTGCATCGGTTTGTTGGACGATCTCTTCAATATCCGCCCGCTTCAGAAAATCGCGGGCCAGGTCGTTGCGGCCGGAATCCTGCTGGCGGGGGGGATAGGCCATCACATGGCGCTCTTCGTGCTGCGGCCCCTGGGTCTTGGTGACGTCCTGTGGCTGGGCGTTCCTATGAGCATCATCATGTTCCTCGGCGCGATGGTGTGTGCCAGCAACGCGACGAACCTGCTTGATGGCCTGGACGGCCTCTGCGGAGGCGTGACGGGCATCATCGCCTTGGGGTTCCTCGCGATTGGCGCGTGGCTGGCGGCATGGGGTGGCCGGCCGGGCCTGGATGAGCTGCGTGTCGGCGTGTGCCTGGCCATGGCCGGCGCCGTGCTCGGTTTTCTGCCGTACAACATTCCACCCGCGAGTATCTTCATGGGGGATGCCGGCAGCATGCTGCTCGGTGGCTATGTCGCGACGATGATGGCCATGTTCTGCGTGAGTGGCAACGCGCGTTGGTTCGCGGCGGCATGCATGGTCTTCGCGCTGCCGATTTTGGATACGTCCCTAGCGGTCGTACGTCGCTTTCGTGCGGGCACCAATATCTTCGCCGGCGATCGCAGCCATCTGTACGACCAGCTCGTGGACCGCGGTATGTCCGTAAAGCAGGTTGTGGTGCTGTTTTATGCGCTGGCAACCGCGACCGCGGCGATCGGGGTAGGAGGGGCAATCTTTCTGCGGTTGCGGTATGCGCTGCCCCTCTACGCGATCCTGCTCATCCTCGCATGGATCGCGTTCCTGAAGTTGGGCATGATTTCGCCGCCGCCCCGGGGAGGTCCTGATACGGCCACACCGGGTGACGATGTGATGAAACCGTAGTCGGCTTCGTCGGGCGGGATACAGGGGAGGTGGAGCGTGACAAGCGACAGCGGCCCCGTGGCCGGATCCGGGAGCTCTATAAAGGCAAACGCCATGAAGCTGTTGTTCACATCGGCGGGACGTCGTGTCTCACTCTTGCGGGAATTCCGCAGGGCCGCGGATGACCTGGGCATTCCCCTCATCCTGCATGCGGCGGATTGCCAGCCGATGGCGCCGGCTCTGCAGATCGCCGATCAGGTCGTCATTGTGCCGTCGGTGGCCGAGGTTGGCTATGAGGCGTGCCTGGTCGAATACTGCCGGACGCACGAAATCGACGCCCTGATTCCTCTGATCGATCCCGAGCTGTGGCCGCTGTGCAACGCCCGCGAGCGCTTCGAAGCCGTGGGCACACGTGTGATTCTGTCGTCCCGTGATGTGCTCACGGTGTCGGTGGACAAGATCCGGACCGCGGAGTTCCTCACCAGCCACAGGTTTCGCACGCCGCGCATCCTGACGGAGGAGCAACTGGTCTCGCCCTTGTATCCGCTGTTCATCAAGCCCCGTGTCGGCAGCTCCAGCCTGGGCGCGCACAAGATCCGTTCCTCGACGGACCTGGCCTATTACCGAGACGATCGTCGTGAGACGATCGTCCAGGAATTCGTCGAGGGTGTCGAATACACTGTGGACGTCTTTGCGGATTTCGATGGACGCCCGCGGTGTGCGGTGCCACGACGTCGATGGGAGGTGCGCGGCGGAGAAGTGTCCAAGGGCCAGACCGTGCGCCACGCTGCCATCATGGCGGAAAGCTGCCGTGTGGTGGAGGCCCTTGGTGGCTGTGTCGGCATGATGACGATTCAGTGCTTCCTGACGTCGGCTGACGAAATCGTGTTCATCGAAATCAACCCGCGTTTTGGCGGCGGCGCTCCGCTGTCGATCCGGGCCGGTGCCGATTCTCCGCGATGGCTCCTGGAGCTGTTGTTGGGGCGTCAACCGGATATCGCGATGGATGGCTGGGCCGATGGGCTGATGATGCTCCGATACGACGAGGGCCTCTTTGTTCGGCCGGACGAGTTACCATCGCCGTGAAGGCGCGCGATCCTTCTCCACGGCTTGAGCCTTCGATATCCACTCCCTTCCGCATGGCTGCTTCCGGTGGCCAGATGCCTCGAGCCGCGATGAATGCCCGCCATTCCACCCGCCGATATCGCGTGCCCACCAGAAGCGTCGCCTGATCCGATGATGAGATTGCATACCCTTACAGCGCCGCTGGCTCTTCTCGCCTGGTTGGCACTCGCGTCGTGCGCGTCCACGCCGTGGCTCTCGCTGCCCGCGGCGGGGTGTCTTCTGTTGTGGCTTCCCGGGTACTTTGTGCTCCGTCTTCTTCCGGAGATTCGGTCCAGTACGGGGCGGTGGTGTTCCGCGGTGGCGGCGTCCTGCGTTCTGATGCCAGTGCCATTGTGGTGGCTGTGGCAGGCGACACACAGCCGGTTCGCGGTACTCGGCGCGGTCGTCGCGATCGATATCCTCCTGGCGTGCCTCGGGTCTCGGGTGGGGCGCCAGGCCCCTGCCGCGGCGAGCCCCATGAAAGGACGAGCAGGGCTGCTCTTCGTGGGGATGGCCTGTTGGATGGCCGGCTGCGTATTTGCCTCATTTTGGTTGCCGAGTGCGGCCGGCCGGGTGGCCACACCAGCGGCGCACGACTACGTCAAACACCATGCCGTGCTGCTCTCGCTCGAACGGCATCCACTGCCACTGCATAACATCTTCTACGCGGCGGAGGCGGATACGCCGTACTACTACTACGAGTACCACTACCTGCTCCCGGCCGCGCTCCGGGCCATGACAGGCCATCGCGTCTCGATCGCATTCGCCTTCGGCCTGACATCGGCGGTGACGGCCGTGGCGTGCATGGCGATGGTGTTCTTCTTGGCCTGGGATTGGTTCGTTTCCGCTCGGGTCGCGCTCTTGGCCGCCGCGTGCGTGAGTCTTGTCGGTGGATGGGATGCGATTCCGATCGCGGCCCGCGTGCTGGCTGGCGGTTCGTTCGCGGTGACGCTGGATGCATGGTGCCCGGTGGCGTGGCGCGTCCACAACATCGCGACGCAGTATTTGTGGTGTCCGCAGCACGTGTCCGCGTTGATTGCGCTGCTCCTGTGTTGCCGCTGGCTGCACAGAGCGCCGACCGCGCGGTGGTGGCTTGTGCTTGCACCATTCCTCGGGGCGTCCGTGTTTGGCAGCAGTGCGTATCTGGCCATGACCATGTTCCCGGCGGCAGCCATCTATGCGCTCGTGGCGTGGCGTCGCGCTGCCCGTTCGGACGGTCGGGCGGGACGGCACGTCCTGCTGGGCATTGCGCTGATCGCTGGGATCGGTGCCGCACTGATGGGCGTGCAGGCCTGGCATTACGCTACCATGAACAGCCGCTTTCCAGGGGGGTTGACGCTTCAGTGGGAGCGGTTTCCGTTTGCGGTGCTCGGGCGGCTGGTTGGGCCGGGGCCAATCGCGAATCTTCTGGATGCGCCGTGGGTGATCCTCATCGAATGCGGCCTTACCGCGGTGGCATGCGTGTTGGTGTCGCGCCGCGTCTGGTCGATCCTGTGGCATGATAGTGGCGGTAGTCTGCTGCTGATTACGGGCGTCGTTGGAATCGCACTGCTGCTGACGGTGCGCAGCGATGTGAACCGCATCGACTATGGCTTTCGAATTGCGGTCATGCCGGCGATGGCGCTGGCGGCAATTTGTGCCGGCGTGCTGCTCATGCCTCAGAACGTGCGGCCATGTGCCGCGGAGCGGATTCGGCTGGTGGTGACGCTCGGTGTCCTGCTCGGGCTGCCCGTGGGACTGTGGGAGGTCCCAATGACCGCCGTTCGGAGCCTGCTCGAGACGCCGGCGTTCGCGCCCGACGCGGGCGCCATCCGGTTTCTGCGTGACAACACGCCGCGTGATGCCGTCGTGCAGGGCGATCCGGTTGCCCGGATGACACTGCCGCAGTTGGTTGATCGGCAGATGGGCGTGCTTGATCCCGATAACGCGCACTTCCGGGTGTTCTGGCCGAAAGACGAGGCGAGGTTGCGGGCGGCGTTCGCCGACGTCAAAGACGCGTGGTCGTTAACGTCCGGTGAGGCTGCGTACGCGAAGCTCGCATCGTGGGGCGTCACACATGTCCTTGTCGGTAGTGTGGAGCGACGTCATCTGGCCGCGATGAACCCGTTCGCTGATCCCGCGTGGTTCGAGCTGGTCTTTGACGATGGTGACGCGGCGGTATACCGATTGACGTCCCAACCGGACGCAATCTCCTTGTGGAAAGACGCAGCGGCCGATGATTCCGTCAAGCCGCTGCGAACCGGGGGTTCCGCGGCGCCGGAGGAGACATTTGTCCCGTAGTCACACAGATCGTCTCGAAGGCCGCCACTCGCCTGACCCACCGCGAGTGGCCGTATCAGCGCGCCAGCTCTGGTGCGCAGCGTTCGTGGCCGCGGCGGTCCTCTATGTCGCGACGGCCAGCCGGGACGTGCAGTGGCAGGACGGTGGCTGGCAACAGTACCGTATCGTCATGGGCCAGATCGAGAACGAGGCCGGCTTGGCGCTGGTACATCCGGTGCAGCATTATCTTGGTCGTCTGGCCGTTTGGGCGCTGCCACTGAAGCCTCAGTTTGCGATTACGCTGGTCAGTGCCCTCGCCGGTGCCGTCGCCATCGCCAATATCGCGGCGGCGCTGATGGTTCTGTCACGTCGGCTCGGCCCATCGGTCGTCGGCGCAGCCGCCCTGATGCTTTCGCACACGTTATGGCAACACTCGACCCACACTGAATCGTACGCGATTGTGGCCGCCGCGCTGACGGGCGAGATCCTCTGTCTCTCATGCTACGGCATGACGAGGAATGGGCGATACCTGATCGGACTTGCGTTCCTCAACGGGCTGGGGATTGCGAACCACCTGCTCGCATCCATCGTTACACCAGTGGATGTCGTACTGGTGCTGCTTGCGATTCGCAACCGGAGCCTTTCACGACGGGGCGGGGCGCTGGCCGCAGCAGCATGGCTGCTCGGCACAACTCCCTACAGCGTGCTGGTTCTGACAACGCTCGCACAGACCCAGGACGTGGTCGGGACGTTACAGTCTGCGTTGTTCGGGCGATATGCGTCGGCCGTGCTCAACGTCAGCATCAGAATTCGAACGCTTGTCCTTTCCACGGGCTATGTCGTCTACAACTTTCCAGGGCTGGCGCTGCCGTTGGCGGTGTATGGTCTTGTGGCGCGGCTGCACGCGCCGACTGTGGTGCGACGAGCGTTAACGTGTGAACTCATTCTGTACGCGATGTTCGTGTCGCGTTACGCGATTGTCGATCAGTACACGTTTTTCTTCCCCGTGTACGTTCTGCTTGCAGTGTTTGCCGGCCTCGGACTCGCTCGCCTTCTGGACCGGCTGCCCCGACGCAAACAAGCGCTCGCTCTGGCCCTTGCCGGGATCACCGTGGCGTGGACGCCGCTGGTGTACATGACGGCATGCTCGGTGCTTCGCTCGCGAGGCGCTATCGCGTCGCTGGTCGGAAACAAGCCATACCGCGACGGCTATCGTGCCTTTCTGATCCCCTGGGGAGCGGGGGAACGATACGGGACGCGCCTCAACGATGCGGCCCGAGAGGCGGCAGGGGCCGACGGGCTGATTCTGGTGGCTGACGGGATGATCTATTTCGGCGTACGGTTTGCGCAAGCGGTCGGAGAGCTGCCAGAGACCGTCAGTGTGATCCAAGTCCCTCAGACGGCGTCCGCTCAGGACATGGCGACATGGCATGCCCTGCTGGCCCGCTGTTTGGACGAGGGCAGGCCGATCGTCCTGATTCCGCGCGATCGGGATGATCCTCAGACCTGTCTGAAGGGGGCCGAGTGGCTTCGGCGTGGCGATCTGTACGTTCTGGCTGGGCTTGAGCCGGTCGAGACACCGACTTCGGAGCCCATGGCTCCGGTATCTGGGCCAACATGATGCGGTACGATCAATGGCGGCAGGTCGTTCGTTAGCCTGGGCTCGCCGGATCGGCTACACTCTGATATTCCGTTCTAGCTCGTGCGGCGCCAGCCACGCAAGGGCTAGGTGGCGATGCGTGTTGTTTCGCGAGATCGCCCAAGGAACCAGGAGGAACACGCTCAAATTGGCAGAAAATCAGGCGATGCAGAGACGGTTGTACCTCGACAACTCAGCCACAAGCTTTCCGAAACCGGATGCGGTGCATGAGGCGATGGCGCACTATGGCCGGGCCGTTGGCGCTTCGGCGGGGCGGGGGGCATACGCCGAAGCCCGGCAAAGCGGCGAGATCATCGCCTGCTGCCGCGGCCGGCTGGCGAGGCTGTTCAACGCGAGGCAGCCCGAGTCGTTCATCTTCACGCTCAACGCGACTGATGCGCTCAATCTGGCCATCAAGGGGCTGCTGCGGCCAGGTGACCACGCGATTACCACATGGATGGAACACAACTCCGTGCTCCGACCCCTCAATGCGCTGCGGGAGCGGATCGGGGTTGAGACGACCTTTGTTCGCTGCGATCCGAAGACCGGCCTTGTCGATCCGGACGACATTCGCCGTGCGGTTCAGCCGAAGACGCGGCTGATTGCCGCCGTGCATGCAAGCAATGTGACGGGAACCCTGCAGCCGATTGCGGAGATCGGGCAACTGGCCCGTGAACGGGGCGTGTTCTTCGTTGTCGATACCGCACAAAGCGTCGGCCACGTGCCAATCGACGTGCAGGCGCTGCCCGTCGACGCCATGGGCTTTCCAGGGCACAAGGGCCTGCTCGGCCCGTTGGGCACTGGTGTCCTGTACCTTCGCCCGGGGCTGGACGAGCACCTCGATACGCTGCGCGAGGGCGGCACGGGTTCGATGAGTGAGCAGGCTGAGCAGCCGACCTTCCTGCCTGACCGTTACGAGGCTGGAAGCCACAACGCGATTGGCATCGCCGGGCTGGATGCGAGCCTGAACTATCTTCTCGATCGCGGCATCGACGCCCTGCGTCAGCACGAAGAGCGGCTCATGGAGCAGTTTCTCGATGCGGTGTCGCGCGTGGATGGCCTGAGCGTCTACGGTCCGACGGTGCTGGCGGATCGCGTGGGCGTCTTCAGTGTTCGCGTGCGCGGGCTTGAACCCGCTGAGCTTTCGGCGGCGATGGAGAGTCGCTTCGGCATTCTCACGCGGAGCGGTTTGCACTGTGCGCCGTTGGCGCATCGGACCATTGGAACGTTGGAGACGGGCGGCACGACGCGCCTGTCTCTTGGCCCCTTTGTGACCTCCGAAGATGTGACCCGCACCGTTGACGCACTTGCGGCCATCGCATCGGCCTTCGGTATGACAACAGTGGAGAAGCGCGATGGCCTCGCCCTTTGATCACCGCGGCCTAGCAGCCAAGCCTGGCGGTCCGATGGAACAGCGTCTCAGACGCCGTGCCAGGGAGCGAAAGTCCTGGATCGCGAGGACGGCCACAAGCCTCACACTGTTCTCGCTGGTCCTCTTTGCGTTCATTGCGGTGCGTCGAGATCGTCAGCACCAGACCTTGCAGATGGATTGTCTCTCTGCCTATGTGACGGTTTTGAACACAACGCTGGGCCGGACTGGCTATCTGCCTGCCGACTGGAACGTGGAAGACGTGCCGCGTCAGAAGCTGTCGATTGACGCGATCCAGTATGCCGATGATGTCACGCGAGACCTTGCGCTACGACGGGATGAACCGACGTTGATCGCATGGGCGCCACTGCTTGTGATGGTGTTCGAGTCGGACGGTCGCTCGGTGGCAGTTTTCGAAGACGGCAAGGTTCACGTCCAATGGATGAAGGAAGCAGATTTCCAGGCATGGCAGACCGAACAGGATGCGGCGATAAGGGACGCCATGGAGGAACTCGAACAACGTCCCGTCCGCTTGCCGACACGATGACCGGCGTTCCGCGCCGGGGCGCTCGGCGCTCATACAAACGTAATCGGCGCAAAGCCGGGCACCAGGCCGGCGTTTCTCGCTCGCCCCAGCAGTTCGCAAACCGCCTGCCGACCCACCTCGCCATAATCCAGTGTCCAGTCGTTTACGTACATGCCGACGAAGCGGTCCGCCAGGGTCTGGTTCATGTCGCGCGCGTACCGCAGGGCGTGCCTGACCGCTTCCGTGCGGTGATCCAGCCCGTACTGAATACTCGCGCGCAGGATCGTCGCAATGTCTGCCATCGCTTCCGGCCCCAGATCGCGCCGGATCACGTTGCCGCCCAATGGCAACGGCAGCCCTGTCTGCTCTTTCCACCACACGCCAAGATCGACGACGGCATGCAATTGCTGATTCCCGTAGGTCAACTGACCTTCGTGGATGATCAGACCCGCGTCGAACCCGCCATCCGCCACCGCATCCAGAATCCGGTCAAACATCACCACGTCGTACTCGAACGCGTCCTTCCCCAATAACAGGTTCAACGCAAGAAACGCCGTCGTCATCTCGCCCGGTACGGCGATGCGCTTGCCCCGCAGCGCCTCGATCGCCATCGGTTCGCGCGCCACCACGAGCGGGCCATAGCCGTCGCCCATGCTCGATCCGCATGCGAGGAGGGCATACTTGTCCGCAACGTACGGGTAGGCGTGGATGCTGATCGCCGTGATGTGAAGCTCGCCGCGCAACGCCCGTTCGTTCAGCGTTTGAATATCCTGCAGGATGTGCTCGAAGCGCCACCGTCCGCTTGGGATCCGATCCTGCGCCAGGGCATAGAACATGAATGCGTCATCAGGATCCGGGCTATGTCCGAGCAGCAGATTCCGCGTTTCCATCCTTGATCCTTCCTTGTGACAACGCCGTTATCATCAGGCTCAGTCGGCCGGCTCGGGCGAGGGCGCCTGATCCTTAACGGCTTCCGCCCCGCAACTCCAGCATACGTCGAAGTTCCCGGGAACCACTTCGCCGCACGCCGCGCACGTCCACGGCGAGAGTCCTCGATCAGTCGGCTCGCTCATCACCAGCAGCGCATCAAGGTAGTATTCTCGCGGAACAAGCACTTCACTTCCGCCGAACGACGCAAGACCCAGTCCGAGCATCGCCTGGAGCGATTGTCGTACCTCCAGAAAGGGGATACCGGCGTTCGCCAGACGCGTGCAGAGAAAACTCCGGTGAAACTCGGATTCGGTCCCGGTGACGCAGATCCAGGCGCCCTTCGGGATGAAATCCTGGACATCAAACCGTGCCCCGCAATGGGGACATTGATTCCCCGTGGCGCCGTCGAGGAAATCGTCGCATGCCGGGCAGGCCAGTCCCAACTCGGGCACCGGACGCGTTGTCGGCGTGATGTCCGGAGGATGAAACGGCACCAAGGGCGTTAGCAAGGTGTTGAGGTCGAACGCAAGCCCGCATTCGGGGCAGCGGTGTTCCGGCAGCCCCCGGAGAGGGTAGCCGCACTTTGGGCAACCGAGGTTCAGCCAGTCGGGGATCGGCAGCCGGCTCGGATCCGGGGCGTCCATGGCGTTCTCCTTCGGGGGATTGCGTCTCGGGCACCATCGTGCATAGCCGCTGCCCCTGCCAGAGACGGATTGTAGAGCAGCGCGGGCATGAACTCCAGCCGCCCGGTTTGGCGAAGTCGCGGGGAGCTGCATTCGGCCAAGCCGGTCAACGTCGGGGGCCCTTGCGCCTGAACACAGGACTTGGTCGAAGCGGCGTGTTCCCCTACACTGGCCGCTCCCCACGTGGGGAGATTCCGGCATCGTATGCAACAGAAGGACCATCCATGACCAAGATCAAAGCGACAAACATCACCTGGCATGAGGGACACGTTAGCCGCGACGAGCGGGAAGGCTTGCTCAAACAGAAGGGCGTTACCATCTGGTTCACCGGTCTGAGCGGTTCGGGCAAGAGCACCTTCGCCTACACCGCCGAGCACGCGCTCGTGCAGCGTGGCCACCTGGCCTATGTGCTCGACGGCGACAACATCCGCCATGGCCTCAACAAGAACCTCGGCTTCTCCGCGGAGGATCGCGAAGAGAACATCCGGCGCATCGGCGAGGTGGCCAAGCTTTTTGCCGACACCGGCGTGATCACGATGACAAGCTTCATCAGCCCGTACGTCAAGGACCGTGATATTGTGCGCAAGCTGCACGAGGCGGCAAGCTTGCCGTTCGTCGAGATCTTCGTGGATACGCCGATCGCCGTGTGCGAGGAGCGGGACCCGAAGGGCCTCTACAAGAAGGCCCGTGCCGGCGAGATCAAGGGTTTCACCGGTATTGACGATCCCTACGAGGCCCCGCCCAAGCCGGAGTTGACCATCTCGGCCGAGAAGACGACGCCGCAGGAAGGTGCCTTGGCCGTGATTGAGTACCTTGAATCCAAGGGCTTGCTGCCGACCCTGGCAGAATAGGGCAGGTGCAGTCGCGTCGCAGGCGGATTCACCGCCATGCCGCGCGCAGCGGCAACAACGTCTGAATGAGGCCGGCCAGCAGGAACCCACTCGGCAACCAGAACAGGCAGTTCCAGCCGGATCCCCATACGACCATGCCCGCGCCAGCGAGAAGCACGGCGATGGCCGCTCCGCGCAGAGGGCCGCCAGCGGGCCGCGCGGGCGGTTCGCTGGTGCTGTCTGCCGACAGGCTGCGCTTGCGGTGTGTCAGCTCGGCTTGAAGATAGCACCAGACCAGGAGCAATACGTAACCCAGTCCGATCTTCCACATGATGTCCCGTCCGTCGTCCGAACGCATCCTGAGAAACCGCATGGTCTGTTGGCCCGGGCCACAGCGACAGCGCCTCGAGGATGGCGTTCCCGCGCAGGGTATCGCCGGCGCCGCAACGCAGCAAGCGGCAGCGCGGCTACTTCTCATGCCGGTCTGCGAATTCCTGGATCTGCTGGGTCAGCCCAATCAGGATCTGGGCCTCGGTCTGCGAAAGCGCCGCGCGGCTCAGAATCGCGCGGATCGGAAACAGAAGATGTGCCGGGTTCGCTGGCCGCAGGTATCCGATCCGCAGCAGGGCGGCTTCGAGCTGGCTCATCAGCCGTGTCAGCGTCGGACTGTTCGCCGGCGTCGGCGTGCCGGCTCCGAGAAACGCATTCGCGGTTTCGGGCGTGGCCATCGCGGCAACGTAGAGTTCATACGCGCAGATGACCATCGCCTGCGACAGGTTCAACGAGACGTACGCCGGGTTGGACGGGATGCGCACGACGGCATCGCAGGCCAGCAGGTCTTCGATCCGCAGCCCGCAGTCCTCCGCGCCGAACACGATCGCGGCCTTGCCCGTTGCGGCCCGGCGGCATAGCTCGCCGGCCATCTGCCGTGGCGTGATCTGGATCTGCTCGCGGTAATCCCCGCCCCGACAGCTCGCCCCGACGGCGTATGTACACCCGTCGATCGCCTGCGTCAGTGTCGGCACGACCCGGGCATACCGCAGGATTCGCTCGCCCTTCGTGCTTCGCTGCTGGGCCTCGTAGGAAAGGTAACAGCACCGCGGCGCCACAAGCCAGAGGTCGTGCAGCTCAAAGTTGAACATTGCCCGCGCCACCGCGCCGATGTTCCCCGGCTTGTTCGTCCGCACGAGGATGATCCGAACGTTATCAAGAATCCCGGCCATCCCCCCATGGTACAGGAGAAGGAGCGAAATTGCCCCTGCCGATCGGCGAATCGATCTCAGGCTTGCTCAGGTCGGCTGCGATGCTCCAAAAGCAGGAACTCTCCGGCAGGTATCCTGCGGATCCTCCAGCGGCGAACCAGCGATAGCTTATTACTCCTTGAGAGTTCCAGCATTTCCGCAAGATCGATGGAGCGATTCTCGCTGCGGTGGCGCCGAACGAAGCACCGCTCCACCCATCTCCGCAGGCGATTGCGGAAGCTCGCAGCATAGCAGGAAACAATCAGATACCGGCCTGTTACGCGGGCGAGTTCGCCGAACATGCGTGCGCGCAGTGCGCCGTCTTTGACGTGATTGAGAAGCCGGTGGCAAAAACCAGGTCCACACTGCCTGCGTTCAATGCGAGGCTCTCAAGATCGGTCTGAATGTAATCCGCCGGTAGGCCGTTGAGGTCTTCCCGGGCGATCTGCAGCATCGTACTCGACCCATCGGCAAGCGTGACGCGGTCAGCGAATTCCGCCAGTACGGCCGACAGCCGCCCGGTGCCGCTGGGCAGATCGAGGACGCGATGTAACGTGCCCAAATCTGCCATGAGTTCTCGCAGGGCGGCGCGCTCCAGCCTGTCCACGCGCGCGTGCCGGCCGGTGCGGTAGCGGTCACGATATCGCAGGCCCTGATCTCGGGCGACGAATCGTCCCAGGAATGTCGATGAACTCACACGATCATGGCTCATCGACTCGTCTCCAGTAGGGCATTCAGAGGCCGCAGGTCGGGGCAGCGCGTCCGACGGATAGTGTGCACCCAAGCGCATGTTCGACCAAAGACTATTATACCCACATTCCGCACGGACGTCGATGCTCGCATGGTGCTCACCGCAAGCACAGGACTTCGCTCCCTGGGGATTTCACAATTTGCCGAAGTTCTGCGTTCGCCGGATAATCGATGTGGGAGTTGGTGGCCCCGTAGGGCTGGCTTGGGTACCGCTGGCGGCTTGATGCCAGTGTCGGAGGCATACGAAGATGAACGTATCGCGAATCACGCGACGTACGATGCTCAGGGCTGGCACGGTCGCCGCCGCGGCAGGTGCGGCTGGGAACTGGCCGGCATTCGCGGCGGAAACCAGACTTTCCGTATCGTCCAAGCCCGCGCAGTTCAAGATCGGCCTGGTGACATATAGAATCGCGGCGGAATGGGACCTGCCTACCATCCTCCAGCATTGTAAGACCACCGGCTATGAGGCGATCGAGCTGCGGACGACCCACAAGCATGGCGTCGAGCCGACGATCGACGGCGCCCGCCGGCGCGAGGTCTGCCAGCAGATCACTGACAGTGGTCTGACGCTCTGGGGCCTCGGCACGGAATGCCAGTTCCACGAGACCGACCCGGCCGTGGTGCAGCGCAACATCGAAACCTGCCGCCGCTTCTGTGAACTCGCCCGCGACTTGGGCGCGGTCGGTGTCAAAGTTCGGCCCAACGGCCTGCCGAAGGGCATCCCCGTCGAGAAGACGCTCGAACAGATCGGCGTCGCCCTGCGTCAGTGCGGCCAGGCAGCCGCCGACAACGGCGTCGAGATCTGGGTCGAGGTCCACGGCCCCGGCACGGCCCACCCGCCGCACATGCGCACGATCATCGACCTGTGCGACCACCCGAAGGTCGGCGTCTGCTGGAACTCGAACTCGCAGGACGTCAAGGACGGCTCGGTCCGCGAATACTTCAATCTGCTCCGCCCGAAGCTGCTGAGCTGCCACATCAACGAGCTGGCGTCCGATTATCCCTGGCGCGAGCTGTTTACGCTTCTTCGCGAAACCGGTTATGACCGCTACACGCTCCAGGAAATCCAGCCGCTCAAGTCGACCGACCCGGAAGACGCGATACGCCTCATGCGTTACTACCGCGCCCTGTGGCAGGAACTCTGCCGCCCCTGACCACCGGCGGTGATGACCCAGAAGGCAACAGGTGCCAGCCAATGGTGCGGCCGGCGAGAAGTAGGCCGCTACAATCCGGTCGTGATTATGCCTGCAGTATGATCCGCGCCATCAATCCGCGCACGGCGTGTCCGTGAACGTGAGCCCGGAATCGCCGCGCTGCACGCTCTGCCGCTTTCGCCAGACCGCATCGTCCGTCTCGGGATAATCCGTGCGGAAATGCACGCCGCGCGATTCTGTGCGGCGGGCGGCCGATGCCGTGATCAGCCGCGCGACGGTCAACAGATTCTGCACTTCCCATTCGTCACGGTCGTCGAAGAGCTTGTCCATCACGTACATGCCCCAGAAGTCGATGATCTGCCGGGTCTCGGCCAGCCGATCGCCGTGGCGTTCCATGCCCACGTTGTGCCACATCACGCTCCGCAGACTGTTCTGGACGTCGCTGATATCCAGTTCGGTCCGCGGCGACGCCGGCATCTCGTTCTGAATCGGCGCGGCATGAAACGCGGGTCCGTGGTTCAGCGTGTCGATCGCCTGCCGACCTGCCTCAACGCCGAGCACGAGCCCCTCCAGCAGCGAGTTGCTCGCCAGCCGATTGGCCCCGTGCAGACCGGTGCACGCCACCTCACCGCACGCCAGTAGCCCGGGCACCGACGTGCGCGTACGCAGATCCGTCGCCACGCCGCCGACCATGTAATGTGCAGCCGGCCGCACCGGAATGAGACTCCGCCCGACGTCAATGTCGAATTGATGGCACAGCTCCGAAATCATCGGGAAGCGCCGGGCAAACCGCTCGGCCCCGATGTGCCGCACGTCAAGGTGTACACATGTCGCGCCCGTTCGCACCATCTCCTTGACGATCGCGCGACTGACGACGTCGCGCGGCGCCAGTTCCGCGTCGGCATGATAGGCCGACATGAACCGCTCGCCCTCGCGGTTGACGAGGTAGGCCCCCTCGCCGCGGACCGCCTCGCTGATCAACGCCCGCGTCGCGCCGGCGATGTAGAGCGTCGTGGGATGGAACTGCATCATCTCCATATCGCGCAGCACCGCGCCGGCCCGGTACGCCATCGCTCGGCCGTCGCCCGTGGCAATCTCGGGGTTCGTCGACTCGCGATACACGCGCCCGCAGCCGCCCGTGGCCAGGATCGTCTGGCGGGCCCAGAACATCTGATGGCCGTATTTCGGGTGAAACGTGATCGCCCCGACGCAGCAGCCGTCGAGCGTGATCAGGTCAATCGCGAAACAATCCTCGAACAGGCGCAGCCCGTCGGTCTCCCGCGCGATGCGGATCAGCGTCTTGGCGATCTCGGCTCCGGTCGCGTCGCCACGAGCATGGACGATGCGCGAGGCGCTGTGTCCACCCTCGCGCCCCCGAGCCAGGTGGCCATCGACCCGGTCGAACTTCGCGCCCCAACCGATGAGTTCCTCGATCGCGGCCGGGCCGGCGCGGACGATCTGTTCGACCGCCGAGCGGTCACAGAGCCCGCATCCGACCGTTATCGTGTCGGCAATGTGGGCGTCCAGGCTGTCGGCCGGGTTCGTCACCACAGCCACGCCACCCTGGGCCGCCCACGTGTTCGAGTCGGAAAGCCTTCCCTTGGTGATCAGCAGCGTTGGGGCGTGCTCGGCAGCCTCGATGGCCGCCCGGAGCCCGGCCACGCCGCTGCCGATGACCAGTACGTCCGTAAACAGGTGTGGGACACGGCGGGAGTCGAAATTCGTCAGGTACCGGCGGGTATCGTATAGTTGGCTCATTTCGGGCTGCTATCCTACGCGTCGAGCCCTCGGACGGCAAAGGGGCGCTTGCTTGCGGTGGAAAAATGATGAAGATTTTCGGGAGCCATTTGGCGGCTGGCGCGTCTAAGGAAGCAAGTCGTAGACTGGGCCGAGCGTAGAAATGGATGACGTACAGGCGGTGCAGTTGGCCGCTCGCGGTGACGCGGACGCCTTCATGGTCCTGGTAGAACGGTATCAGGCGCCGCTGATCGCATTCATTCATGGCCGAACGCGGGCCCGGGACGAGGCGGAGGATATTGCCCAAGATGTGTTCTGCAGGGCCTGGCAGCAACTTCCACGACTTCGCGAGCCCTCCGCGTTCTCAGGCTGGCTCTTTCGCATCGCGAGCCACACGATTATCACAGCGAGCCGCAAACGCCGGCCTGCGACGCTTGAGAACGGGGATGTCGAAGTGGCGGTGCCGCCCGCCTCAGCCAACAGCAGCGTGGACGTCCACGCCGCCGTGGCCGAGCTACCGGAGGCCCAGCGGATCGTGGTTTCGCTCCGTCATTTCACCGGGATGCCGACCGATGAGATCGCTGCGGTTCTCGGGATCGAGCCGGGGACGGTGCGCAGCCGCCTGTCACGCGCGTATGTCGTGCTGCGACAACGCCTTGCGCGTCGGATGGAGGTCTAAGCGGTGTCCGCTGAACAGGATCGACAACTCCAACGCATCCTGGAACAGGCCGGTCGTGACGCCGAGCCGCGCGGGGACGGATGGGACCAGTTGCCGGCTCGCCTCGCTGCGATTCGGCAATCACGGTCTTCCTGGCGATGGCCGGCACTATTGGGAGCGGCAGCCATGATCGCGACGGCAATCGGTCTGACGGTCTACTTTGCTTCCGCTCCGGCGGTCCTGGCGGCGTCCGGCCCGGTCGAGGTGGTTCGTCAGGGCATCGAAATCACCGTCTTCAACGAGGTGGAAACACCCGGCCCGGCGTTGTTCATGCCTCTCGTGCCCGAGGTGATGAACATGCCGATCTCTCTCGCGCAAGGCAGCCCCCGGCAGAACAGGATGGTTCAGCAGGAGTCCGTTCAACAGGTGAACTTCGGTGGTCGCGGGCCACAGTCCCCGGTCCGGTCCGGCATGGCGCTCGTCAAGGATCGCCGCCTGGTGCTCAACCTGCGGGCCGGAGACAACGAGGTGCGGTTCACGGACGTTGCCTCGACGATTGATCCGACCAGTGTGCGGTTCATCAGCGACACGGATCCGCTCGGTACGAGCGTTGTCGAGCAGAACTTCGAATACGACCTCGCCAGTGCCGATGCGTTGCTGAAACGCTACATCGACAAGCAGGTCAAGTGCGTCGCAAAGGACGGCGCCGAGCTGGCCGGCTATCTCTGTTCATACGACGATGGCTCGATCGTGCTCGCGGCGACGCCGGCGCCGGCCAGCGGCAGCGATCGCAAGACACAGACGGTCTCGCGGAACACACTGCGGGCCGTGCGTCTGGCCGAGGTGCCGAGGGACCTGTTCGTCAAGCCGACGCTCGTCTGGACGCTACGAACGCAGCGGCCCGGCCGGCATGATACGACGCTGTCCTACGTCTGCGGCCAGGCCAAGTGGGATGCGGATTATGTCGCTATCGTCACGCCTGGAGACATGGAGACAGGCGATCGCATCGACCTGCAGGGTTGGGTGACGGTCGACAACCGCACCGGAGCGACGTATGACAATGCGAAAATCAAACTGATTGCCGGCGACGTGAACCGTGTCGTCGATCCATGGGCCGTGATTCCGCAAGAACGGAACTTCCGCGGCTCCGGCGTCAGGCAGGAGCTGTGGTTCGGTAGGATGGACGTCGGCGATGCCGTGAAGCAACTCGAAGAAAAGGCCTTCTTTGAATACCACCTCTACACGCTTTCAGCCCCAAGCACGGTGAAGGATCAGCAGATCAAGCAGCTTCGCCTCCTGGGCGCGCGGGATGTGAAGGCGACCCGACGGTATGTGGCCCGCGGGATCATGGAGAGCGGCCCGTTGGATGTGGTTGCCTCGCTGGAGTTCAAGAACGAGCAGGAGCAGGGGATGGGCATGCCCCTGCCCAAGGGCCGCGCGCGCCTGATGCAGCGTGATACGGACGGCGATTTCGTGCTGATCGGTGAGAAGCCACTCGATCACACGCCGAAGAACGAGGAGATCGAATGGTCGATCGGCCAGGCGTTCGACGTGGCGGCGGAGCGGCGGGTAACGCATGTCCAGCGGCCGGGTTATCGCCGCGAGACCCAGACGATCGAACTCCGCATGCGCAACCATAAGGATGGCCCGATTCAGGGACGATTCGCCGAGCTACTGATTGGTGGCAGGAACTGGACGATCTCGCAGACCAGCGATCCGTGGACGCGAGAAGCCGTCAGTACGATCCATTTCGATTTCGTACTGGGCGCGAATGCAGAGAAGACGATCACGTACGTGGTGGATTATCGATGGTAAGACAACAAACACAGACAGGGTCGTACCCGAGGGCCGTTTTCGGCGGGTCAGTTTCGTTCCGTGGCGGCCGGGTACGGCGGTCGTCGGAACACTGGCGGGCAAGCCGCCAGTGGCACCCA
>JAFGKA010000072.1 GCA_016928855.1 Phycisphaerae bacterium
GGCTTCGAGGAAGCCATGCTCGCGGTGGAACGTCTGGATATTGGCGGCGTCGCGTTCGGCCTGCTCCGGATCGAACTCGCCCGTCCGAAAGATGGGGATATAGGTCCTCGTGCTGACGAGCTTGTTGAGCCGCTTTGTCTCGTACGTGATGTTGCCTTCATACTCGATCTTGCGGACGCGTACCCGCGGCCCTTCGGTAATCTGAAAGATCACGCGCTGCGACTCGCTCAGCGCGGCCTCGTCGACGGTCACCTCGGCGTAGGCATAGCCACCATCCCTGTACTTCCGCTCGATCTGCTCGCGCGACTGGCTCACCAGGAACCGGTCGACCGGGTCGCCGACGACAAATTCGACTTCCTTAAGCAGGTCCTTCGTCGAGTATTTCACGTTGCCGACGATCTCGATGCTCTGCACGACCGGCTTCTCGCGCAGCGTGAAGGTGACGATGAGGCGGTCGTCCTCGAGTCGCGGCATCGCCCGTGCGTCGAGGAATCGGCCCGTCCGCAGAAGCCGGCTCACATCCTCGGCCACCCGTGTCGCCGAGTAGTTCTCACTGGCGCGCGTGCGAATCTGGCCGCGGACATACCCCTCGTCGATCAGGTCGAGCCCCTCGATCTGAACCGCTTCGATCGCACGTCCTTCAAACGAATCCGTGGGCACCTGGGCCGCGACAAACGCCACAAAGATGCCAACACAAAATACGAAGACCACCGAGGCGGTGCGGCCCATGTTGGACCTCCGTCAGAAATGCAATAATCGGGTTTCTTCTCAGGGAACGGGGATGCCGTTCCGTCAACTACCGCGCCAGGACGGCCGGTATCATACGCGCCACGGTCCACGGTGTCCAAACCCGGCCCCCGCGCAACGGCCTAAGGGGCGGCGTCCCGCTACCGTCGCCGTGTGTAGATGTGTGTGGCGCTGCCCAGGAAAGCCTCGGCGCCCTCGCCAACCGTCTCTGAGAGCGTCGGATGGGCGTGGATTGTCTCGGCGACATCGTGCGCTACCGCGCCCATCTCGACCGCGAGCGTCCCTTCGGCGATCAGCTCGCCGGCCCCGACACCGACAATCCCCACGCCCAGGATGCGCTCGGTCTCCGGATCGAAGATCAGCTTCGTCACACCCTCCGTCCGGCCCAGCGTCAACGCCCGGCCCGACGCGGCCCACGGAAACCTCGCTACTTTCACCTCGCGACCGGCAGCCTTGGCCGCGGTTTCGGTCAGCCCACACCAGGCCAGCTCCGGGTCGGTGAACACCACCGCCGGGATCGCGACCTTGTCGAAGCATGCCGGCTGGCCCGCCAGGAACTCGGCCGCCACCCTCGCCTCGTGCGACGCCTTGTGCGCCAGCATCGGCTCGCCGGCGATGTCCCCGATCGCCAGGATGTGCGGGTCGGCTGTCCGCATCTGCTCATCGACCTCGACGAATCCTCGCTCATCCACGACAACCTGGGTGTTCTCGATGCCGATGCCCGCGCTGTTGGGCCGCCGCCCCACCGCCACGAGCACGCGATCAAACGTCTGCTCGGGCTCGATGCCCTCGCCTTCGAGCGTGGCGACGATGCTACCAGCCTCGGCCCGTACGCCCGTCACCTTCGTATGGAGATGAATCGCTTCGAACTGCTTCCGCAGCCTCGCTTCCAACGGGCGTACCAGGTCGCGATCCGCCCCCGGCAGCAACCCATCGAGCATCTCGACCACAACGACCCGGCTGCCCAACGCCGCATAGACTGAGCCCATCTCAAGGCCGATGTATCCGCCACCAACGACCAGAAGCCGCTTCGGCACGTCCGCCAGCGCCAGCGCGCCGGTCGAGTCCATGATGCGCGGATCGTCAATCTGAAACAGCTTCGGCATCGCCGGCACCGAACCGACCGCCAGGATTGCATGCTCGAAACGCAACGAGCCACCCTGCGGGCCCTCGAGCTTGAGCGTCTGCGAATCGACGAAGCTCGCGCGAGCCTGAATGACCTCGACGCCACGGCGCTTGGCCAGACCCGCCACGCCTTCCGAGAGCTGATCGACCACGCCCTGCTTCCAACCGCGTAACGCTTCGATGTCGATCTCGGGCTCGGCAAAACGCAACCCCCAGGCTGCGGCCTCGCGCGATTCGTTTAGGAGCTTCGCCACATGCAGCAGCGCCTTCGACGGTATGCACCCTCGCTGCAGGCAGACACCGCCAAGCTCGTGGGTCTCATTGACCAATGTGACCCGCAAGCCGAGATCGGCCGCACAAAACGCTGCGGCATAACCGCCCGGCCCCGCACCAATCACGACCACCTGTGCTTCTCGCGTGGATGCCTGTTCCGCCATGGATTGAGTCCTCTGCCGAAAGCTTGACCGACCGACTCGCGCCGCCCCGGGCCAGATCCGCGAAGCGGGCCGCCCGCGGCACACCTCTCTTTAGCCCCACTGGAGGTCGCTTGGCAAGGCGCATACTCTCGCCCGCCCACCGCGGGCCGGGCCCGCTGGCGGCGCGGACACTGGCGGCTCGCCCGACGATGGCCCGGCCGGAGGGCATATGCGGACGGAAAGGTCCTGCCCGTGGTCCGCGCGCCGCCCGAGCCGGCCCGCCTCCGCCAAGTCGCTCATAACTCATTTCCAAATAACACGTTACGAATCATGTGCCATATGCCCTCGTTGGCACTGGCATCGCATGGACGAATCGCGTATACTCTGGGGCTCTTTGTTTTGGGTTGGTCGGAATCAACAAGGCGGAACGAATCATGGCGATCGACGTGGCTCCGGGAACGATGGTGGAAGTCAAAGTTATTCGTCGGCCGAAGCGGGAAGCGGCCGTCAAGACCCTCGACCGGCTATTCCGGAAGGACGAGGGCCATGCGACGGAACTCAAGCGCATGAAGAAGAGCCGGCCCGTGCGGTTCGACCGGCGCGGCGGGCGCCCCTGGGGCGACCGGCCTGCCCAACTGCGGCCGTACAAGCTTGAAGCCGGCGCCACCTGCAAGATCGTCGCGTCGATCGACGTGATCAAGGATCTGGCCAGCATCGGCGACGCGATCGAAGTCAAGCCCGCGTAGCCCGCTTCCCCTGCAACGAACATTCAATCCGCGATCGGCCGACCTCGGCCCGCTCGCGGTCCGCGCGCGGATCGGTGCAGTCGCGGCGATTTGACCTTTATAAGACACTGCTCACAGGGCTTGCTGTTACCCACATTTCTGCCGCACCCCCTTGGCGCGGCCGAGAATGCGGGTCCGCAGGTCTCCGCAGGCGCGGCCTGTCCAC
>JAFGKA010000559.1 GCA_016928855.1 Phycisphaerae bacterium
ACGCTGCTGGTGATCATTCGATAAAGTCGATCGCGAATCGTATTGACCGCCGAATCACTCATCAGCAGACCGCGCGTGTTCGAGGTCTCGTCGTACTTGGTCAGCGCGTTGATCCGATCGATCACATCGTTGAACGTCTCAACGAAGACCTTGGCATCGTTGACGAGCTTGTCCACATCCTTGGCCACGGTGACCTCAACGGCCTTGTCAGACGTGCCGGTGAGATTGACCGTCACACCCTTGACGAACCCAGTCAGCGTGTTTGTGGAGCTTATGAGTCGGATTGAGTTCGGCGAATCCGCCGGCCCGAAGAATACCATCGCGTCCTTCGCCTCGACGAGTGTCGCGAAGGACAAGCCTGTCCCGCCTCCGTCGATCAACACGCGCCCGGGTGTCCCCTGGACGCGGGATGCGATGGAAAGCCGGTACGGGGCGACCTGGCTGCCGTCGTTGATGACCGAAACAGACACGCGATCGGTCGCCGCGCGGATCTTGTCCGCCACGTCCGAGAGCGTATCGCCGACATCCACCGTGATGCGGAGTTCGTAACTCCCGTCGATCGCCGTCTCGCCTTCAGCGGCCTCGCCGGCGATATTCAGGTCGGCTGCGGTCTGCCCGGTCCCCACATCCTCGACCTTGAGCAGGCCACCGCCGCCAGCGCTATCCTCCAGGACGATCCCATCACCCGTGTCGTTGATCCGCGCGACAACGCCGAACCCGCTCAGCCCGTTAATCTCCTTGAGAACGTCGCCGATGCTCTCGTGCCGGGTACCGTCCAGTGTCACGGTCTGCGTGAGACCGGCGCTGTTTGTGATTCGGAACTGGCCGAACCGAACGCCTTCTTTGCCGTTGAGGCTCGCAAGCGTCGTGGTTTCATTGATGTACCGACGCTGCAGGTTACCGCTTGAGAGCTGACCGGCCGCGCTGGTGTTCAGGTGCAGATCCTCGGCGGCATGGCCGGACAGATCGTTGATCGCCAGGGCGCCCGAACCACCCGACAGATCGCGCACCACGATGCCCAGGCCCGCCTCGCTCAGTTCGGCACGAACCTTCGTCATCGCCGAATCGGCGTTGAAAGCGTCGAGCAGATCCTGTACCGTCTCCGCGCCGCTCAGGTCGATGGACGTGATGGTGCCGTCGCCGGCGGTAATCTCGATCGCGCCGGTCCGGACCCCGCTGCCACCGTTGAGCGACTTGAGCAGAACCGTATTCAGCCCGGCCAGAATCCGATTGGACGCGAGCTGCCCCGTTTCCGCGTCGAGGATCCCCAGATCCACGGCCGCCTGGGAGTTGTTCAGACGGGTGATGGTCGTCGGCCCACCCGTCGTATCCGTCAGGACCAGCCGGGCGCCATCCGCCGAAACAGAGGCCACGAGCGCACCATCGTTGTACTGTCCGGCTACGGTCTTGCCCTCGGCATCCACCTCGCGCGCGTACGTAATCGCGCGGAGGACGTCACCAATCGTCCGCACCCGATGGATCTCCGCGCCGCGCGCGCCGGCCGACTCTGTATCGACAAGGATGCCCAGATCCTGGGCCGCGAAACCGCTGACGTCCTCGATGATCAGGTTGGACGTCGCCGTTTGGCCCTCCGTAACGGAACCGTCGATGATCTGCAGGCTCGAGTTGACGAGCCCCACGGACACATTCAGGCTCTGGCCGCTGTCATCTTCGGCCGCCCCGATCCGATCGGAGATATCCTGTAGGCTCCGGGCCGACGTCAGGTCGACCTCGGCCGATTGGCCCGCGCGATTGGTCACCCGGATCGTGCCGAGCCGTACCCCTTGTCCGTTGTTGAGCTGACTGAGGTTCGTCGCAAAGTCGAGGCGGCTGGACAGACTGACCCGAAGCCGCTTGCCACTGCCCAGGACAAGTTCGAAATCATCCGCCGTACCGTGCCGGCGTACGCCATTGCCGTCGTTCAACACCCCCAGGGCCGTGCCGGACCCCAGCGCCAGAACCGGATTGCCGACGATCTCGTTGCCATCCACCGCCGCTGCAATACCCAGGTCAGAAGCCGTCTGGCCGCGGCCGAGATCGGAGACAGCGAATACGCCGGTTCCGCCCGAGGTGTCCCGCACAACGATCTGATCACCACGGACAGACGCCTCAACGCGAATGTCCGTCCGCGAGTTGAAGGCTTCCAACACATCGTCCACCGTCAGCGCGGTGGTCAGGTCGATATCCGCCGTGCGGCCGCTGCGATCCGTCACCCGGACGGTCCCGCGCTGCACGCCCCGCTGGTCGTTCAGTAGATCGAGCGACGTGGCCGGATTCAGAGAACCCTCGCCCAGCTCAAGTGTCATGACTCCGCCGCCAACCGGGGTCTCGTCGCCATCGGCAAACCCGGCCGAAATCAACTGGTGGTTGGTGACCAGCGAGTGCACCTGAAACGAGTAGGTCCCCGCGACCGCGCCTTCCGCGGCCGTGGCGCTCAGCACGTTGGCGTCCGAGCTGGTGGCCTTCGACGACCGGAAGAACGAAAGTTCATCAAAACGCGCGGCGGCATTCTTGATCGCCCGAAGCCGTGCCGAGAGTTCGAGAAAGGCCGTGCGCTGGGCCTTGACCTCACTGACCCGCGTCTCGAGCTGGGTCTTGGGCCGGGCCTCGATGTTCATGAGGCTGTCGATGATCTCGGCGATCGGCAGCCCCGACAACAAACCCACACCAGTCGTGATGCTCATGATGAACCCTCTGACGGACGGCCGCCATCGTGCGACCGCCGCATGCCCTCCCTCGCCGCGCAGCACCGCTTTCCCGGCAATGCGGCCGGCTATGCCCTCAGATATAGATATCGGTATTTGGAGCAGAGCCCCTTGACGTGGAAGCGTACGGAAACCCGGCCGAATTCACGAGTTACCGGACCTGCCGGCCGACGCCGTCAGGCCGCGCGGCGAAACGGGCGCAAAAAAGTCGCCCAGAAACCCGTCCATGCGTCTCTGGGCGACAAACCTGTGATGACAACTCTATTCTTGACTGCCCGGCATCATCCGAGCAGCGACAAGACACTCTGCGGAAGCTGGTTCGAAAGGCCCAGGATCTGCGTGGTGCTCTGCACCAGGATCTGCGACCGGGTCATCTTGGACACTTCCGAGGCGTAATCCGCGTCACGAATCACGGACTCGGCCGCCGTCACGTTTTCCAGCGCGACCCGCTGACTGTTGACGTTCGATTCAATCTGGTTCTTCTGCAGCCCGCCGATCCGGCCGCGGATGATCGCCGTCTGGCTGATCGCCTCGTCCAGAATCTCCTCGGCCGTCTGGTAGTTCTTGCTGATGACCGAGTTGACGCCGCCGGACTTGACCGTATTCAGATACCCGACGTCGTTGTTGCCGAGGTTCGAGATCGAGACCGAAGGAATCCCGATGTCCACCCGGCCGGCCGTGTTCACATCCGGTCCGATCTGGAACTTGGCGCCGCCACCGGTGATCTGGAACGAGGTCGTGGCCGAGCCGGCAAGCGTCGCGAACGCCGCCGTCAGGTCCACCACCACGTCGAATCCGTTGGCCCGGAGACTGGCGGTCTTGCCCTTGACGAAGGCGGACTGCCCGTTGATCAGCACGCCGGCGTTCTGTCCGCGATCGGTCGTACTGCTTCCTTGCGTCGCAATGAAATCACCATCCAGCGCCTTGACGCTGATGTACGCATCGGTGCCGTAGTTGGTGCTGGTGAGCGTCAGTGTCGTAGCCGTTGCCGATGCCGTCACACCCGTCAGGCTCGTCGCGCCGTTGACGGCTGTCGCGATGTTCGCGATCGACGTGCCACTGGCGAACGAGAAGACCTCGAGCCCCGATTCGCTGGCCAGCTCGAACGAGACGTTCTGGCTCACGGTCGCGCCGGTGTAGGACAACAGCGCCTGCTGTGCAGACGTTGTAACCTCCACCTGAACACTGCGACTCGCGTTGTCCGGCAGGCGCGCACCGAAGGTCGTCACGGTGACAATGTTGTTCGAGTTGACGCCGGAGAGCGTGTAGGCCATCTCTCCGTTCAGGAGCTTGTCGCCACCGAACTGCGTCGTGTTCGCGATTCGATCGATACTCTCGAGGATCGAATCGATTTGCAGTTGGTTCGCCTGAAGCTCCGTGTCGGAAATGGCGCCATCGTTCGCGCTCGTGACGATCAGTTGCTGCATATCGAGCAGCAACGACGACACCTCATTCAACGCCCCCTCCGCCACGGAAAGGACGTTGATCGCGCGCTGAGAGTTGCTGAGCGCCGCCTCGATCCCGCGGATCTCATTCCGCAAGGTCTCGGACGCGATCAGGCCTGCCGGATCGTCCTTGCCTCGGTTGATCCGCAACCCGGTGCTCAATCGCTCGAGTCGGGTCGTCAGATCCGATTGGTTGGCGATCAGCCGGTGAGTGGCTTGAAGGGCAGGAATGTTGGTGTTGATACGACTCATGGTATCCTCCGTGACGATCGGGGAGCAAGTTTCCGTTCTTGCGCCCCTCAGGCGGCAGCCTTGCAGCCCGAGTGTCCGATCGACAAGTCAACCGGACGGTTCACCGCCCCGCCAGTCGTGGATTCCACCACCCATCTTGCGGGCTACGATCGATTCGGTCAGCTCTGTGTACAACCGACACCCATCGATCGCATTCAGTCAAGCCAAGAGTCCTTCTCGGCCGCTTCTTTCCCTTATGTGTCCCACTGCCCCTAATATCGGCGGGGCGTCGGCGAACTTGAGTCGTTCGCACTTTTTTCGTTTTGAGGCCCGTTTTGGGGGGCCTCTGGTCCAGCACACGGGACTTCGACATATTTATGGGGGGGCCTTTAGATATTTCTGGCCCGATATCCGCCGTTCCGCACGCGACGTGCATCCCTGCACGTTATCGGTCCATCGCCCGCCCCCCCCACACCGGGCAAGCCGCCCCGTCCCGGTCTTCCGCCGCCCCCGCAGCCGATATTCTCGGACGCTGGCGCAAGCCAGCCAGCCAGGTCCATCACGCAGTCGCAGCACCACATTTTGTCGAAAACATGGAAATCTCTCCAAACACACCGCCGCCCGGTGCACCCGCCAGCCGACTCGAAGCTCCGGTTCTCCCATGTGGAGGCCTTCCGGACGACGCGGGACCGGACGAACGACCCACGCCCCGAGTGCATGGCTTTGAAGAAAATGCCCGTCCAAAGAAGAACCAGCAGCGCCGGCCCCGCTTGCACCGCACAGTGACGCGCGACACATTCGAGTCCGCCTGGTGAGCCGAGCTGCTCGAAAACGACCTCCGAAACGTGAAACAGGCGGCACCCACCGTGCCAAAAAAACGACGGGCGCCCGTCGTTCGACGGACGCCCGCGTCGGCTTGAAGTCAGGTGTCACACGGCCTGAACGGCCGCCTCGGAACCGCTTACCCCAGCAGTGCCAGAACGTTCTGCGGGGCTCGGTTGGCTAACTGCAGAGACGCGGTGGATGACTGCACCAGGATCTGAGCCCGGGTCAGGTTGCTCGTCTCCTCCGCGAAGTCAGCATCCCGGATGGCGCTCTCCGCAGCGGACACGTTCTCGAAGGCAACCTTCAACGAGTTGATCGTTGGCGCCAGCGTATTCTGCTGGATCGCGCCCAGTCGGCCACGGAGCGAGGCAACCTGCTCACCGGCAAGCCGCACGATCTCCTGCGCTGTCGTGAAGTTCTGAGTACTCATGGCATTCGTGCCACCGCTCTTGAGGGTCGAGAGGAAGCCGGTGACAGAATCGCCGAGACCGGTCGTGGTCGTGTTCTGAAGACCCACGGCCACCTGGCCGGCGAGTGACAGATCCGGTGTGATCTGGAACGTCGCACCGCCGCCGGTAATGGAGAACGTTGTCGTCGTATTCAGCGCGATCGTTCCGTTGCCGTACCCCGAGGTCACGATCAGATCAAGATCGAGAGATCCGGTTCGGACGGACGCTTCCAGACCGCTCGTGTCGGCAGTAACGCCATTCACCGTGGCGCTGATGTCCACGCCGGTGTCCTTCGTCGGGCTCGTTCCGCCGGTAACGGTGAATGTACCGCTGAGCGCCTCGACGCTGACAAACTCGCTGCTGCCGTATTTCGAACTCTGTAAGGTGAGGATCGTGCTGCTCGTGACCGTCGCCGTCACACCCGTCAGGTTGGTCGACAGGTTCACGGCGGCCGCCACCGAACTCACGGCCGTACCGCTGGCGAAGCTGAAGGTATCCACGCCCTTGTTGCCGCCGATGGAGATCGTTACAGCGCCAGCGAGCGTGCCCGCGGCCGTGGTGTGTGTCAGCGTGGCCTTCTGCGCCGACGCCGTCACGGCGACCTCGACCGACCGGGTCGCGCCCGGTGCCGCGCGGGACGAATTGACCTGGACGTTCGCCAGGTTGGCGCTGGCCACACCCGATGTGGTATAGGCCATAGAACCATCGAGCAGCTTGTTGCCCGCGAACGTCGTCGTGGTCGCAATCCGGTCAACGGATTGCAGAATCGCGTCGATCTGGAGCTGGTTCGCCTGCAGCTCCGCGGCGCTGAGACCCGATTGATTGGCCGAACGGTCGACCAGGTCTTCCAGGGACACCAGCAGCGTGCTGACCTCCTGGAGAGCGCCTTCCGCCACGCTGATCACGTTATCGGCCCGACCGGCGTTTTCGATCGAAGCGTTGATCGCTTCTTTCTCGAACCGGAGGGTCTCTGACGCGATCAGGCCGGCCGGATCGTCCGCCCCGCGGTTGATCCGATAACCGGTGCTCAATCGCTCGAGCGTGCGGTTCATCAGTTGGGTGTTGTTGGTGAGAATTCGAGATGCCACCAACGACGAGGTGTTTGTGTTGATCGTAATCATTGCGTGCGTGCCTCCTGACTCTTGCCGGGCTGATTGTGCCGACTGCGGCAGCCCCCCTGCCGCTCGTCTTCAGAGATTCTAAAACCCCTACCCGACGGCGAGTGCGCAGGCGATTGGTCCCTATAACCAACCCGTCGCGCGGGCTACTGCTTCTCGATTCCGTTCCGCCCGTTTCCGGTGTGCAACCCCCGAGGTATACGCCCGAATCGGCGGCTTTTGCTCCTCCGTCAACCCCTTTCGGGGCCGTGGATCGTAACCGGAAGGTCTCCCGCTCGATCCACTCGCGCTGGCGGGCCAAGCCTGAATCCGGCTTCCCGCCAACAACAGTGCACGAATCGTCATGACAGATAACGTGCTTTAGATTATTCGGGCACCCCCGTTCTCGGGCGTTTTCGTGAGTGAAAGTTATCGTAACATGCGCCTTGTCCAATAAGTGAAACGGGCATCTCGCGCAAGCGCGCGGACGCATTTTACCGGACAAGTGCGCGAGGGACCGAAAACCAGTTTCTTCGAAAAAATGCCGGAAGAAGTGCCTGTCGCCGCCGTGGCGCTTCACGAGGCATCGCACGCAGGGTGCGATAACGGCGCACGAAACGAACGCCTCACGCGAGCCGGCATCGGTCGATGAGCCCGCGCCGAGGCATGTGCCCACCGCGACAGGGCGACAGCGAGAGGCACCGCCGGTTGGGGCGCCTCTCGCTGTCACCGATTCAATATCCTGGCGCGCGGCTAGCCGCCGAGCAATGCCAGGACGCTCTGCGGTGTGCTGTTGGCCAGGGCCAGCACGCTTGTGCCCGCCTGAATCAGAATCTGATTCCTGGTCAACAGCGAGGTTTCCGCCGCAAAGTCCGTATCCCGAATGACCGACTCCGAGGCCGTCAGGTTCTCGTGAGTGATCTGCAACTGATTGATATTGGTCTGCAGCGTGTTCTTCTCGAAAGCGCCGAGACGCCCACGCAGGACCGATATCTGCCGAATCGCCTCGTTGACAATCTCCGAGGATTCTCTCGCCTTGCCGTCCACGAGCGACTTGCCGCCACCCTCGACAATCTCCGACAGAAAGCCGACCACGCCGTTACCGAGGCGCGAGGCCGCCACGGATTGAATACCGACGTTGGTCTGCTGATTGGTGTCGACCCGCGGGCCAAGCTGGAACAGAGCGCCGCCCGCGGTGATCGCGAAGTTGGTCGATCCAATGCCGAAGGCTTCGTCCAACGTCAACGACAGATCCAGCGTCGTCGTGTTCAGGACGAGGTCCAACCCGTCGCCTGTCGCGCGAGCGCCGTTGATGCTCGCTTCGGCATCCTGGCCCTCGTCGCGCGTGTCGGCCACACCGGTGGTGTTCGTGGTGGCGAAACTGCCCGAGCCGGGCCCGGGAAGCGCCTCCACCGCCACGTACGACTTCGCCCCATAACCCGCACTGGTAAACACCACACCCGAAGCCGGGTTGCCGGCGTTGATCAGCGCCGCGGTCACGCCCGTCGCGTCGCTGGCGATGTTAACCGCCTGAACAATCTGCGCCGGCGTGGTGCTCGCATTGAAGACGAGCGTGACGGCGCCCGCGTTGCCCCGGACCTCCACGGTCACCGCGGCGGCGACCGCGCTCTGCCGGAACTGGAGCTGCGCCTTCTGGGCCGACTGGGTCACGACGACCCCGACCGGCACGTTGGTCTGGGTGCCGAATTGCGCGCCATGCACGTGCAGTGTGTCGATGGCGGCCGGCAAAACCCCACTGGTCACGTAGTTCAGCGAACCATCCAACAAGCGGCGACCCGCAAACGAGGTCGTATTCGCAATCCGCGTGATGGACTCGACGGCCGAGTCGATCTGCAACTGGTTCGCACGAATCTCCTCATCGGAGAGGGCGCCCTCATTGGCTGCCTGGACGATGAGCCCCTGGACATCGACCAGCAACGCCGCCACTTCGTTGAGTGCCCCTTCCGCGGTGGCAATCACGTTAATGGCCCGTTGCGAGTTGTCGATGGCCTGGGTCACACCTGCGATCTCGGATCGAAGGTTTTCCGAGGCAATCAGACCAGCCGGATCGTCCGCACCGCGATTGATGCGGAGACCACTGGACAGCCGCTCAAGCGAAACCTGAAGGTCGCGCTGGGATCGGCGCAAGCGAGTCTGCGCCACGAGGGCCGGCACATTGGTGTTGATTCTAGCCATTGCAATCCTCCTTGATTGAATCGTGGCTAATGACCCGCGTCTCGCGGGCTTTCCACCGCCAGGACCCCGGCCGGTCGGGTCCCAACGGCGGGCCGGCGGTCAGCGCTTCTTGCGCAAACCCGTTCGTTCTTTCGCGTTGCCGGCCACATTGGCAATGTCTTCTGGTTTCACCATCGCGGCAGCGCGATTCTCGCGCTGGATGGCCTCCCATACCTCTTTACGATGCACGCTGATCTCCGGCGGGGCATTGATCCCCAGCCGGACTTTCTCACCGCGAATGTCCACGACCGTGATCTCGATTTCATCACCGATCATGATCGTTTCATCGCGTTGTCTGGATAGCACCAACATCCTCGGCTCCTTCCTTGGCCATGCCGATGCTTCGTACGTACCGCTGCCATAGCCGTATGGCTCTCCACGAGCCCAATGCGGGCGAATCGCCCGACAACGGTGCGGCGGAACACCGCTGTACGCAGTACCCGGCTAAGCAGCCCACATGACGCGGATCGGGTGGCCACTCGCTCGAACGACGGTATCGACACCGAATTATAGCGGTCGTTCGAACAGGCCGGCCAGCCCGCTCGTCCTACGCTGTCCTGCTCACGGCCACTTCCTTCCGTGGAAGCGTCATGAGCGGATGGCGCGTCGAGAAGCGCCGATCAGACAGCACGAGCTGCTTGCCATCCCGCGTCTCAATATTGATGACCAAGGGGCCCTGCAGGTTGCCCGTCAAAAGGTCATTGACCTTGTTGACAATCACGAAAACCTGGGCCCCGCTCGGGTCCTCCAAGCCGATAGCGCGAAGCTCTTCCGGCTTAATCGGAACCGAATAGTCTGGAACAAACAGGCGGGGATCACACACGACGAACGCCAGTTCAGGGCGCCCGACCGCCTGCAACCAATAGAATCCGCTCTTCTCTCCAGTCTGGATGAGCGCGAACTCCCGATTGTCCGGAAAGCCTAACAGGCCCTTCGAAAACCGGATCAGTCGCGTCTCATCCACCTCCACTGGTCCAAAGCGCGACGTTTCGATAATCATCGCGGCACTCCCACGAGCGACCCATCCTGTTCGGATTCGTTGCCGATCGTCCCAACCGTCCGGCGACGGGCACCATCCGTAGTGCCCGGAACATCACCGTTCGATCCATACTACTCGGGACGCTCGCAACGCGCGTCTTCCTAAACCGCAGCCCGTCCGCCCTTTGGACGGGCAATCCGTCCCGCCACACTCGACCGGGTCGAAGATCGAGTCGGCAGCCCCCAGCGCCAGACCCCTCACTGCCGTGCCAACGGCTTCTCTCACCCCAAGAAATCCAACAGCGAAATCGTCAGCAGCCGCGAACCAGTCATCAGGTTTGCTTCCAGCGCCGTCTGCGCCTGCTGAAATCGCGTTACCGCTTCGGTGTAATCCAGATCCTGCACCTGGCTCAGCAAAGTCCGCGTGGCCTGCACCGCATCCTCGGTAAACAGGACACGCTCGCTCATCGCCTGGGCCCGTGAGCCCACGATGCCGCGGACCCGCACAGTGCTGGTGACGAACGTCTCGAGTTCCTGGCCCGCCCGATTGATGGCCTGCGTGTCGTCCTGCTGCAAAGCCGCTTCGAGATCCAGCAGAACACTGAACACGCTCTTCGGCCGGACACCCGCGACGTCATCACTGATCAGGAACGCATCCCCGGCCACCGATGTCTTGTTCAATCCGAGGCCGTCCATCGCAAACGAGCCGTTCAGCCGCTGAACACGAATCACCCCGGCGCCGCCGGTCGCATCGTCGATGCGCAGCCCCGTGCCGTCCGGATTCAGCGAGGCGGTGATCACGCCGCCGCCGGCCGCATTGATCGCATCGATCACGTCCTGAATCGTCGTGGCCCCACTGACGTCGACGTCGACGAGCGTCGTGCCGTCACGGCCGACGATCTGGAAGTCCGGCTTGCCAACCTCGCTACTGACGCCATCGCCATGATTGAGGTCCGCCAGACTCGTGTCCGCATGCAGCGTACGAATGCCAAGGTCTTCCGCGGTGGTTCCGCCACCGACATCCGCGATCCGCATCTCCTGGCCGCTGAGCAGATTGATGACGTTGATGCCGTCCTGCGTATCGTTGATGACCGCACGGACCGCTACCTTCGCCGTATTGATCGCATTGAGAATGTCCTGAACGCTCTGGGCGCCGCCCAGGTCAATATCCGCCGACAGGGTTCCGTTGGTGATGCGAATCGGCGTCACCAACGCGGGCATCGTGCCACCCCCGAGGGCAGGGACCGGCGTCGTATTCACCAGCTTGGCGTGCAGGTTGTCGCCGTCGAGCGGCACACCCGCGATCGCCGTCTTCCGGATCCCAAGATCGGAAGCGACCGTGCCGTTGCCGGAGTCACGGACCTCGATGTCGAAGCCACCGCCGGACGTCAGCCGGATTCCGGTGCCCAGGACACTCGCGGTGACCGTCGCGCCGGCGTCCGCCGAAGCCGCGTTGATGGCGGCCACGACATTGCCGAGCGAGTCGGCACCGGTCACATCGACCGTGAATGCCGTAGCGCCTCCGTTCTCGAGCACCTGGAACTGGCCAAGCCGGATGCCGAGTTCGGTCGCGCCCTTCAGGTCCACCAGCCGTGTTTCGGGCAGCGGTATCGGCTCCAGATTCTGGTACCCGAGCACCTGACCAGTCGTGACGCCGTACAGTTCGGCGCCGGTCAGGTTGATGACGGCATCTTCGGCGCCGCCGATTTTCGCGTTCAACGCCGTGGTATCACCGGTGAAGGTCACGCCGCCGAGTTCGCGGGTAAACGGCGACGAGAGCGTCTTCTTGCCCGCGAAGAGCTGAACGCCGTTGTACGTCCGATTCCCCACGGCGATGAGCTGGGCCACGATGGACTTGATCACTTCCACCTTGGCCTCCCGCTCCTCCGGCAGCACGACGGAGTTGACCATGTCGCTCGCAATGGTCTTGGCTTCCAGCAGCAGATCGCTGATTTGGCTCACTTCGTTGTCGGTGGCCGCGAGGAACGAGTCGGCGTGGCGAATGTTGTAGAGCACCTGCTCCTGGCGATCCAGGATCTGGGTCAGATTCAGTGCCTTGGAGGCGGCGACCGGATCATCGCTCGGCGCGTTCAGCAGCTTACCGGTCGAGAGCCGGTTCTGTTCCGCGAACAGCGCCATCGTGTTCTTGCGGAGCGAGTCCAGCAGGGACATCGTCCGAAGATTATGGCTCACACGACTGAAGTTGATCGGGGTCACCGCCATGGATACACCGGTCTACTCACACCACCCACGGCCTCTACCGTGCGATGGCCAACAGTTCGTTGATCAACTCGTCCACGACGCTCACGTAGCGTGCAGCGCCCTGAAACGCCCGTTCCATCCTGACCAATTGCAGCGCCTCCTCATCGAGGCTGACGCCGCTGAGGCTCTCCCGCTGCGCCTGCAGCGAAGCCATGATCGCATCCGTGGCGCTTTGCGCGGCCCGGGCGGCATACCCGTTGGTCGCAACGTTGCCCGCGACGCGATTGTAGAATTCCACCACGCTCAGTCCGTTCAGGGTCGCGGTCGTCTGCCGGCCGACTTCGGAAATCGCCCCGGCGTTGTCGCCGTCGCCCGGCTTGTCGCCGGCGAAGTTCGTCTTCGCCGCGGCCAGCAGACGCGAGTCCGCCGCGAGAACCGGATTGACCTTGATGTCCGTTGCCATGCGGCCCGTGAAGAATGTGTTGATTCCCACTGCCGCCAGCGCGTGGGAACTGTCTTCCCCGAACGTGATCTCATATCCGTTGGCCGCGGAAATCCGTATGCGTCGATCCGCCTGCACCGTCGCCGTCACGCTGTCGACGCCATCGATCGCCGTCGCCAGCGTCGCGAGCGTCGTGTCGTCGCCGTTGAGGCCGTCGAGGTCCACGTGAATCGTCGTCGCCACGGACGTACCGGTCGTGGTGTCCGTCACCCAGATCTGGAAAGAACCGGTCCGCGGCGTCAGATCCAGACCGGCAGCCGCGGTATTCAGCGCGGCGCCGACGTCCGCCACGGCATTCGTGCTGGTCACATCGGTGAAGCCGACGAGGCCCTGGCCCTGACTGTGAACCTTGTTGACCTCGTGGACCAGGCTCCGCGCGAGCGTGTCGAGATCCCGCATGTGCCCGAGAGCATAGCTGTCCCGCGACGTCACGAGACCTTCGATACGGCCGCCCAGAAGGGCAATCGCGCCGTGGGTATCCGCATACTGAACCTCGACGCGTTCGATGCCGTCCGCGTCGATCCTTGTCTCGGTAATCAGCCCGCGAGCCAGACCGGCCTGCACCAGCGGTTCGTTGCCGATGTAGACGTTGATGGACCCGTTGTCCTGGGCGCGTACCTGAACCTCGATCAGGCCGCTGAGTTCGCGCAGCTTGGAGTCGCGTTGATCCCGCAGGGCCGACGCCTGGCCGCTCGCACGGGACTCCGCCTCGACAATCTGCACGTTCAGCGTGGCGACCTCCGACGCGATCCGGTCCACCTGCGTCGTGAGGTCTACCAGTTCCTTGTTGATCTCGTCCACAAGCGTCAGCGCATCTTTCGACTGCCGCCCGATCTCGTTGACCAGCGACTCACCCGCCGTCAGCACGATGCCGCGCGCGCTCTGGTCGTGCGGATTGTTTTGCAGCGACGAGAACGACCCGAAGAACTGCTCGAGCAGGGTCGAGAGATCGTAATCCGACAACTCGTTCAGAACGGACTCGAGCCGGCCGATGGCCTCCCGCTGGGTCATCGCCGTACCCTGGTCGCTGAGCCCGAGGCGAAGACGGTTCTCGACGGACTCATCGACGTTGCGCTGCAACGCGACCAAGGCCACGCCCGAGCCGGCCTGCATGCCCTCGGGCAGGAACGCGCCCATCTGCGGGCTCAGCCGTGCGCTCTGCCGCGTATATTCGTCGCTGCCGGCGTTGCTGATGTTGTTGCCCACGATCTGCAGCGCGCTCTGATAGCTCAGGAGGGCACTGCGTCCGATCTGTAAGGCTGTTCCAATGAGTCCCATCGTCGTACCTGTTTCGTTGTTACGGCAATACAGCTATATCGTATACGCTGTAATTTTACGTTAATCGCCTATCTTTGTAATAAATACATTGTGACACTAATTATCCGCTATCACGTTTATCTCGTTCCCACCGAGCGACCCTCGTCGCCACACGGTGCCCATCCGTACGTCATCCCACCGCCTCAAACACGGTGATGGCCGGGTTCTCGTTTCGCCCTCTACGCGAATAGAGCCCCGGTGCCCGGTTCGCCTCCGCCATGACGCCATA